>CAYXKL010000227.1:0-1522 GCA_964464825.1 uncultured Melioribacter sp. | reverse complement strand
ATCTTACCATCCGGTTTCGAAATATTATTACACCTGAAAAACTAAAGCCCTTATGAAAATATTAAATCCTACTTAACATAACCCTTATAGCAGCTTGTCTTACTTTTCTCTTGATTTTTTATAACCTTAGTAATTTTTACAAAATTTTTGACCGAATGAAAGGTAAATTGGCTCAAAAGATTGCATTTGCAGTTAAGCAGCATCCCATCCAAATTTTATGTGCTTTATTATTAGCTATAAGTTTTTATCTTATTAGCATCAGTAGAGATAGTTTTCATCAGAAAATTGATTGGCTTGATCCTATTATTGGTATTATTACTTTGTTTATTGCTTTATTGGTATGGCTTATTCAACTGAGCCGAGAATGGGAAGATAGTCTTAGTAAACGACTGACAGTTCAGTATGATTTTAACGGGAAAATTATAATGATTTGTGAAGAAGCTTTATTAGTAGGGGAATCCGATATTCGGAATTGGGGGCAGCAGATTGGAGCACAAATGAGTTTTACGCCAATTTTGAAATTTGATCCCTATTTCAAAATCGAAAAAGCCAAACTTAAATATAATACTAAATGGGATGAATGGTATAAGTTTTACGCTGTTACTTTTTATTTAAACGAACTTCCTGACCTCAGCAAAGCTCCATCTTCATTGAAAGAGGAATGGGAAAATAATTTCAAAAATGGTTGGTGTTTGCATTGGTATCCAGTTTATGAACATGATCATACTCTTCAAAAGAAAGAATATTGGGATAAGGCTGACCCTAAAAGAAGAATTTAATTAACGTTAAACTCATTAATCAAGTGAAGGATCTTTTATCTTCTTTATGTAATTCATTATTTTTTTCGACTGCAATCGAAGAATCTACAAAGATTTTACTACAAAAAGCAGCTCAATGGGCTTTATCAGATAATTCATTTCAGCTTTCACAAATATTACCTTATCAGCCTATAGCGCTCAAGCCGGTTTTAGCTACATTAAAAGGAGTCATTACTAATAAATATATCCCAACTGAATTGCTTACGCTGGAGAAAGGGAAGATGATGCCTGTGGAAACGGAACCTGCCCATGAAAAGTTGATTGAACAGATAGAGCAATTAAAAGACAAACTACAACTGGAGAAATCAGAAACGGAACTGCTCACGCTTCTCGAAGTTTATACCTCCACGCTTGCAGTTTCTAAAGATTATGAAGATTTGGCCCTGTTTGATTTCATCAAAACAACAGTTGGCATTGCCCGATGCTTGGATTTTGGAAAAAATGAGTCAAAAAAATTGCGTTTGGCGGGTGGGACTATCTCTGGTATCCAAGCTTATCTCTATGAAATTGTTTCTAAAAATGCGGCAAAATTACTCAAAGGGCGTTCATTTTATGTGCAATTATTAGCAGATAGTTTATTGGAAGAATGCTTACAACAATTATTTAAAGACGATAGCTTTGAATTATCATCTTGTAATGTGATTTATGCTTCTGGTGGTGGATTTTTTGTGCTAATACCTGATACTCCAAACATAGAGTCTACA
>CAYXKL010000226.1:0-1543 GCA_964464825.1 uncultured Melioribacter sp. | reverse complement strand
AGGTAGTGGTAACCCAGCAGCATTATCTTTGAATGCATCAAGCCGATTCAATGTTAGAATTGGTGATGTTTCTGTTAAACCGTATCCTTGAATAAAATTAAATCCGAATTCACGTAACCCTTTTGCAACCAATGGATCTGGTGCTGCGCCACCGGCGATAAATATTCTTACAGAACCACCAAATTTTTCATGAAGTTCATGAAATACTTTCTTTTTAAATTCTTTGAATCCGATTAACGAGAATAGATTTGTAAATTTAATTAGCGGAGGAACTATTAGTGATTTAACTTTATCTTCTTTTATCCCTTTGATTATTCTTTTGAACATTTTATCATATAAAAGCGGAACGCCAAGTAATATTGTTGCTTTTACTTTTTGAATATCATCCACAACAGTCTTAAGTGATCTTGCATAGTGAATTGATGCACCTGAATAAAGTGGGCATAACATTCCGCAAGTACACTCATAAGTGTGGTGCATCGGCAGTACTGAAAGGAAACGGTCTTTGTCATTAATAAATATCATACTTACCATATCAACAAGATTTGATGCCAAATTTCTTTGTGAAAGCATTACACCTTTAGCACGTCCTAATGAACCTGATGTAAAAATAATTTCTGCGATTTCATTTTGATCAATTTTGGGTAGTTCATCTATACTAATTTCTTTTGAATTGTTTATTAAATCATTCATACTTAAAAAATCTTTCTCTTCGCTTGTAGCATCCATACAGATGTAATGTTTTAATTTTTTTAATGAATTTTTACCTTCAGCCATAACACTTGCGTAATTCCCAGAGAAAATTATTGCTTCTGAATCTGATTCATGAAGAATATTCATAATCTCGTTGGTTGTAAGATTCTTATCAATTGGAACTATGACATAATTAAAACACATACCGGTTAAAAAACTAATAGCCCATTGTACACGGTTCTCTCCTATAACAGCAATATGTGTTCTCTCTTTGATGCCGAGTTGAGTTAATGCAGAACCAAATTTTAGAATATTTTGTAACAACTCCCGGTATGTTAAACGATTGATAGGTGTTTCATTAAGATCTTCCAAAGCTAATTTAGTTCCAAACCGTTTTGAAGAAAGAAGAATCATTTCTTGAACTGAATCAATTTTGGGTACATTATAAAGTTTTAATTCCTTTTTCATAATCTATGTCCAATTATTAATGAACGAGATAAGAAATCCTATTTGCTGTAAATTAAAAATCCCCTTAATAGGGGGTTTCGTTAGTTAGTTTTTGATATTTCAATTATGATAGCTTTTAAGAGCCGATAAAATTTTTCGACATCATGAATATTTACTCTTTCATCCGGTGAATGAGCACCCTCAATAGTAGGACCAAAAGAAATAATTTCTAAACCCGGATATTTATCACCAAGGATGCCGCACTCCAAACCAGCATGAACAGCTTTCAATTGAGGTTCGTGTCCAAAAAGTTCTTTAAATGCTTTTTTAGAAATCTTCAGTAATTGCGAATCAAGATTTGGCTGCCAACCCGGATATCCATCACCCACTTTAACATTTGCAC
>CAYXKL010000225.1:0-1546 GCA_964464825.1 uncultured Melioribacter sp. | reverse complement strand
TGGAGCCGTATGTGTAGGTTCTAATCCTCCCCCGGCAGCCAAAAAAATAAAAAATAGTCAATGGTTGATATAAGGAGTTAACATTTAATTTCAACAACAAAAAAGTTTCGGGACTCGAAAACTTAAAAGAAAAAATTGTTCACATTAATAGAGTTGCCAAAGTTGTTAAAGGAGGAAGAAGATTCAGCTTTAACGCTATTGTTGTTGTTGGTGATGGCAATGGTCATGTTGGTGTAGGATTAGGAAAAGCAAATGAAGTTACAGACGCTATCTCAAAAGGAATTGATGATGCAAAGAAAAATGTTTTCAGAGTAACTATATCTAAAGGCACAATTCCGCACTCAATAATTGGTAAATTTGGCGCTGGACAAGTTTTGTTAAAACCAGCTACACCCGGTACCGGACTTATTGCCGGAGGTGGTGTTCGTGCAGTTCTAGAAGCTGCCGGTGTGCAAGACATATTAACAAAATCACTGGGATCATCCAATCCGCATAATCAAGTAAAAGCAACATTGAATGCTTTACTTAATTTAATTGATGCAAGAACGATGGCTGCTAAACGCGGTATGAAAGTCTCAGAGCTTTTCAATTTGTCATAAGAGGACTAAATGGCTAAGAAATTAAAAATTACACAAACCGGTAGTGTTATAGATAGACCGGAAAGACAGAAGTTGACGATCAAGGCACTTGGTTTGGGTAGACCAAATTATTTTGTAGTGCATAATGATACTCCACAAATTAGAGGGATGGTTAGAAAAGTAACTCATCTCGTAAAAGTTGAAGAAATAGAAGAATAAGGTGTTTAAATGGATATACTAAGTAATTTAAAACCGGCTAAAGGTTCAAACAGAAAGAATAAAAGAATTGGTCGCGGTGAAGGATCGGGTCATGGCGGTACTGCAACAAAAGGATCAAATGGTCAGCGTTCACGTTCAGGTGCAAAATTTAGAGCATGGTTCGAGGGCGGTCAAATGCCTTTACAAAGACGCGTACCGAAAAGAGGTTTTAAAAGTCCGTTCAAAATATATTATCAAGTTGTTAATGTTGATAAACTTCAAAAATTAGTTGATGATAAAAAAGTAACAGATGGTGTTATAAATTTTGAAACATTATTGAAACACCGTACCGTTTCAAAATCTTCCGTTCCATTTAAAATTCTTGGCAACGGTGAGTTAAAAGCAAAATTAAATGTTGAAGCTCATGCATTCAGTGCATCTGCTAAAGAAAAAATTGAATCACTCGGCGGAACTATTAAAGAGATTAAATTTTAATGGCAACTTTTCAAGAAACATTCCGAAATATTTTTAAGATTCATGAACTTAGACAGAGAATACTTTACACATTAGCTCTGTTGATTATAGTTCGTATAGGTTCTCATATAACATTGCCCGGTATCGATTCATTCCTTTTGAATTCTGCAATGTCCAATAGTACATCTGATAATTTGTTCGGATTGTACGATCTTTTTGTTGGAGGCGCTTTCCGTAATGCTGCAATTTTTGCTTTAGGAATTATGCCTTATATTTCCGCTTCAATCGTTCTGCAG
>CAYXKL010000224.1:0-1563 GCA_964464825.1 uncultured Melioribacter sp. | reverse complement strand
CGGTAGATATCATTCCAAGACAAGATATCTTCTCGCTGGTTAATTAATAGTTATACTTACTAAAATGGAGGTGAAATATGATAAAATCCTTTTCTTATTTTTATTGTCAAACTTAAAATTTACAAGGTGGTAATTATGAAAAAAATAATTGCTTTTTTGTTTTCTGTTTATATTGGTCTGATCTGCTTGTCCTGTTCAGAGCCGGTATCTACAGATAAAGGTGGAGAACCAAATCCGCCCAGGTGGGTTGAAATGTCTGTAAAAATTGACAGCCTTCCCGCAGTTGGCAAGACAGGAAGTTTTCAATTTCAATTCATTGTTACCGGTGAAGATAATAGATTACCTTCATCTTCTGAAACTAGTGATACGATGGTGAATTACATCCGTTTTTCATTTTACCCGGACCCTGGCAGACAAAGTTTTACGGCCATGTCAGGGGATACACTTTGGGAAGGTAAGGTATCATATCTTGATACAATTAAACTTACCACACACTTTACACCTGAAAAAACAACAAATATTTATTTTACACTTGATGGTGGCTACCGTGAGTTTGATTGGGCAGTTGGAATACTAATAGGCTATTACTATTTAAATGAAAGCGGTGATTTAATTCCAATCTACGGTAACCCAGGCTTTAATAACGCACCGTATGGATATATTTATGTAAACACTAAAACAGGGGATGTATATATTCAAATCAAAGCACTAAAAGTTAACTGAAAACAAAAATATTTTGCCATATTTTATTTACTTATTTCAATTCAACTTTTTGCACAAGAATACAACTGTATCACGGCTTCAATTCAAGAAGTTGCAGCAGAATCCAGAGGCAGATGGCTACCTTCGGAAGGAACAATAAATGCGTTAATTATCTTCGCGGAATTTCCAGATGACAACTATGATATATACAATTCAAGATGGGTAAAAGGAAGTGATCCTCAGAATATGAGCAACTGGGTTGACCAGACGTGATCTTCAAGCCCAACACAAGGATCGCTTACACACTACTTTAATGAAATGTCTGGTAATAAACTTCATTTTATAGGAAAAGAAGTTCATGCAGTTGCACCTCATACAAGAGATTGGTATATGACTAATTACACCATTAATCGAAGAGGTAATATTCAAAAAGAAATAATCCAACAACTTGATGCAACATGGGATTTTGCAGAATTCGACAACTGGGATTTTATCAGCAATTATAATCATAATAATACAGCCGATACTTATATTGACATGATTATTTTTGTCTGGAGAAATATTGAAAAGGATTATCCAGAAGATCAACAAAGTACGAAACTGGTTAACTTTAATTTTACCAGTAATTTTGGAGACTTGGGTTATGTAGGAGACATCAACGTAGACGGCGGCTTGCGAAAAGTTAAAACGAATTACGGCGGCTACAGTTCAATTCCCTTTGGTTCGGGTGTAAGTGTAAGGAATTATTTAACAGAAGACCCATTTAGAAATTCAATACATGAATTTTCTCATTACTTAATCGGTGGGAATGAATTCCATAATGGTTTTGGATTTTGGGGTATGCTTTCTGCTTGGGGAATT
>CAYXKL010000223.1:0-1599 GCA_964464825.1 uncultured Melioribacter sp. | reverse complement strand
CTGTAAAGTTATTACTTTTTTTTGCTTTATTTAGTGCGTAACTCCTGTTTAAAATTAATAAAGTATTAAAAAATGAGCGAATTTGGAGCAATTATCATTGAAAGAATAATTTCAGAAGGTGTAAAATTGCTTTTATCTGAAATTATGAACTATATTAAAACTGGCATGCAATATCAAGCTAAATTACATTTGCCATCAAGTGCTATTTTGAGTGAAAATATTTTATTGCATGATAAAATGCCAGATGAAGTAAAAAAATTTGTTGCCAATTATAAAAATAATTTAAAGTTCATCATTGCAGGAATTGCCGACAAAATTGAAGAAGAGCAATATAAAAAATTGGACAATGATATTAAAAATATGGATTTGCTTTCTCATGAAAGAAATAAAGTAACCATTATTTATGATTGCCAAAAGACAATTAGCCTTTCTTTTCAAACACTTAATACAGTAATTGATTTATTCACAAGAGCGAATGACAAAGTCAAACAAGAGATTGACAATCCAAATAAAACGACCAATCAAGCTATAAATTTAAGATTGCAAAATGCGATATTAGTTTATGAGCTTTTAAATTTCGTTACTTCTTTTGTAAAAAACTTTAGCTTAAAGGGAAAAGCGGAAATAGGAAAAATAAAGAATCAACTTCTTTTAGACATTCAAAGTATAGAAAGTAAAATTCAGCAAGAACTAATTGACAAATATTCAAATGTTTCAGACGAGGTAAGGATTTCTACCATGAAAGATGTTGAGGCTTACAAGGAAATTTTAAACAACATGAGAAAAAGATGGGATATTTTTGACCAGAAAATTGAAGATTTGGAACAAAAGGTAGAAGAATATAAAACAATTTTACCAGACCTTGAAATGTATAAAGCAACAACTGAAATTCAAATAGAAATTTTAACTTTAACTGCAATTATGAATATTGTAGAGAATAATTTGAACCTTGTTAAAAGACTTCATCGTTTAAAAAGAGATATGTTGGTGTCATTTACACCCAAAGATTACTATGAATTAATTGGCAGGCAAGCAACATAGTAGTTTCAAAATCAATGAACTAAATCTATTCAGCATGGCAAGTAGTAACTCCAATCCTTTCATTGCTATAATTATTGGTATAGCAACCGTTGTTATTTCTGCATTGATACTGAATAAATTAGGTGTAAATTCTAGTGGTGAACCTATAGAAGATAACGACAAAAACGAAGAAATATTTAAAAAAAATCTCCGAAATGATGAGGATGATTATCCACTAATTCATGATTATCAATATCAAGATATTTTAGAATCAACTTTTAGGGCTTGGAAAAAAATGCAAAGTATTGATAGACGAATGAGTGGTCTTCCTGATACAAAAAAGAAATTTAGTGATTTATATAAATTATATAGCGAAATAGAATTAAATAATGTTGATGCTGAGTTAGCGATGTTAATTGAGAGTACTGCGTCTGTATATCAAAGAGCTATTCGACATTTTGATACTTTCCATTCTGATAGCTTTACTAAAGAAATAAACTCTTTTCCATCAATAGCAGCGGTAGAGCAATCAGGGATAAGCCGTACTTTGAATGACTGTGCGACAGATTGGGAATATAT
>CAYXKL010000222.1:0-1600 GCA_964464825.1 uncultured Melioribacter sp. | reverse complement strand
GAGGAACTGTTATGAAAAAAGTAAATAATGAATTGCTGAACGATTATATTGATAATCTGCTTGATACATCAAAGATAAAAGAAGTAAACAATTTAATTAATGAAGATGAAGAAGCACTGAAGCATCTGAAAGCTCTAAAATCCGTTGATGAATCCTTGCATTTTTTAGAAGTAACCCCGGCACCAGCCGGTTTTACTGAAAGAGTTATGAAACTGATTATAAGCAGATCAAAATCGAATGTAAAAAGTATAAATTATTATTTTATTTCAGTACTTGGATTTTTTTCGATAGCAATAACTTCAGTTATTGTTTATGCTTACAAAATAACAGATGTAAATACCGACACTCCGGAAAAAGTAAACATATTGGATAAAGCCACATATTTCATAAAAGATAATTTACCTAATTGGAAAAGTTTATTTTCGAATAATAATGTTATAATGCTCGGTATGGTCTTAACAGTTATTCTTCTTTTAAGCGGATATTTTATGTTCGAATCCCATAAAAACTTTAAAAACAAACTTCATAATATTTCAACAAGAACATTGTAATTTTTTGCCTTAAATATTTGATAGTTTGTCTTTCAGTAGTCCTTTAGATAATTTTCCGAACCAATAACTAAAAAAAAGAATAACGGATTGAAATCTGGATACGTTGCAATAATTGGAAAGCCAAATGCCGGTAAATCTACACTAATGAACTCTCTGGTTGGTGAAAAGCTTTCTATTATTACGAACAAGCCTCAGACTACACGTAAACGTATTATTGGAATTCTAACTGAAGATGAATATCAGATAATTTTTATTGATACACCCGGAATTTTGAATCCGGAATATCTGCTTCAAGAAAAAATGCTCGGTTTTATTAATGATTCTGTTAAAGATGCCGATATTGTACTTTTATTAATTGATATGGAAAATGATCAGGATGGTGCAAAAATATTAAGCGATGAAAATGTTAAGAAAATTATTAATGATAAAAAGTTAAAGAAAATATTACTTCTTAATAAAGTTGATTTATCATCAGAAGTTATTATTAAAAAATTAATTGGTGAATTAAACAAGGGAAATTTATTTGAAAATGTTATACCAATATCTGCAGTAAAAAAATATAATCTAGATTCTGTAATTGATGAAATATTAAAACATCTTCCTGAGCATCCAAAATATTTTCCGGATGATGATTTAAGTGATGCAGACGAAAGATTCTTTGTTTCCGAAATGATCCGTGAAAAAATTTTTGAAATGTACAAAGAAGAAATACCTTATAGTACAGAAGTATTGATTGAAGAGTTTGTAGAAAGGGAAAATGGTAAAAATTATATTCGTGCAGCTATAGTAGTTGAAAGAGAATCACAAAAACCGATTATAATAGGAAACAAAGGTGCTGCTATAAAAAAATTGGGTAAAAATGCACGTTTTGCTATCGAAAAGTTTTTAGGTAGAGAAATATTTTTAGAACTGTTTGTTAAAGTAAGAGAAAAATGGCGCAGCAATCCTAATATGCTCAAAAGTTTCGGATACTTTTCTTCTAATGACTTATAATATTAAACCAACAAAAAAATATTTGGGTGAAGCAGCACTTCTGCTTATGACAATCA
>CAYXKL010000221.1:0-1681 GCA_964464825.1 uncultured Melioribacter sp. | reverse complement strand
GGACGAAATGATCTCCATAAAAAAAACATAAATTCATTTAATCAAAACAAGGGCTTTCATTTTTAGCAAAGCTTGCATATTTCAATATTAGTATCTGCAAGCGACAACAAAAATATAAAACCATCGTGAATAAAAAAAATTTAGTATAATTGTACTGGGAATAAAAAAACAAAAAAATTATTATTAAGAATATTGAGCATTCGCAGTTACAATGCACCGGTTAAATAAATATTTACAATAAAAACCGGCGATCACTAAAAATTGAATCAATAAAATGATTATTATAAAACTAACCAGTGGTTTAGGCAACCAGCTATTTCAATATGCTGCAGCCCGCAATCTTTCCTTGATACATAATTGTATTATTAAACTCGACACTCATGCCTTTGGTCAGGAAAAGAACCGTCATTTTGAATTAGACCTATTCAACATACAAGCACCCATCGCTAGTGCCAGGGACCTAATAAAACTATATCCGATAGAAGGATTAAACAGATTAATTATTAAAAGAATCTTCGGCAGCCACATTTCATACCGGATTAATAATTTACTTGAAAAAAGAATCAAACATAATTATTTTACCTTTAATCCCGAAACAGATAAGCCCGGCAAACTGCTGCACGGTAGAATATTGGCTCAGCGTTTTAATTATTTTGATCCGGAGATCACACATGCCCCTAACAATATCTATATGATTGGCTATTTTCAGTGTGAGAAGTATTTTATCCAGCATGCAGAAACCATTCGCCGGGAATTTACATTTAAAAATCCGCCTGATGCTATGAATAAAGAGTTCATAAATAAAATAACATCTACAGAATCAATCGCTATTCATATCCGGAGAGGGGATTATATCAACGTGCCTGAAAATGCAAAAAACTTTAATGTATGTACTATGGACTATTATAACAGGGCTATTGAATTTATTGTATCACGCATTACCCACCCTGTTTTTTATGTTTTTTCAGATGATATAAGCTGGTGCAAAGATAATTTCAGAATAAAATATCCTGTCCGTTTTGCTGATATCAATCAGAACATTAGAAATGCTGAAGATTTAAGGTTAATTAGCTATTGCAAGCACCAGATTATTGCAAACAGCAGTTTTAGCTGGTGGGGGGCATGGTTAAATACCAATCCCCAAAAAATCGTTATTGCTCCCAGGCGCTGGAATAATATTCCTAATTATAACACTTCAGATATTGTGCCTGAAAAATGGGTTAAAATTTAATTTAACAATTTTGCGGTTAAATTTATTACAGATGATAAAAAAAATCGGCATATTCACACAATACCATATGCAGCCACCGCATCCACGGATTATAGCCGAAGCCGAAATTCTCAAATCCAACGGCTGGGATACCGACATTATTTATCCGGAAAGAAAAAAGTTACGAGGACTTCTCTATTTTTTTACATTCACAGTATTTAACTGGCGGCTAATTCACCGGTATAAAAAGAAAACAAATGAATATCCATTAGTAATTATCTATGATCTGGCCTTGTTGCCTTTGGCAAAATATGCTGACAGAAACACCCATGTTTTCTACGAAACCATCGATCATAACGTGCTGTTTACCTTTAGCGAATTAAATAGAAGAATTCCTGGTTTTAACTATTTCCGATGTCTTTTTATAAAAGTATTTTCACGGATAGAAAAACGATATATCCGCAAATATGT
>CAYXKL010000220.1:0-1708 GCA_964464825.1 uncultured Melioribacter sp. | reverse complement strand
AGATAATGTAATTTATAATTGATTATCAATAAGGTCAATGCCATCAAAACTATTAATAAAATTGACGCAATATTGCGACAACATAGATTAATTACTACCAATACCAAAAACAACTACAAGACGAACAAAATCACAAGTATTATAAAGCTTAATGATTGAAACGAAACAATATGCTTCCCTACTAAAATCTTCTTTTGATACATTCTTTGAAGCACCAATTGAAGCTTGGGAAGATTTTGCTGCCAATTGCGATGTGGTTTCATTTAAGAAAGATGAAATTATTAAACATCAAAATTCCAAAGAACGTTACTTCTATTACATTATTAAAGGGAGTGTGGGTATTTTCCTTTGGAAAGAAAACAATTTTGTATGTCTGGATTTCGCTTTTGATGGTCATTTTTGTTCTGATTATATGTCATTACTTACCAAACAAGCCACACCCTTGCAAGTAATGGCTTTAGAGAATTCTCAAATGCTAAGAATGACAACCCAGAATTATGATTTAATTACTCAACAACCTGTTGGAAAAATATTACGATTAGTTGCTGCCGAAATGTCATACATTGGCAAACAACAGCAACAAATTGACTTACTCACCAAATCAGCTAAGGAACGTTACCAAATATTATTAAAGCAGTTCCCGAATATTCAAAACCGCATCGCACAAAATCATATTGCGTCTTACCTTGGAATAACTCCACAAAGTTTAAGCAGAATAA
This sequence comes from uncultured Melioribacter sp., assembly GCA_964464825.1. GTDB lineage: Bacteria > Bacteroidota > Ignavibacteria > Ignavibacteriales > Melioribacteraceae > DYJK01. The sequence goes on along the minus strand of CAYXKL010000220.1, from coordinate 989 downwards.
GAAGGCAAATAAGATGATTTTTTACCCTATGGTAAAAGAAAACTCGCTCTTAGGATGAAACTTTGTGGTGGTAATTCATCTTTAAAATTCTATTTATGCGAGTTATTCTGTTCTTAGTATTGGCTGTTTTTTCAAATATAGTATTTGCTCAAACAACACTTGATAAAAACCAGATAGAAAGAAAAGGTTTTGTGTTTGGTATAGGAATTGGAGGAGGAGCATTAAGCCTGAATACCAACGACACTATCCAAACTGCATTTTCTGCTACACTTCCAAACATAAAAATTGGGTATATGATTAACCAAAGAGTTGCCTTGTTGGCATTATTTCCTGGGGCAATTTATAAGTATCATGGCAAAGACAGGGGATTTGAAGGTATTTTAATAGGCGGTCAATATTGGCTTATGGAAAAATGGTGGATGTTAGGCGGTATCGGCTTGACCTTTGATGCACCAGCATTTTATACCGTAAGAGACCCTCAAAAAGCAGGTTTTTATATCGGTGCTCCCGCATTAACCTTTTCAACAGGTTATGAAGTATGGCGAAAAGGGAGATTCGCCATAGACTTACAGTATCGAATATTTGTTGGGAAATCCAATCTGCCTAATAACGGTTACAGAGAAGGCGTATCAAATATGTTTATAGTTGGTTTCAATTGGTATTAAAAAATTGCAATGAAAAGATTGCTGATATTGGCTATTCTATCTTTTATATTCTTGAATGCTATGACACAACCCAATCAATTGAAAAAAGACTTACAAAAAGTTTTAGATAAAACCGTAGATAACAAAAAAGTATTCGGGTCTTCTTTTGCAATAAAGAGAGATGACTTCATCTGGTTCGGAGCATCAGGCAATTTGTCAATAGATCAACCCTATTTCATTGCAAGCACAACCAAATTATTTACGACTGCAATAATTCTGAAACTGCGAGCAGAAGGTAAACTCAATCTTGACGACAAAATCAGTAAATACCTTGATAAATCAATT
>CAYXKL010000219.1:0-1758 GCA_964464825.1 uncultured Melioribacter sp. | reverse complement strand
CAGAAGCGTATAATATAGAACTAAAACTTCTGGATTTTTGAAAAAAAATACTAAATTGCAATAAAATTATCATACTATGACCAAACTGGTATTAGAAATACAAAATCCTGCCGATTTGCAACTACTGCTACCGCTGCTCGAACGGCTGCGCATACGTTATACCCGCAAAGAGGAAATAAAAGAGATTGAAGAAGATGAAGCTGCCGAAGCCCTGCGCATCATCGAAGCAGGCTGCGATATGAACAATTATGGCGATGCATTGGAATATCAAAAACAAGTACGGGAAGATAGAGAATTACCATTAATTTAGGACTTTATAAAAAGCCATCATGAAAAAGATATTAATCTTATTAACTCTTGGAATAGTACAAGTATCAATAATGAATGCTCAATCATATAAAGATTGGGACGACTATGGTATTGAAGAATTTTATGAAAAAGTTGATGTTGAATCAGGAACACTAAATGAAGAAGGAGAAGAGATAGATTTTGTGTTTGTAACTACTGAGATGAAACAAGGAACTTATGAAATTGAAATTACCGATTATAAAAATGATCTTTATCATATAAAGGGTACAGATTTTTACTTGAAATTTAGGGGTTATTATGGGTATGCAGGTTATGGTGATGAAGGAATATTAGTTGTGGGTTATTCTATTTGGTCTAGCACATTTTACAAAAAGCCCTGAGGCAAATCTATAACTCCTATCCTAATATAGAGGATTTCAAAAACATTCTAAATATGCCAGTTTCCGACATTTTGAATGGAATGAAGTGAGTTTTTTAAATGATATATGCAACATGAATAATACGTATGATCAGGTTAAAAACAGCCTAAAAAATGATAAGAAGAAAAGAATTTGGAAAAATCCGAATATTAGTTCAAAACGCTGTAAATGAGGCTTTCGAGCTTGCAAAGAAAAATGAAAAAAATAAAAATGACTACATCCACTTCTTAGCAAACTCACATTATGCAAGTAACTTAGAAGGGACTGATACCAATCCTTATATCATAGATTATAAAATAGACCATATCAATGATGAAGCAAGAATTCAGTTATTAATGGAATATATAAATGCTGGATATTCTTTTTTCGCTGAAAATACGGTCGATTCAAAAACGACAATTTCCATCGAGTTGATGATCTATACCCATATGTGGGAAGCGAAACCATATCTCAAACAACTAAAAAAACTAGCAGACTTATGTGATTCAAAAGATTATGATTGGAATGTTGAAGTTCCAGATTACACTAAGCATAAATTTATCCGTGAAGAGATAAGAGACGTATTTAAAAACCATAGATTACTTATTCATGAAATAATAACTCAAGGTTTTCATCCTTCTTTAAGAAACGCTTTTGCACATTCTGAATACGTTTTTGATATTAACGACCCTAAACTAATTTTAAAGAATTATAAAGGCAAAAGCTGGGAGCTTAAGGAAATGACTTTCGATCAATGGACTGAAAGGTTTTGCTATACTTTTCTTCTTGCCTACCTTTTTCAAGAAAAATTAAATATTGAGAGAAAAGCCTTGAATGATGGAGAACCTGGTTATGAAGTTATCACAAAAGATAAAAATGGAAATGCGAAGAGAGGAAAAATTATCTACTATCATGAGAATAACAGATTTTCCGGTACAGTTTATGTAGATAGTGCGATCCCTTGACTAAGCAAAAACTACAGTTATCACTCACTTCACCAACTGCAGCTTCATTTTCTTAATTCTATCCTCCAACCGCTCCGAGCTCAGCT
>CAYXKL010000218.1:0-1816 GCA_964464825.1 uncultured Melioribacter sp. | reverse complement strand
TAAGATTTGTTGACTGGCCAATCGAGAAAGAAAAACTCGCCAACATAACAGCCAACAATCCAAATATACAAGGTGAGTTTACTCCCGGTCTTCAGTTGATAATTAGTGATGTGAAAATTGAAATACCAGATTTACTGAATAGTCTTAGGATTGATCAACTTGAAGTAAAACCAATTGAACATGAAATCAGTTTGAATTTAACTTCTCCAGATCAATTACCAAAAGCAAGTCTTAATGTGACAATAGGGGAATATACATTCAAAGTTCCTAGAGATATTTACCTAGAATGGATAGAGAAATTAAAAATGGAAACTGGATTTGCCGATCAAGATGTACTGGAAGAAGTAAAGCGGAGATTAAAACTTGAATGTTGAAATTTGTAATATTAATGTAGTCCGTCCATCAACTTATAATCCGCGTGAAGCTGATCCAGAAAGATTAGACTTAATTGAATTATCACTTAGGAAATTTGGATTTCTATTACCGATCTATGCAGATAATAATGGTGAAATATTAAGCGGTCATCAAAGACATTTTGTTGCTCAAAGAATGAATGTTGTTAGAGTACCGGTTGTAAGAGTAAAAAACTTAGATCTTCCTAAACGTAAAGCGGTTAATATTGCTTTTAACAGAGGGACAAATGATTTCAGAATGGCAGATGATACTAAAAAGGTCACCAACGAACTGAGCAATACTTCATTTACTGATAAAATTAATTCTATTCAAGATGTAAATCTTCATGATCACGAATTCTTTCCATGTCTACAAACAAAATTATATGACATAAAAATAATTCTTGAAGCAAACCAGGGAAGATATAATCCTTATGCACGTAATATTGCTAGAACATTACATGCTGAAGGAATTATAATGCCAATTTTAATGAAACCAAATTATGAAATAATTAACGGCATAGGTAGACTTCATTTATTAGCGGAGAAAGGATATGATCAAATTTATTGTCTAGAAATTCCTTTTGATAAAGCAGAGTTAGCAAGTTTATTATTAAATAAAATCACGATGGATTTCGATTTACATAATAAATATAGAGATGTATTAAGATATAATTCGTTCCGGCGAGCTGTATCAAACCGTCCGGGAATTGGTAAAGGTTTTTATGTAGCATTATTTGGAAATGTAACTACAAAACAGTTTGAACTTACCGGTGATAATTTAAGAAAATGGAAAATGTTCTATGGTTCAAAGGTAGTTGATTTTGGAGCTGGCCATCTTACTGACACAAAACTACTTCGAGATGCTGGCATTGATGTAACTCCATTTGAACCTTATAAAATAAAAACTGGTACTAATGAAATCGATATAGAAGAAAGTAGAGATATAACAAATAAATTTTTGGAAAAAGTTGCGAATAATTTTCAATGGGATTCGATATTTATTTCAAGTGTACTGAATAGTGTACCATTTTATGATGAAAGAAAAAAGATCATTCAAATAATGTCTGCACTTTGTAATCCTTATACAATGGTTTTCGGATGGACCATGAGTATTAAAACAAAAGATTGGGAAAATCCAGAAAGAGAATATTTATCGGAGAACGCAGCAAGAAGTTTGAAGTTTAGACTTCATTATGAAGAGGGGATTATGCTAGGTGGATTTAACGATAAACCAAAAGTGCAGAAGTATCATTCAATTGATGAAGCTATCGAATTGTTTAAGAATGGATTTAAATCTGTGGTAGTGAAACATATTTCTGATTCTATATCGATTATAGCAAAAGATCCTATCGTTAATGTAAATGAATTAAAATCGGCTATTGAATTCGAGTTTAACTTACCATATCCAGATGGTTCAAGTA
>CAYXKL010000217.1:0-1838 GCA_964464825.1 uncultured Melioribacter sp. | reverse complement strand
TGCAGCTTCATGCAGCTTTCTTAAACTCTTATTTTTTTCTCTCCAATCCGAAGCCCATGCTGGATGCCAACAACTATTCAAGTGACAAACAATGGGAATTCTTTTCTTGATAGCCCTATCAATTATTTTATCAGGAAGATCGCATCCAGAAACGCCGTAAACTAAATTAAAATTAGAATCATGATTTGGAAACCTACGACTCATTCTTTCAAGCTTTACAAAAGGCCCTCCAACCTCATTGCGGTAGCCATGATGAACCCTAATTTTTAAATTACTCATGTGATAATATTAATAACAAATTTTAATGATACAATTTAACTTAGTAAATGGCCCCGCTAAGCCCCTTATACTAAGGGGTCGCAAAGTGATTGAACTTTGTCTTGTAAAATGAAATCTAGATGTGAATAGGTCATCCAGATTAGATTAATATATCGAATTTATTTTATTTGAAAAGCAATTATCCAATAATTGCTTTTAGGCTAGTTAGCATAGTCCTCAGCACGGCTTCCTGCACTTTTTCCATTATTCAGCTCTTTGCCCAGCTTTTCTTCCTTATCAATAAGCTCTGACTTTGTGGAATCCATTGCTTTCATTCTTTCTCTGAGAACTTTATAATATTTGCGAAATGCCTCATCAATTATTTTCCTAGCCTCGATCACATCAGGCTCTTTGTATGCAAGTGTTCGAAGTGGCTTTAATTGCTGCCTGATATCTTCGAGTTCTTTCTGTTTTGAAGCTTTAGTTTGGTTACCTTGAGTAACTTGATTTGTTTCCTGCGCGTAGCCAGAATTAATTGAAGTAAATAAGATCAAAACAAATACTGAAAACATTAATTTCTGATTCATACTTTTCATGTATAGAGGATTTCTGTAATATGTTACAAATTCTTATGCTTTGTGTAACATCTAGGTTGCAATTCGGTTTAGTTTATTCTTAATATTGGATTGATAAGGCAATCACATAAATATTGATCTGGGTTTGTAATCCATTGTAAAAAAGTTTTTTGTCCTTCGTAAGCTATATTGGCAATATCAGAATCTGCCAATAACAATTTATCAACAATGTCATTTAACGCGCTCCAATCGCCGTATTCGTAGGACACAACGTTTTTTCCATCATTAAATGGATAGGTTGTTTCATAATGATTCATGCTTTCGATTAAGACCATAGCACCATACATAAAACCATGAAATATTCTTGCCGAAAGCGGGTCATGCCCAGGAATTGAAAGTGCAATTTTAGATTTTTTATGCCATTTCACATAGTCAGAGATTTCTATAGGTTTATCTGACTCATAAAGAATCCCCATTCCCCTCAATTCACTTTCGAGATAATCCCATTTTTCTTGATCATTTTTATTCTCTGGACACAGAGGATGCCCTTTTCCATTCATGTAACTTCGCTCTAAAGTAACTTGGGCATGAAAACGTGAGTCAAAGCGTGTTTTCAATTTTTTTATCACTTCATATCTTTTGATATTGTTAATGGATCCAAAAAAGCTTATTTCATAAGGGCGTTCTTGTAACAATTTAATAAATTCATTTTTTTTGATCGTTCTCAACTGATTTTTAGCAAAATCAATGTTTTGTTTATTCATCCAATCACATACAAACATAAAAGAGGGATGAATTTTTTTTAGATTCATATCTGATAAAACATATAGTGGCTCAAAACTATTACTAGAAATGGCTTCCTCGGGTGAAGCATAATATCTTTCCCATGTTTTATAATTTTGTAGCCGACGATCTTTCCAAACACCAGCCGTATTTAAAATTAGATCAAATGGAATAGCTTCGATCTCATTAATCGCTACATAAAAGCCATCCCGATCACATAGA
>CAYXKL010000216.1:0-1884 GCA_964464825.1 uncultured Melioribacter sp. | reverse complement strand
GATTTATGGTTGGCTGATAATCAGGAATGGGTACGTCTTCAACAAATTCATATTTGGGAGGTCTCCCTGAATATTCTAGATATTGAATATCTTTTTCAGTTTCTTCAATTTCTTTTTTAATTGTTGTTTCAAGTTTTGTAAAATAATCTGTAGGAAGCGGTTTTGTAGATTTGAATAGTTCTTTTGTCGGTGGTTCTGTATCAGTTTCATCATCGGGATCAACAAAATCAAATTGTGATTTTCCCGATTTAGTTCTTATTAATTCAATTTCTTCTTTTAGTTCATCACCCCAATTCCAATCAATATTCTCATCGGACTGTTTTTTTAATCCGAGAATATCAACATCGGGTTCATCAATTTCTTCATCAATAATTTCCGGCAATTCAACTTCTTCATCTTCAGGTTTAAATTCTTTTGTGATTTTATATAATACATCATCAGTTACTAATTTTTGTTGTATTGAAATTTCAGGTTCGGACTGTTCATAATTATTTTCAATATCAATCTGTTTCTCACTTTCTTGAACTAAAGATTCATCCAACTTAACATTATCAGTTATTTCGGATTCATCATGCGGTGGAATATAATCTTCAAGTAATGTCGTTGGCGAAATCTCTTCGGTTGGAATATCAGTATTCACTGTAGTTGTCTCAATACTCTCTTCAACTGATTCGTTTAATAAATCATTTGTGATTTCTTCGGCAATCATATCCTCTTTGAATTCAATATCTTCAGTTAAATCCGACAATTGAATTTCATCTTTTTCTTCTGCACGTTCTTTGTTTAAAGTTGTATAATAATCCTCCCAAATATTAAAATTCGGAATATGTTCAGAATCGGAGATTATTTCATTTACTCTTTCCTCGATAGATTTCCTTAGTATAGCATAAGACGTTTCGAGTTCAATATTTTTATTTACTTCTTCAGACAAAGGTAACAACGGTTTACCGACACCAATACTAAATGCACCGGTATCATTTTCAAGTTTAGGTTGAAATGTTTTGGGTAGTTCTATTGTAAGATAAAGTGTTTTGGATTCTCTATTGAAATCTTCCGGCAGTGGCGAAAAGATTAGTATATTTTCATTATTGTCTTCTCTTAACTGGAAGAAGCCAATTTTAGGTACTCTTAAAGTCAAGTTGTCAGTCAATAATACTGCAACTTTCGAAATCAGAATTTCGAAAGCTAATTCTTTTTCAGTAGATGAAACACCAAGAACATCGGCTATTTTTTTTTGAAGATCGGTAATTGTCATTTCATTTTTTCTGTTATTGAAATTATTACCATCGATACTCAAAACCCAATATTATATCAAACGGCTTTTCTTCATAATTATTAAATGTAAAATTACTCCTATTAAGTATGTTTTGAAAGACGGCATTTACAGAAAATCCCTTGAAAATATTATAGCCAATAGAAGCTTCGAGATTATGATAAGAATTCAATTCTATTTTATTAGTTGAATCACCAAAAGTACCACTAGAATATTTATAACTAGCACTTAAATTTATTCCAAAATCAAATTCATAACCATATGTTAAACTTGTTGAATATTTTGGGGAGTATGGTACGAAATTCCCATTGGAAAATTCAATCGATTGAATGGACCCGCTGCCTATAAAATAACCATAATCACCACCATTGAAAAATAAATTACATCCTAATTTCATTTTATCAATATCATTGGCACTTTCAATATCAAAAAATCCTTGTGTTGTTTTATCTTCGTAGTATAAATAATTATCAGTCTTCACCATTTCTGCCGTTACACTTGCCGAGAAATAAATATCCAATTCATATTTTAGAGTGCCGCTCACATTAAAATTATATTCTACAAATGCATTATCAATAAAATCTGTTCTGTACCGCTTCAGATAAACAAAA
>CAYXKL010000215.1:0-1890 GCA_964464825.1 uncultured Melioribacter sp. | reverse complement strand
ACCATAAATCAACAGCAATATTTTACAAATTATCGATCAACTAACGATTCATCTTACGAAGAATATCATAAAGAGAGTGATAAACATTTTGGCAAATCATTCCTTTTACTTTTTTCAGGTTTTGTTATTATTAGTTCTATTATAATTTATCTTCTCATTTCAGGTAAGAATACGAATAATGATCAGATTAAACCGGTGAGTAGTACTACCGATTCAATTGGTAATTTCCAGGATCAAGAGCAGCCGATAGATACATCACAAATTTTTGATGAAGAAGTAAGTGATTTTCCTAGAGTAGCAACACTTCCAATAAATGATAAGGATGGTGTAGATTTAACACAAAATTCTACATCAATAAATGAACCTACTCGCACAACACCAAATGTTACTGCACCTCCAAAGACAAATCAGAATAATGATTTGTATAAAACTTTACAGACAGATACACGCGTTGGACGAACAATTTATTTTGATGGCACCGGATTTAATGTTCAAGTTTCTTCTTGGAGAAATAGAGGAAAAGCTGAAGATGAAGTTAAGAGATTAAGAAGCCAGGGATTTAATGCTTTTCTTGTAGAAGCAAACCTTCCACAAAAAGGTGGTATCTGGTATCGTGTACGCATCGGTAATTTTCAATCGAATGAAGAAGCTGAACAATTCTTAAATAAAAATAATTTTTGAAATATAATAAGGATTAATTATGGATCTACTTTCCATTTTTCTTAAAGGCGGTTGGATAATGTATCCTATTCTACTCTGTTCTATTATTGCAGTAGCTATAGTTGTTGAGAAATTTATTGTGCTCAAAAAAGCCAAAGTAAACATTCCGGCATTCTTAATTAAAGTTCGCGGACTAGTAAAGAAGAAAGATATGGATGGTGCAATAAGTTTTTGTATGCAAGAAAGAACACCGGTAGCAAACATTGTAAAAAAAGGTTTGAAGAAATTTAGATTTGGTCATAAAAGAGTTACTGAAGCTATTGAAAGTGCCGGCAGACAAGAAATCAGTAAAATGGAGAAAGGTCTTCCTATACTAGCTACAATTTCAGGTATTGCACCGCTCCTTGGATTTTTAGGAACTGTAACTGGTATGATAACCGCATTTATGAAAATTCAAGAACTTCAAGGTTCTGCAAATCCTTCTGATCTTGCCGGAGGTATTTGGGAAGCTTTAATAACAACTGCATTCGGATTGATCGTTGGTATTCCAGCTTTAGCTTTTTACAATTACTTCGTAAGCCAGATTAATAAAATCGTTGTTGATATGGAATTGATTTCAAATGATATTATTGATCTTCTTGATGATACTACTAAATCTTTACCGCATAGTGATGATGAAGATGAAGAATTTAACATTTAGGTAATCATATGAAATTTGAAACTACAAATAAACCACTGAGCATTTTTGCATATTCCTCTATGACGGATATAGTGATGCTACTTCTAATTTTTTTCTTGTTAACATCGCAATTTGTAATACAAACCGGTGTCAAAGTTAAACTGCCCGGTGCTCAGAATAATGAGCAAGTATCACCGGCAAAAATGGTTGTTACATTAACTGAACAAAATAGAATTTATCTCGGTTCGAAAGAGATTAGCATCGATAAACTTGCCGGAAATTTAGAGGGATTAAAAAAATCTACTTCTGAAAATAATTTAATAATACGTGCAGATAAATCGGTTAAAATAGATTTAGTTATAAAAGTTATTGACCGGGCAAAAGGAATAGGGATAGACAAATTTACAATTGAAACAGAAAAGACAAGTTACTGATGTTTAACAAAAATCCCCGTACAATATCATACATAGCTTCTTTTATTATTCATGTACTTCTGATTGTAATTTTTGCATTCATCAGCTTTTCAGTTGGAATGGAAGATGATGAATATG
>CAYXKL010000214.1:0-1923 GCA_964464825.1 uncultured Melioribacter sp. | reverse complement strand
GTTCATGTTAGCGCTGTAATGAAAGAAAGTAAAATGTATGAACATATTGAACCTGAAATAGTTGGTAATAAACAGAGAGTACTGGTTTCAGATTTATCCGGCCAAAGTAATGTAAAGTATAAAGCTAAAGAAGTTGGGATTGATTTATCTGATGATAAAGAATTAAGTAAGAAAGTTGTAAATGATATTAAATTGCTTGAACATTTCGGCTACCAATTTGATGGTGCAGAAGCATCATTTGAATTACTACTTCGATCGGAAACAAATGAATTTTCACCATTCTTTAATTTAATTGATTCAAAAGTAAATGTGTTTTATGATAATGTAGGGCATTCATATTCAGAAGCAGTCTTAAAAGTTGAAGTTAATAATGAAATTGAACACACCGCATCAAACGGAGATGGGCCGGTAAATGCTTTGGATAAAGCACTCAGAAAAGCATTGTTAAGATTTTATCCTGAAATTTCAGAAATCAAATTAGTTGATTATAAAGTTCGAGTACTGGATGAAAAGGATGGCACTGCTGCTAAAGTACGAGTGATGATAGAATCAAGTGATGGAAATGATACATGGGGTACCGTTGGAGTTTCCACTAATATAATAGAAGCAAGTTTTAAAGCATTAAGCGACAGTATTAATTTTAAATTATTCCAGTTCCATAAAGAGAAACAAAATTTAGTTGCAAAGTAATTAATCATTAATAGTTGATAATTCTTTTGATCTTGCTTCTGCTCTAAAAATTGCCTTTGAAAATATTTCACTAAAATTATTATCTCTCATTACTTGAAATGCGGCTTCTGTTGTACCACCTTTTGATGCAACTTTTTTGATTAATGAATCAAGATCCATATCTGAATTATTAATTACATGGAATGCACCATGCATAGTTTGTTTTACAAGAAGTGCAGCTAAACTTTCATCAAATCCAATTTCCTTTGCAGTTTCAATCATTGTTTTTACTATATAATAAAAATAGGCTGGACCGCTTCCGCTAAGTGCTGTTACACCATCCATCAAATTTTCATCATCAATCATAAAAGTTCTACCTGTTGTACTTAATAAATTTTCTACTGTCGATATATGATGAATATTTACATGTTCTGATGGTATATAAACTGTTATACCCATTCCATATTGCGCTGGCATATTAGGCATTGCACGTACTATGAATTTATGCTTTAAGGAATTTTCCAGTTTATTTATTTTTATTCCAGCTAATATTGAAATCACTAAAGCATCCTTATTAATTTCACCAGAAAGTGATTTTATTATCGAGTTCAAATCTTGCGGTTTAATGGATAATATTATCACATCAGAATTAAGGACATCATCATTAATCCCTAAACAAACTTTAGATAAGTGTAAATCACTTAATTTTTGGAAATGGGTTTCATTTTTAGCAACAAGTAAAAGTCTATCTTTTTTAGCTTTATAATATTGTATGAAAGAACGGGCATAAGTTAGACCCATATTTCCACATCCAATAATTGAAATTCTCATAAAAATCACCATTTTGTAATTAAATGAATAGTATCTAATGGAATATCATTTTCTTTAAATACAAATATCAATTTATAAATGAAATAATTATTAATCAAAATCTTGCTTTTTTTTATAGGAGGGTCTATATTTGAAGCTCGCTTTTTGACTTAATGGGTGAAATATGTCTGGGCGGACGCCGGAGTTGGAGAGCCGGGGCGGACTGTAAATCCGTTGGCTAATGCCTTTGGGGGTTCGAATCCCTCGCCGCCCACACAAGTATTGTAAAGTTTAAAGTACTAAAACTTCGCAGAAGAAATTTTAAATAAGTTGTTGATTCATAATAAATTATTGATTGATCGCGGGTTCGAATAAAAATTGAAAGATTGAAATGCGGGAGTAACTCAGTTGGTAGAGTCACAGCCTTCCAAGCTGTTGGTCGCG
>CAYXKL010000213.1:0-1944 GCA_964464825.1 uncultured Melioribacter sp. | reverse complement strand
GGATTGGGAAAATCTGATTTTCCTCTTTTGTTAGCCTTTCATCTTCGACCGGAACGAGTGAAGGACAATATAACTTTTTAAACATACAAATATCATACAAATATAAACCGAATGATGGCCCGTTAGCCGGACCTTGTTCCTTCATCATTAAACCGGTTACCGGCGGATAGCAACCTACATTAGGCGTTTGTTCTGTGTCATCATAATGGTCAAATCCTAATATATGTCCTAATTCATGAAGAACTGTTTGCAGTAAATTATAAACACGGCAACCCCTATTGTTTATATTATCATAATTAACCCTTTTAGCTTCATATTCAATAATAAAGAACCTTTTAGGTGTTCCTGATCCCCTCGCTGTAAAATCATTACTATTATTTAATCTAATTTCGCTTGAACCACAATTTACTTTACAATTGTATGCCTGGTAATTTGTTAATGCAGCACCCAATGCATATTTATCGCCAACTTCATTCCAGTTCTTTGTGAACCTAATTTTTATTGAGCAATAACATGGGTCGTCTTGCTTACCACAAAGACAATTCCATTGCCTGCAGGCATCAATAATATCATCAAGAGCGCTATTCCTAGTAAATACTACTTCTCCAGCTACTTCTTCCTGGATTGGTATTGTACTTTGATACGTTGTAGCATCTATGCAAATCGGTAAATTTTCTATTTTTCTCGGCTTCCATGTTGGGTCTGCCCAGGTATCAGAAGTACATCTTACTACAGAATGACCCTTGTTTGGGTCACTTAAATCGTATTTACAATAAATAAATGGATAATTAAAACCACCTGGGCAATTTGTTACATTGCCACAGGGCTGAGAAAATAATGATAAATTAGTAATCAATAATGCTGAAAGAAATATAATATTATTTCTCATTCTTTATACTATTTGTTAGTTATTGATAATCTTTGATAATATTAATAATTTCCCTGATTTTATTTTTAAATATATTTACCGGCACTGATGTACCCAGCCCAAACTCATTATTTGGATCGCTTACAATACCATCAGAAATCGGATACATGGAAAATACGTAAGATTCATTTACAGCAGGAGTTAAACTTAAATAACAATTTACTGAATCCATGCAAATATAACGAGGCGATAAAAATACAATATATTCCTTACCTTTCTTCACCCAGGCATTCCCTGCTGTATCAGCCAGAAATTGTTGTGACCTTCCTCGCTCCCATTCGCAGCAATATTCAAATTGAAGACATGGTCCTGAATAATCCAGAGGAACATTCTTAGTTTTTCTGATTATATTTCTATTAAAAGTCCAGTACATTCAGGTATGAATTTTCCCTTCATTGTATCTAGAACAATACATTCAACTAAAGATTGGTTGTAACAAATGGCAGCATCGGGATTGAAATACCTCATAGTGTCTGTAACATAAATATGATAAACAAAATATGATTTTACTATTGAATAAACTCCCATCCGAAGGGTTATAGGAGCAGTTTTACCTACTTGATTGATCACAGTCCTATTAATTTCATCAGCTTTTAGTCCGCCATTTGGTTCGGTCTTTAAATATTGGTAGAATTTAAATCCGTTATAATCAGTTATATAATAAAAATATTTCATCAGATATCTTAAAGTATCATTATATGATTGATTCTTTATAAAATTATCCCAGTCAGACAGTCTAAAGCTGCTTCTGCATAAACTGTCAATAGCTATATAACCAATTAATACTTCGAGTGGCATGTCTGTTGTTAAAGGAGGAAAACCTGAGAATTTTGGAAATGAATAGGCAATCCCATTATAATCCGGCATGCATGGTGGTTGCTGAGCATTCAAAGAATTTGAAACAATCCCAGTTAAAGACAGAATAAACATACAATAGCAAATAAATATTTTCATTTTTCAACCTATTAATTTTTATCAACCAATTATTACAAATTTACGGAGGGGGGGGGGGGAGA
>CAYXKL010000212.1:0-2021 GCA_964464825.1 uncultured Melioribacter sp. | reverse complement strand
GAGTAAAGCAAAAAACCGTTCTCCTTCTTTTGGCGGACGAACTTGACCGCTTACAAAATCTCCCGTTCGTAAACTGAATCTTTTAATTTGAGAGGGTGAGACATAAATATCATCCGGTGAAGGAAGATAATTGTAATCAGCTGAACGGAGGAAACCATATCCGTCTGCGAGAACTTCAAGAACTCCTTTGGAGAATGTTAGTCCATCCTTTTGAGATTGGGCTTCTAGAATTTTAAAGATGAGTTCTTGTTTTCTTAAATCGCTGTAACCTGATAGGCCAAAATCTTTTGCAATCTTAAAGAGGTCAACAATTTTTTTCGATTGCAGTTCTGAAATATCCATCGGCATAATTTATCCTAAGTATTGTTTTGTTTTTATTTGTTATTAAGGTTTACAAATTGGGGATTTTGTTTGATAATTGATAATTGATAATTGATTTAATTAGTTAGTGCTGAAGAAAATTGAGGCACATCTTAAAATTAGTCTCATTGCTTCATTTTGTCAAGCTATTTTTTGCATTTTTAACTTAGTTTTTATACTACCCAAAAGATATATACTGCCGAGAATAACCAGGCAATTATCCCTATTAAAACCTATAAAGTTGTCCAAATAGTGTTCGGGACTCTCTAATTGCTCTAACTTCAATCCAATTTTATTGCTAATTACTTCAAATGATTCGAAGGATGTAGTCCTTTCATTCTCAATTTCAGTAACAAATATCCTGGTAAAAGTACCCTTTAACAAATTCAGCATTAATTCTATATCTTTATCTTTCATAGCTCCAAAAATTAAAATCCTTTCTTTATATAAATACTGCTCTTTCCGGAACTGGTTTAGAAATGCTGTAACCCCTTCAGGATTATGTGCGGAATCAAAAATAATCCTTGGGTTTTCTGAAATGACTTCATATCTGCCTTGTATGCCGGTATTCTTAACCACATTTATTAAACCAGAATTTATAATTTTATCTGGAAGAATATCTAAAACTGTACTAACTGTTTTTATAGCTAAAGCTGCATTCTGAAATTGATGATATCCAATTAAACCAGTTTTGTAGATATTATATTTCAAATTACCCAAATCAACTTGAATTCCATCAGTATTAAAATTTGAAAACTTTTTCAATGAAAATATTCTAGAATTATTTTCATCAGCTATTTGTCTAATAATTATTTCTGCCTGATTAGGAATTAATCCTAAAAAAAGATCTTTGCCAGGTTTTATAATTCCGGCTTTTTCTTTCGCAATATCTTCAATTTTATCTCCTAAAATATTTGTATGCTCAAGACTAATGGAAGTTATAACGGAACATAAAGGATCCACTACATTTGTTGCGTCCAATCTACCTCCTAATCCAGTTTCAAGTACAACAAAATCAACTTTATTTTCATTGAAATATTTAAATGCAAGAGCTGTGGTTATTTCGAAAAATGTAGGTTCATACTTTTTAATGTAGGGATCAATCTCATTTACGAATTTTGCGATGTAATAATCATCAATCATTTTTCCGTTAATTCTTATACGCTCATTAAATTGAACAAAGTGCGGAGAAGTGTATAACCCTACTTTATAACCAGCTTCCATCAAAATACTTGCAATGAATGAAGCAGTACTCCCTTTACCGTTTGAACCGGCAATGTGGAAATATTTTAATCCAAATTGAGGATTACCCAGATGTGCTAATAATTCTTTAATCCGTTCGAGACCCAGTTTTATATTAAACTGGTGCATTGAAAAAATTTTGTTTAATGCAGAATTGTAATCCATCTTAAATTTGATATGAAGCTATAAGATTTGATATTTTTTCTAAAGAAACTTTTTCACAGTATGATTTTAATCCTTCAATAATTTCTACACCGGCATTTGGATTTATAAAATTTACTGTTCCTAATTGAATAGCAGATGCACCGGCAATCATAAATTCAATTGCATCCATCCAATTCATAATTCCTCCAACACCAACAATCGGTATATCAACATTCCTACTAATTTCTAAAACTTTTGCTATAGCAACCGGTTTT
>CAYXKL010000211.1:0-2075 GCA_964464825.1 uncultured Melioribacter sp. | reverse complement strand
ACCAACTTTGTCTTCAAAATCTTCTGTGATTGTTCCGAAAATTAATCCTACATGATTTGTTTGCGAAGCAATTTGTTGTGCAGCATTATTAACAGCATCTCGGAATTCTTTTTTTTCAACAAGATCCAGTGGAGGGTATCCGCAAAGAAACAATTCAGGAAAAACAACAAGATCGGCTTTTTCTTCCAATCCCCTTTTATATCCTCTAAGAATTTTTTCCGTGTTACCTTTAATATCACCGATTATCGGATTTGATTGACAAACTGCAATTCTCATTAATCTAATTTCTTTTTTGTAAAATTAGTTAAGTGTTCATGCTTATTCAAACAAATAATTGGCTCTTGAATAATATAAACCTTTTTTATTATGATTCGTCTTATCTAGTAGAAATAATGAAAATGGAGGCAGCTATGGAAAAAAAACTTTATCGCTCTCGCAGAGCACGTGTATTTGGCGGAGTAGCTGGCGGTTTGGGCAATTATTTTAATCTAGATCCAATATTAGTTAGAATAATATTTGTAATTATCACTTTTGCTACCGGTATTGGAATTTTACTTTATATAATTTTATGGATTGTTATCCCGGAAGAACCATTCGAACTTGCCTATAAAATCAATACAGATATCAGTCAAACCGGCACCGGTGAAAAACCTGAAACCGGATTACCACCATTTGAACAATTTCAAACTGAACCGAAAAAATCAAAAGGTAGTTTTATTGCCGGTATTATTTTAATTGGTATCGGTTTGATCTTTTTCGCAGACCGTTTCATTCCCAGTTTTAGATTCGGTGATATTTTCCCGATAATATTAGTTTTAATTGGAATTTCTTTAATTTGGAATTCAGTTAATAAAAAAGAGGCACAGAAATGAAAAGCGGACAATTATTTTGGGGCTTCTTTCTTCTCACAATTGGTGCACTATTTTTACTTACAAGATATGATGTAATCTGTAGCGATTTCGGTTTTGTCTGGGATATTTGGCCGTTGGTATTTGTTTTATGGGGTGCAATTGTGATGTTCAAAAATTCATTGGTCAGACCAATCATCAGCGCTCTATTAGGATTATTTATTGGATTATTATTGTTTGGATTTATCTACAATATTTTTGCAAGTATAGATTTTAATCATGATTTTGATAATGATTACTTCACAGAAACATTTTCTGAAGAATATAATGATTCCGTTAAGAATGTTGATTTTGAATTTGAATCCGGTGCCGGCACATTTGTAATTGAAAACATTACTGATAAATTATTTGATGGCAAAGGATACGGTAGCTGGGCAGAATATGATTATTATTGTGATCAAGAAGATACCACTGCATATATTCATATCAGTCTTAACAAAAAACATTTCAATTTATTTGATGGAAATGTAAAAAATCACTTTGAACTTGCATTGAATCAAAACCCGGTTTACAATTTCAATCTAAACTTTGGTGCTGCAAAAGCACGTTTTGATTTATCGCAATATAAAACAAAGACAGTTGATTTAAATACCGGTGCCGCAAATGTAAAATTGAAATTAGGAGATCTATACGATTCAACTTATGTAGATGTGGAAATGGGCGCTGCCACTTTAACAATTGATGTACCGCAAAATTCCGGATGCAGAGTTAAAGGTGATATGGTTTTGATGTCACGTCATCTCGAAGGATTTGAAAAGAAGAGTTCCGGTTATTATGAAACTCCTAAATTTGAAGATGCATTAAATAAAGTATTTATCAGAATTGACGGCGGTGTTTCTTCATTTACTGTAAAAAGGTACTGAAAATTTTTATTTCCTCTTACCCGTCTTTAACCAGACGGGTAATTTTTTTCTCTTTTTCTTAATTAATTCTTTGTACTTTCTCTTTTTCTTCGGTAGCCACAAATGTTTTTCCATAACAACATTTCCATCTTTATCAAATTCCACTCCTTCCGATCGCAAAAGTTCTTCCATCAAATGTGGATCGCCAAAATGGATTCTTCCGGTTAGAGCCCCGTTTCTATTTACCACTCTATGACATGGAAGAAAACTCGATGCACCATTAATTGCCCAACCAACAGTACGTGCTGCAGACTTGATACCACAT
>CAYXKL010000210.1:0-2093 GCA_964464825.1 uncultured Melioribacter sp. | reverse complement strand
TTTTAAACATCTGTCGGAATTTTCTAACAAAATTGTTTATCGAGATATAGGAAAGACATCTCAAAAACGTGATATGTTCATGGCAGTAATTAGTAACGAAGAGAATATCAAAAATCTTGAAAAGTATAGAAAAATAGTTAAACAACTTTCCGACCCAAGAAAAATTTCTGACTCCGATGCTGAAGCACTTGCCAAAGAAGGTAAAATTGTAGTTCTTGTTACATGTAATATACATTCAACAGAAATTGCATCTGCACAGATGTCTATGGAATTGGCGTATAATCTAATTACCGGAAAATCTTCTCCCGAAATAATTAAAGCACTTGATAATGTGATTTTTATACTTATGCCCTCAATAAATCCCGATGGTACAACAATGGTTGTTGATTGGTATAACAAAACTTTGAACACAGAATATGAAGGTTCGATGATGCCGTGGCTATATCATATTTATTCGGGTCATGATAATAACCGTGATTGGTTTATGTTCAATCTTCAAGAAACAAAAAATGTTATTAATATTGCATTTCATGAATGGATGCCGCAAATCTGGCTTGATGAACATCAAATGGGAAACAGCGGTGCGCGGTTGTTTGTAGTACCTTATCAAGACCCCATCAATCCAAATGTAAATCCGCTTTTATGGCGATGGCAAGGTGTAATTGGAAGTTTAACTGCTCTTCATTTAGATAAACAAGGTTACAATGGAATTATTAATCAAGCCCTTTTTGATGGATGGTGGGAAGGTCCGGCAAGTGATTGCGGATTGTGGCACAATCAGATTGCACTTCTTTCGGAAATGGCAAGTGTGAATATTGCAAGTCCGGTTTATAATGATCCATCCGAAGTTAAAGCTACATCAGAGATCACAACTTATGATATAAGAACAAACTATCCTAACCCGTGGCGCGGAGGATGGTGGCGTTTGCGTGATATTGTTAATTATGAACTTGCATTAACCGAGTCATTACTTAAAACTTCTTCAGATTACAAAGAAGAAATTTTAATGAATTATTATAAAATGGGCAAAGAAGCAATTGAAAAAGGTAAATATGAAAAACCATTTGCATACGTTATTCCACGAGAACAGAACGATCCGGTTACTACTTCAAAAATGATAGAGAT
Organism: uncultured Melioribacter sp.; assembly: GCA_964464825.1. GTDB lineage: Bacteria > Bacteroidota > Ignavibacteria > Ignavibacteriales > Melioribacteraceae > DYJK01. The sequence continues at coordinate 968 of CAYXKL010000210.1, read as the reverse complement.
TCTTCAAGAAGGAGCGGTGGAAGTAAATTTCAGTGATAAAGAATTTATTATTGATGATAAAATTTATCCGGCAAACAGCTACATTATTTATCTTGCTCAGCCGAATGGCAGATATGTTAAAGATTTAATGGAAGAACAAAGTTATCCTGATCTGCGCAAATCGAGAGAAGAAGCGCCAATAACTCCGTATGATGTTGCCGGCTGGACTCTTCCGCATTTAATGGGTGTAAAATCATATCAGATTGATAAACCTTTCACACTCAATACTATTAAAATAAACAGCCCTAACTACCAGGAAGGCAAGATAAACGGTGCCGACGGCAAATACTTTATTGCAAGGTCGGGATTAAATGTTAATTCAACACTAATTAACAGACTTCAAAAACAAGGCATCCCTGTTTATTGGAATAGTGATCTACTCGATTTGAACGGAGTGAAGTATAATCATGGCTCGGTGATAGTTGAGATTACAAACAAATCAAAAGAAGTTTTGCAGAAAGCGGCAGAGGATCTTCATCTTGCAATTGATGTTGTTGATCAAGTTCCTAAAGAAAAAATTAAAGAAATAAAAAAAGTAAAAGTTGGATTGTACCAGCCATGGACTGCAAATATGGATGAAGGGTGGACGAGACTGCTTCTTGAAAATTTTGAATTTGATTTCGTAACACTTCATAACAAGGATTTCAAGGATAAAAAATTAAAACAGAAGTATGATGTAATTATTATTCCGGATATGAATGGTGAAATAATTAAAAATGGAAAACCGAGCGGAGATGCTGCACGATTTTACAGACCGAAGCCGCCGGAATACGACAGCGGTTTAACAAAACTTGGTTTGGAAAATTTAAAAAACTTTATTGAGAAAGATGGAGGAACTGTAATTACATTGGGTAATGCATGCAATTTTGCAATTGAAGATTTGGGTTTGCGTGTTACAAATACACTGAAATCAGTTAAGAGTGAATCAT
>CAYXKL010000209.1:0-2100 GCA_964464825.1 uncultured Melioribacter sp. | reverse complement strand
CCCCTGGTGCTGCACCCAGCGAACCAGGGGTTTTTATGATGTGGAGCTAAGGAGGGTCGAACTCCTGACCTCTTGAATGCCATTCAAGCGCTCTCCCAACTGAGCTATAGCCCCAATTTTAAATAACAACTATATCTAACTATTCAAATCTATAATTCGAATATCTCTTTGTCAAACTATTCTTAATTCTAATGAATAAATAACTAGACACAATAAATTTCACTTACTTATATTTGAGATCATTTTCATTAATCACAACACTCCATAATTCTCTACCATTAGTATCATAAACTGTGCATTTAAGTGTTCTATCTTTCCTAGGTCCGGTAATATCGAATATCGAATAATTTCTCTCTGTGAATACTGTTCCATCAACTCGCCAATCGTTGGGATAAATTTTAGAAGGACCGGCTGTCATAGGTGAAGTAGTAATATCATACAAAGGATATGCATTAACGCGAAGCATTTTTGTTAGTTCTGTTCTATGAACATCACCGGTTAAGAATATAACACCTTCAATACTATTCTTATCAATCAACTCTAATATTTTATTACGTTCTTCAGGACAAGTTGCAAAATTTTCACCGCCAGAATTGGGATTAAGAAACTGTCCTCCTACTGCAATAATTTTAAATGGAGCACGGCTGTAAGATAAATTATCGATCAACCATTCTATTTGATCATTTCCTAAAATTGCTCTATCACCGGTTTTTCTATAATTGGGGGATTTATTATACCTATTATCTAGTAAAAAGAAATCAATATCACCCCACTGAAAAAATGTAGTAATACCCGGGTTCCCATTTATACCAAATGATGGATTTGGCCAGAATAATTTGAATGCTTCAAGTGTTTTTTCTTTATTCCAAAATCCTCGGTCGCTATCATTGGGACCAAAATCATGGTCATCCCAAATTGCATAATTATGAACTGAACCAAAGAGTGGCTGTAATTCTGGTAAAGATCGAGTATGGGTAAATCTTTTCATTATTCCACTCCATGAATCCCAGTCAACTTCACGTAAATAAGAATTATCACCGAGCCATAGCATAAATTCCGGCTTATGATTATTAATTGATGTAAATACTTCATAATTCCCCCCATACGGAGTGCCCGGTCTATCATAGATTTCTTCGTTTACATAAGCACAGCTTCCAGCAGCAAATTTTATTGTGGGAGGATCTTCTCTCCACTGCCAAAGTTTCTGAGTCTTAAATTTTAATTCATAATCTCTTTTAACTTTTTTCCCGTTTATAAAAAGTTCATAATTATAAATATTGCCGGGTTCTAAATTATCAGCTATTAATTTTGCGGTATATCCTTTATTTTTTTCAGTAATAATTTTACTGGTTCTGAATTTTTTCTTTATATCATTAATATTCCAGTAAACTATTTCAACTTCTGCAGATGTTTTAGTCTGAACCCAAATAGAAACTTCTCGCATTGCAGAATAACCTATCATTGGTCCGGACTGCAATAAACTTTGCGCAAATAATTCGATACTTAAAAAGAAAATTAGAATTATATTTCTAAAAGCAATTTTCATTTTATCCTCAATTTTGTGTTCTCTTTTTTAATTATACAAAATTTGTTGAAGTTTATGGTGTATTGATACTCTAATTTAATAAAATATTTATTTCATAACTGATAGTGTTAAATTATGAACAAGTTCACTTATAATTTTAATAAAATTTTATTAATGCTAATATTATTTTCTTTCACTGCGTGCGATGATACAATAAATCAAGATGATTTAGATAATGTAATTATACCCTCTACAAATATTAGTTTTGCTGAGCATATTCAACCGATATTTAATGCAAGATGCAATAATTCCGGATGTCATAATGATGGAGATAGAGCCGGCGGATTAAGTTTAACATCACACGCAAATGCAACGGAAAGTTTTTTAATTGTTGCACCCGGATCTCCGGATAACAGTGTTCTCGTTTGGTCAATTGAAGGTAGGACAACAGAACCAATGCCCCCAGTCGGCTACCGACCATTAACGAGTAATCAAATTCAAGGAATTAGAAATTGGATAAAAGAAGGAGCGAAAAACAATTGAGTGAATTGAATTCAGAACAAAAAGTGTAAAGT
>CAYXKL010000208.1:0-2326 GCA_964464825.1 uncultured Melioribacter sp. | reverse complement strand
GACATATTATCCTTGTTGCTTGATTCTAGATATTTGATACTGGAATTCAATTTAAAGTTTAAAATTACCATGCAAATATCCGACAAGAAATTTGATGATACAAGCATCCATTGGCATTTCTTCTACTTTTTCGAAACTGCAATAAGGACATTTTACTTTTGATCTTTTAAATACCGGGTTCATAATTCTTCCTTTACAGCACTAATTTATAATTATTAATATTTTACCTAGTGTGCAATTACCCCTCCGAGAAAACCGGCAAGTGCGATCAACAGTATCGTTAACGATCCAATTAACCACGAGAATTTTTTTAATCGTTGAATCGATGCGAACGCAAACCAACAAATGTATGATACCAGCAAGGCAATCCCGGTGTTGCGATGAAATTCAACAAGCCATTGTTTGCCGGTTTCGTTAAACGGCTCTGTTTGACTTAATCCAGTTATAACTGTTCCGATTGAAAAAATTATTCCGGCAATTATCAAAGCAAGAATTACTCGCTCGTAGTTTTTTGTTTTAAAATTTACGAGTGTGAATGCGAAAGCAACTAATCCAATTACAAGAGGGAAGTGAACCAGTTTGTTGTGCATGTGTGCGAAAATTTGTTCGGAGGGATTTAGCTCAAATGGTTCTTCCTTTTCTTCTTTGAGCGATTTTTGTTTTGCAGATTCTATCGGCTTTCCATTAATAGCAATTGTATCTCTGTTGACAACCGTAAATGTATCAGCTTGCACAGTATGTTTTTTATTATGGTCTTTCCCTTCATGTGCGAAGATAACTACAGATATAAGCAAAGATAAAATGAAAGTTATTTTCATTTTTTCCCTTTCGGTAATTGATTGTTATGAAAACATATTTACTTACTCTACTCTGTGCAAAACTGATTTCTTTGCGTACCTAGCGCCTTTGCGAGATAAAACGGTTCACGCAAAGGGCGCAAGGAAAATCGCAAAGTTCGCAAAGATTGTTACCGAACAGTTAGCAGAATTTATTTTACTTTAAAACCGTTCTTTTTCAAATTCTCTTTCGCTTTTTTAATTGTTACTTCCTTCAAAGTCATTTTGCACAACGGGCATTTGCCGGCTTTGTCGGAAATTACATTCCAGTCCATCGGGTCCTGGAATACTTTACCGTCTTTATTTTTATCGATTGACTGCAAATCAATCACACCTTTACGAACGATATCATTAACTTTGGTTGTGTCCTTTTTCATTTCCATTTTGGAATGATCCATATGGTTGTGTTCTTGTGCAAAAGTTATTGGTGAAGAAATTATAATTACAGATAATACCACTAAGAATATTTTGATCGATTTCATTTTGGGTCTCGTTGGTTATTAATGATTTTTATGTTCTGATGATTGTTCTGCCGAATTAGTTTTTGCCGGCGCCAAATTATCGCCGTGTTGATGCCCGGTTGGCATACCGGTTTTAAGCTGGCTTTCGGAATCGATTAGGAAACCGCCGGTAGCGGCAATTTCATCGCCTTCGTCTAAGCCGCTAACGATATGATATTTATTGTTGTATCTATTGCCAAGTTTTACTTCGCGGGCTTCAAACATTCCGTCTCCAGCTTTCACCCAAACAACGGCTCTTTTACCGGCAATGATAACTGCATCAGCCGGTACAAGTAATCCTTGTCCGCCGTAACTGCTGAATACGGTTTCACCATACATCTGTGGTTTTAGTTTACCGCCGTAATTAGAAAACTCACTACGGACTTTTACTGTTCTTGTTTGGGAATTAATCACCGGGTAGATGAAAGTTACCCTCCCGTTAAATTCTTCACCGGGATAGGCACGCAAATGAAGTTTTACCGGTGAGCCTACTTTTATATTAGCTAAATTATTTTCATATACTTCGGCTATATTCCATAGGGTTGAAAGTTCTGCAACATCATAAATTGCAGTTCCCTCGTTCACATAAACACCTTCTTGAGCTTTCTTCTCAATTACAGTTCCGCTAACCGGCGAATAATAGGTAAGGGTAATATTGATTTCGCGTGTATCTTCGAGCGATTGAATCTGTTCCGGTGTTAACCCGAAAATTTCCAATTTCTTCTTTGCCGCTTTCAACAGCGTATTAGAATTAGATGAATTGTTTAGCGCGATTAACAAATCATTTTGTGCTTGTACCAAATCCGGGCTGTAGATTTCGAAAAGAGGTTCTCCTTTCTTGATGTAATCCCCGGTTTTATCAACAAACAATTTTTCAATTCTTCCGTTGAACCGCGCAGAAATAGTTTTGCGCTTATTCTCAACAAAATCGAGATAACTATATGCCGTAACTTGTTCTTGCAATTTTTCCGTTTTAACAGGACCGTGGGA
>CAYXKL010000207.1:0-2361 GCA_964464825.1 uncultured Melioribacter sp. | reverse complement strand
CTTTACGCTTGTTTAGGAAAAGTTCGTTTGATCCTATTAATCCTTCAGAAATATCCTTGTCGATAGTAATCACTGATGGAGTTTGTTCATTTTCAATTTTAAAAGAGCCAATTCCTTCATATCCATAATAAATCACTCCCATATTTTTAGATAAATCTGATGTATTAAATGTGTTTTTTCTACTTGAAGTTAAAGCTGGCGCATAAATAATACCTAATATTGGAGTATTATTTCTTATTAAACTAATGTTAATAGTAAATTCACCATTTTTTTTTAAGAATTCTTTTGTACCATCCAATGGATCAATCAACCAGAAATATTTCAAGGATTTACGCTCATCGTAAGTCATTAAATTACCTTCTTCAGAAATAATTGGAATTTTCGGGGTAATTTCTTTTAATCTATTTGTTATTATATCATGTGAAGAAATATCAGCTTGTGTTAATGGTGACATATCATTTTTAAGATTAATATCAACAATATTAGAATCATAAAATGACATAACTGTAGTACCAGCTTCTTTTGCAATATTTATAATCGTATAGATATCTAATGACTTTAAAATATTATCCATAAGAATATTTTAATTTTATAACGAAATTGTAACTTTAGTTTATTATACAAAAAGTAAATTTTTTAATCTTGATATTTTTCATGTCATTTATTTTGTAAATGTTTTCTTTTATTGGCCAATAATGAGAATTTAATTGATCAAATCCATATGAAATTATTTTATTGAACTGCATTTTCTTACAGTTAATAATCTTATTTAAATCAATAGTTATATCTGTATTAGAATAATTTAGCACCTGGAGTTTATAATTTTTATTATCACTCCATAAGAGTAATAAATATTTATCATTATATTTTTTAACAATTAGATTACCTATCACATTTTGATAATATAATTTAATTACTTCTGCTTGTGGTGGAATATAAGCGAATAGTTCTTTTGAATTTTTATTTTTACTCATATATGGATAATCTTTTAGTATTGATTTGTCAAAAAATAAAGCAGACGGTTTTTGAGTAAATCCATGATGTATTATACCATATAAATTATTAGACATTGCAAACTGCATCAAATAAAACAGCATACCTATAGCATGTAATTGTGTATTATAATTAATATTATTATAAGATTTTGAAAATATTGCCGTTTCTGTATAAAAATATTTTGGTTTATAATTATCTGGGAAAAAGCTGTTCATCTCATTCTCATAATTCAATGCATTTGTACTATGGAATTTATTTATAATATCTGTATAGGTATTTAATTCTTCTGATGGTTTATTATAAAAATGTGGAGCAAAATAATCTATCTTTGAAAGTATATTTTTCTCATCCAAATATATTATTAATTCTTTATTCCATTTTTTCCTATTATCATGCCCAAAGTGACTATTACCAAGTTCAACTATAATTTTAGAATTTGGATCTTTGTCTTTTAAAATATTTATCATTCTCTCAACTATTAATCCATAAACAGTAGCATCATAAAATGCATAATCTTCGTTCCCAATTTCCCAAACAATATTATCTATGTATTTTTTTGTATATAATATTTGTTCAATTAATATTTTTTGAATAATCTTCCATCTATTTTTATCTAAAGTAGCAACTTTTTGATTTCGTTTAAAAGCTTCTATTTGATAAATTATATTATTCTCTGTATACAAAGTTGTATTTAATTGTAAAATTGGTGTAATATTATTTTTTTTACAAAAAGTTAAAAAATTTGCATATAAGTCAGGATTTTTTTTAAAATCACTCGCTCTAATTTCTATTTCGTCATGGTCTTTTACTTCTTTGTTAGGTTTATATTCTGCAATTAAATTTCTTGCTTGAGCAGATAAAGGTAAATTATTCCAAAAATAGTATCTAACAGCAGAACCCCCGGGATATCTTAAATATTTAATATTATACGCTTTAAAGAATTCAGAATAATTATTTAAAGTATCAGAAGTAATTTTTTGGAATATATTGTCTTGAAAATTTACATTTAATCCAAATTGAGGTTTTGTTTGAGCCACTGTTTGCATAGGAATAAAATACAGATTGACGAGTAGAATTGTAAATAATTTATATAAAATTATTTTATTAACCATTAATCTGCTCATTTATTTTTGTCTCTTTTAATAACAATGCCATAATAATGTAAATCATCAAAATAAAATTTGCATAAGATGTTAATGTATTAGCAGTTGCTGCCCACATCATACCACATAGATACATAGAATAAAAACCTATTACCTTGGGATCTTTAGGTATATTTGAATGCTTAATCTTCTTATAAATGATTCTTGAAAATTTAAAATGTAACATTAAAAATAATATTAGACCCACTATACCAGTTTGTAC
>CAYXKL010000206.1:0-2408 GCA_964464825.1 uncultured Melioribacter sp. | reverse complement strand
CTTTTAATCCGTTCTCCGGATCATTCAGTTTTGTATTAATCTCATCAAAACGAGATTTGGGAATCAACTTACCATCATCTTCAATGAATTTTTTAGTACCGATTTTATCGGTTACTTTTTTCTGAAGATCAGATTTCTCTTTCGGGAATAATTCATTATAAAGATCCTCACCAAGAATTTGTTTTAACCAATCCATTTGATACTCCTAAGATTTTGTTTTCTGATACACTTTTTGTCGCAGTTGTGTCTGCGTTCAGTCTTTCTGATGTCGCTCAGAAATACCAAAGAAGCTGTGTGTTTTCTTGATGAAAATGTAAAGGTTGGTTATTTGGTTGTCATCCTAAAAAGTTTAGGATTGATATAGATATTATGTTAAAGTTTAATTAGTTTTTTAATAGTAATTCTAAAGGTGTAATATGATCCCGGAATACCCCATTATAGATATTCCAATAGATAAACCATTCAATAATGACAAATTAAATCGAGAAGTTATCGCAAATCGACTAACTACTTTGATTAGTTCAATTAAACACCCATTTGTATTTGCAATAGATTCACCTTGGGGATCCGGGAAAACCACATTCATTAAAATGTGGAAGCAATACCTAGAAAATCAAACATTTCCCACTGTATATTATAATGCATGGGAGAATGATTTTAGTGAAGATGCATTCTTATCAATTTTTGCTGAATTAGAGTCTGGATTAAAGGAAGTAAAAAATAAATTTGAACTCAAGGATGAAATAACTGAAAGTTTTGAAAAAGCAAAGAAGATAAGTTTTAAATTAGCCAAAAATATTCTACCAGCAGTCATAAAAACAGCAACGCAAGGATTAATAGATATTAAAAATATCAATGAAGAAGCTATATCTGAAGCTTTTGAAAATATAACTAAACAACTTTTTGAAAAATATGGAGCTTCAAAGAATAACAGAAATAAATTTAGAGAATTATTGTCAGATTTTATTGCCAAGCTTTCTGATACAGAAAAATTGAAAGATAAACCATTAGTAATTTTTATTGACGAATTGGATAGGTGTCGTCCAACTTTCGCAATAGAAATCCTAGAAAAAACAAAACATTTTTTTAATATCCCCGGAATTATTTTTATTCTATCAATAGACAAAGACCAAATTCAAAAATCATTTAAAACCATTTATGGCCAAGGAATGATGGTCGAAGGTTATACTAGAAGATTTATTGATCTAGAATTCAGATTACCAAATCCAACTAATTATCAATATATCCAATTTTTAATTTCTAGAGCTGAAGTTAGTGATGTATTTGCCAAAAAACTTCATTCTGATTTGTCATGGGATTATATACTCGATACTTTTTCTTCAATTTCAAATTTTTTTAATCTAAGTCTTAGAGACCAGAACCAACTTATTAATAATATTATTTTAATAATGCGCATGTATCCCGATAAAAATTTCTATCATATAATTCCAATTTTTTTTCTCACTGCTTTAAAATTCAACAAAAAAGAAATTTACTATTCATTTATAAATAAAAGAATTACAGTAGATCAGCTATTAAAAAAACTAGAACAAATTGATATGAATGGAACGTTTCTTTTAAGTGCTACTGGTACCAGATTAGAGGGATATTTAATGTTTTTTAAGAATAAATCTTTTGATGATCCTGTGGATATGAGTAAATATGAAGAAATTGTAAAAAATGACAACCTAACCTTAAAGGATAAGGACAGAGCTCGAAAAAGATTACAAATTTTTAATAATCTTCGACAAGAGGGATTAGTTGGAGTATCACTATTAAATAACTTTATTAATAAAATAGAAATGCTTAATGATTTTGTAGTACATTAACGTAATTACATGGAATTACTGAATATTAAATATTTTTTATTACAGTTCTCTCCGTACACCTACAATTAATATCTTCATCTGCAATTCCGCTTAATCTTGGTCCATCTGTTTTTGTCCCGTCCGGAAGTGTGAACTGATTATTTTTATCTGCTTGCTGGCCGTTCATTTTATCATGAGAATCCCTGGTTCGTTCATCATCAGCAGATATCCACTCCCTAACAATTACAATTCCTTTTTCTTTCGCTTTATCTTCTAAAGAATCAAACAATTCTTTCCTTCCTTGACTTACAGCCCTACCAGATTCAGTACGAACAATCCGCACAGCTTTCGATGCACCTATACCAAGTTTATCGGCAAGGATTTTAGAAGTATGAGCATAACTTTTTCCTTGAATAATCCCTTGTGTTACCTCATCTCTAGTTTGCTGTATTAATCGAGAAATATTCTTTGCTGATCTGTTCCCCCAACCAATTTTATCATAAGGATTATTTACAGCAGCATGTATCGTTGATTTATTAATTGTATTGAATCCTAATTTTACACCGATTGCTGATTCAAGTGTTTTGCCGGTTTTATAAT
>CAYXKL010000205.1:0-2461 GCA_964464825.1 uncultured Melioribacter sp. | reverse complement strand
GAATAAACTGAATTCAATTGATTTGAAGAATCTTAATGATCAAGAAAAATTGATTGCAAATGACATTTCTAATATAGAAAAACAAATATCACAATTAGAATTTGAGAAAAAGAAAGCTGATGAAGAAATTGAAATCACTATAAAAGAAATTCAGGAGTTAGCTGAAAAATCAAATTTACTTGATAATCAAATCACAGAGAATAATAATCAATTATTAAATCTTATTAATGCACGTAATTCAATAAATTCTAAAATTGAAGATTATGAACATGAACTTGAAAATTTTGAAAATGAATTTAACCAGATTATAGAAGATCAAAATAACCGGAAACTGGAATTGGAAAGACTAAAAGGTCAAATATCCAATACTGATGATTCGATTGAACGGTCTAAAAATGAACAGATTAGAATTCAGCAAGGAATAGAAAAACGAGAACGGGACATAATAGATAATAACAATGAAATTAAAACCTTAAATGAAATAATAGATAAAATAAATATTGAATTGGGAAAGATAAATTCTCAAAGAAAGGTTTTAGTAGATGAAGAAACTGCAATTGATAATAAGTTAAAATCCTTGAAAGATGAAGCTTCTAAATATGAACGGTTATTAAATGAATCACGGGACCACCGTCAAGAAGTATCGGATAATGTTCATTCTCTTGAGATTAAAGAAAATGAAATCAATTATAAAATTGAGAACATTCTAGACCACATAAGAGAAAATTATTCACTAGAATTGACATTAAAACAATTTGATGATCTTCAATCTTATAATTACGAAGAAACTACCCGTGAAGTTCAAGTTCTTAAAGAAAAATTAAAGAATTTAGGTCCGGTAAATTTACTTGCATATTCTGAATATGAAGAAGAAAAAACTCGTCTTGACTTTTTGCACAAACAAAGGGATGATTTAGTAAATTCAGAAAAAGATTTGATTAAAACCATTAATGAAATTAATGATACCGCACAAAAATTATTTTTAGAAACATTTGAAGAGATCAGACAAAATTTTATAAAGATATTTCAGACATTATTTAACCCAGGTGATGAAGCAGATCTGATACTTGAAGAGAATATCGATCCATTAGAAGCAAAGATTGAAATTATTGCAAAACCTAAAGGAAAGAGACCTACATCTATAGAACTGCTTTCCGGAGGAGAAAAAACATTAACTGCAACTGCACTACTTTTTGCAATATACTTGGTAAAACCGAGTCCATTTTGTATTCTCGATGAAGTTGATGCACCACTTGATGATGCAAATATAGACCGCTTTACAAAATTGCTGAAAGAATTTAGTACAAGAACACAATTTATTATTGTAACACATAATAAACGTACTATGGAATCATCCGAAACTATGTATGGTGTTACAATGCAAGAAGAGGGTATCTCCAAATTAGTCGGTGTTAAATTCGAAGAGATACCGGAGAATATGAACTGAAAATATTTATGAATGAGAATAAAAATTTCAAAGTTTTTGTTGATTTTGATGGAACAATAACAAGACGAGATGTTGGTGAAGCAATGTTCCTCGAGTTTGGTGACGCCGATAGTGCTAATCGAATCATTCAAGATTGGATCGATAAAAATATAAATGCAGTGCAATGCTGGCAACAATTATGCAGTTCAATTAAATCATTAAACATTACTGCGTTTGATAAATTTATAAATGAAATTGAGATTGATGAAGGGTTTGTAAAATTTGTTGACTACTGTCAATCTAATGGAATTGAAATTACTGTATTGAGTGATGGATTAGACTATTATATTAAAAGGATTCTGGATAAAGAGAAACTTAATCATCTCAGAGTATTTTCAAATCAATTGTTAATTGATGATAATAATAATTTGGTACCATTATTCCCTTTTACAGACGAAGAGTGCGACCGTTGTGCCAATTGTAAAAGAAATCATGTTTTGAATTTAAGCAGTGAAGAAGATTACTCAGTTTATATTGGTGATGGCTGGAGCGATACATGTCCATCTCAATATTGCGATTTTATTTTTGCAAAAAATTCTTTATTGAAATATTGTGAAAAGAACAGAATCTCTTTTTTCCCTTATACAAATTTTTTTGATGTAATAAAACGCTTTGAAGAATTAAGATTAAAAAAGAGACTTAAAAAAAGGCACCAGGCATTACTAAAACGTAATGAAATTTTTGTTCAAGGATAATGATGAAAAATCCATCTGAATTATTTTTTAAATACCGTAGTTATACACCAATTCCCTTTTTTATTCTAATGTTGTTTTTTGAACAAGCATCATTGTCAAGTATGATAATCGGGTTTGTGGTTGTGTTGATTGGCGAGTTTTTTAGATTTTGGGGAGTCAGCTACGCCGGAAGTGAAACCAGAACTACAGGTGGCGGTGTTGGCGCTACTTATCTTGTAATTTCCGGTGCATTCGGTCATGTTAGAAATCCACTGTATGTAGGTAATATGCTTATTTATAC
>CAYXKL010000204.1:0-2562 GCA_964464825.1 uncultured Melioribacter sp. | reverse complement strand
AGTTTATGATCAGTTGAAAAGTATTTCTGTTGACTACGGCATTATGGAAAAATCAGATATTGTTTTTTTAACTAAAGCCGATTTTTATTGGAATGATGTAGGAAATTGGGAAGCAGTTTATGAAATTTCTGAAAAAGATGAAGAAGGGAATGCTGTAATTGGTGATGTGTATGCTTCCAATACTTACGGCTCGTATATTTTTTCTCCTCGTAAATTCACTGCAGCCATAGGCGTTGAAAATTTGATTATAATAAATACAAACGAAGCTTTACTTGTATGTCATAAAAATAATGCTCAAGATGTAAAACAGATAGTTGATTATCTTAAAATGAATAAACGTACCGAATTGATCTGATGAAAAGAGCTGTTACTGAATACGAAATATTAAAGTTGATCAAAAACGGCCAGAAAGAGGTTCATCTAACAAATGATGATGTTCTAACTCCATTGGCCATTGACCGTATAAAACACTCAGGTTTAGTAGTGGTAAGAGGTGATAAAAAGGAAATTTATGATTCAAATTATAAAATTAAAATAGTAATAGGATCTGATCATACCGGTGTAAAAGTAAAAAAAGCATTAGTGGAATTTTTAAAATCAAAATCTTACGAAGTTTTGGATGTAGGAACTTATAGTGAAGAATCTGTGGATTACCCTGATATTGCATTTGATGTTGCAAATAGAATTAGTGCTAAGGAATCACATTTTGGAATTTTAATAGATGCAACTGGCATTCCCTCTGCAATAACAGCTAATAAAATTCCAGGAATTAGAGCCGCAACATGCTACAATGAATTTTCAGCTAAAAGTTCACGAGAACACAATAATGCAAATATTCTAGTGTTAGGTGCACGAACTTTAGGTGAAGAGACTATAAAATCAATAGCAGAAATATGGCTTGGTACATCATTCTTAGGTGATAGGCATCAGAAAAGACTCGATAAAATAAAAGCAATTGAAGATAAATTATATAAAAAGTAAACTTAATTTTGTCATTTGAAATCCCTTAAGTAAATTTAAGCCCAACAATTTGAGCACACTTCCTTGTTTATCGAAAAATCACGTTTTGAATCAATAGTTCATCTAGAAAATAATATTCATCTTATTAAAGTTCATTCACCTTCAATTGCACAAAATGCAAAACCGGGACAATTTTGTAATATAAAAGTTAGCGATACAGATTTCCCGCTTTTACGAAGACCATTTAGCGTATGCAATGTTCAGGGAGAATTTGTTTACTTTCTTTTTGATATTCATGGCGAAGGGACTAAGTTACTTGCACGGAAAAAGATCGGCGATGATATTGATATTCTCGGTCCTCTTGGTAAAGGTTTTGATTTTACCGGTGATTTTGATACAGCAATAATTGTTGCTGGAGGGTTAGGGGCTGCACCATTTCCATTTCTAACAAATTATTTATCCGATAAAAATATTTATTCTTTTATTGGTGGAAGAACAAAAAATTTAGTTATAAAATGGGGATTGAAGAATGTTCTAGTAGCGACCGATGATGGATCAGAAGGGTATAGGGGGACAAATGTTGAGCTTTTCCAATTAAAGACTGAACTTTATCAAAATAAAAAATTTCGGATTTTCGCTTGTGGACCCAATGCCATGTTGAAAGCTTTGCAAGAAGTATGTATCAAAAATAATTACGATTGCCAAATGTCTGTAGAATGCGCAATGGCTTGCGGTTTTGGTATTTGTCAAGGTTGTCCAATCGAAAAATATTATGATGAAGGTTATTTACTTGTTTGCAAAGATGGACCGGTATTCGATGCGAGGATGGTGAAACTATGAAAGGAACTGATTTATCAGTATCTATAGGAAAGTTAAAGTTGAAAAATCCGGTGCTGCTTGATTCCGGTACGGTAGGTTATGGTAATGAAATTGCTCAATTCACAGATATAAGTAAACTCGGCGGTATAATTACGAAATCACTTTCCCTCAAACCTCGTAAGGGTAATCCACCTCAAAGAATTGTTGAAACTCCATCAGGTATGCTGAATGCAATTGGACTTGCTAATGTAGGAGTGGAAGTTTTTATCAAAGAAAAAATTCCTTTCTTAAAAAATTTAGATACAATTATTATCTGCAATATTGCAGCTAGTTCATTAGAAGAGTATGTAGAATGCACAAAAATATTAGACCCGGAAGAAACCATAAGTGCATTTGAAATTAATGTATCATGCCCGAACGTAAGAGAAGGCGGATTGATATTCGGTAATGATCTAAAATCTGTTGGAAGAATTACAGAAAAAGTTAGAGCAGTTACACAAAAACCATTAATCATCAAACTCTCTCCCAATGTCTCTGCAATTGCTGATTTTGCAAAAGTTGTTAAAGATGAGGGTGGTGATGCAGTTTCTGCAATAAACACACTAGTAGGTGCTTTATTTAATATTTGGACTCGCAAACCCAAAATTAAAAACATTACCGGCGGTTTATCGGGTCCAGCTATAAAACCGGTTGCTATAGCAAAAGTTTTAGAAATTAGTAGGAATGTTGATATACCTATTGTTGGTGTTGGAGGAATTATGAATTGGATGGATGCAATTGAAT
>CAYXKL010000203.1:0-2585 GCA_964464825.1 uncultured Melioribacter sp. | reverse complement strand
ATCGTGGACCAATCTGACATAATTCTTTTAACCATTCATATCCAAGATTTTCTGTTAGTGATTTTCTGATGATTATTTCGGCAGTGTTTGAATATTCTAATAAAATATCTTTTTCGACGGTTTGTGCTATTTTTACAGAAGTACAATTAATGATAATAAAAATTAGTAACAGAACTTTTTTTAGATTCAATGTAACCTCTAAATGTGAATTCTATAATAAAAATTAATTTGGCTGGATTGTAAAATCAATTATTATTGAAATAAGAAACCCCCTGAAGAAAAGGGGGTCGATAAAAAAGTTTATCTGGATTTAATCTTTTTCTCTTGAACAAGCTTTGCTATTTCTGATGTTCCATTTTTAGCAATCGTTCTTAATGCGCTGGCGGTTAATCGGACAGTCACAAACTTATTTAATTCTTTAACCCATATACGTTTTTTCTGTAAATTGGGCAAAAATCTACGTTTACTTTTATTGTGAGCATGTGAAATACTGTTTCCACTTACCGGTCCAACACCCGATACCTGACATCTACGGGCCATTTTTCTCCTCAATTTTCAATTTTTAGACCGACAAATATATAAAAATTATTGATACCATAAAATTATTAAGTATATAAAAAAAGCGGCATTTGCCGCTTTTGAAAAGTCTATGCTCTACTGCCTAATTCTTTATCAAGCATATAAAGAGCGCTTTTATTATCCCCGATTAATTTGAATTTGTGTACAATTTGAGATACAGATGATACTTCTTCAACTTGTTCGGTTACGAACCAATGCATAAAAATGTTTGTTGCATGATCTTTTTCTGAAGTAGCCAAATCCGCTATTTTGTAGATTCTATCGGTTATGTATAATTCATGTTTATAAGATTCTTCAAATGCTTCTTGTGGCGATTTCCATTCGGTTTTTGGCTTTTCGATTGTTTCTAATAAAACTTTACCTCCTACTTCGCACATGTATTTGTAAATTTTCATTGCATGTCCGTATTCTTCTTGCGATTGCTTTTTCATCCAATTCGCAAATCCGGACCAATTTTCAGTTTCAAAATAAGCCGACATGGATAAATAAAGATATGAAGAGAACAATTCAGCATTTATTTGGTCGTTAAGTGCTTTTTGCATTTTTTCAGATATCATAAAAACTCCTTATTTTATTAATGTATTATTTCTGAATTAAAAATATCTAATAACAATCTCTTATTCAATTATTAAAGATACACTAATTATCATATTATGATTAAAAAAATCTTAAAATTTTTACTAGTACAGTTTAAAAAAATTGTTTATGTGATCATTGTTTATAACATGTTTGTACTCTTTTTAGTTCTATTTTTTAGATTTATAGATCCGGCTTCAACAGCATTCATTTATAGTAATATAGCAAATCCATTTCAGACATTATTTTCTAATAATGATATAAAGTATAAACCGATAAATATCGATAATGTTTCTAGGTATGCCCCTCTTGCAGTTATTGCATCTGAAGATCAATTATTTTTTGAACATTTCGGTTTTGATTTTGAGCAGATAGAAAAAGCTATGAAAGAAAACACTTACCGTAAAAGAAAACGGGGTGCAAGTACAATCACAATGCAAGTTGCTAAGAATTTATTTCTCTGGCCCGGTAAAGATATTATTAGAAAAGGAATTGAAGCATACTATACATTAATACTCGAATTGTTATGGAATAAAAAAAGAATTTTAGAAATCTATTTGAATATTGCAGAAATGGGTAATGGGATTTATGGGGTAAATCAAGCATCGTTAATATTTTATAAAAAGAATCCCTCTCAAATATCAATGTCGCAAGCTGCAACTTTGGCGGCAATATTACCAAACCCAAAGAAAAGAAATCCGGCTAAACCAAGTAATTATGTAATAGGTAGAAGGGAAAGGATAAAAACATTAATGAATTCTCTTGGGGGCACTGCATATTTAAAACAATATTTGGACTAATCTTTTTTTACATTACCAATATTCTTTACACATTCCAACAAAACTGCCTCAACATTTGAACCTTCCATAATTGGCGAACTATATCTGAAATCTTTATTATCCATATTTCTTTGATATGTATAATTTTTTATGACATTATCATTTTTATCGTATAAAATGATCTGTAATATGCTGTATCGTTTAATATTTTTATTAAGCAGAAAATAGGTTTTTGTTTTATATACTTTATTATTAATCGATTCGATTGTAACCGGAATTTTATTCTCCTCTAACACCCAAACAAAAATATCACCATCCTTCGAAATTGTTAAACCGTTTGTATTGAAATAAATTTTGTTCTCATCATCAACATTTACCGGTACCCAATTGTCTTTAATTATTTGTGAAAATAGATATTGATTTTGATATGTCGTAAAAATCAAAAAAAATATTAGGCAGCAGAATTTTGTATCTAATTTCATAACTCCTCATTTATCAAGAGGAATTTAATTAATTCAAATATGAGTTTGTTAATTATTCTACTCAATAAAATTTATTTATAAGAAGCGGAAAAGGGGGGATTCGAACCCCCGGTCCGACAATGCCGGACAACGGTTTTCGAGACCGCCGCATTCAACCACTCTGCCACCT
>CAYXKL010000202.1:0-2592 GCA_964464825.1 uncultured Melioribacter sp. | reverse complement strand
GTGTTGAAGCAGTCAACGGAAAAGATCCTGAAGCAATTAGAGAAAGGACTTTGTTTGATAACTTAACACCAATTTATCCAACAAAAAGATTAAAACTGGAATCTGCCCCTGGTGAATATTCGATGAGAATAATGGATTTACTTTCCCCGATAGGTAAAGGTCAGAGAGGATTGATTGTTTCGCCACCAAAAGCCGGTAAAACAATTTTACTCCAAAAAATTGCAAATTCAATAACACGAAATCATCCAGAAGTAAAAATTATTATGTTGTTAATAGATGAGCGTCCGGAAGAAGTAACTGATATGCAGCGTTCTGTTCAAGCAGAAGTAATAAGTTCAACTTTTGATGAACCGGCAGACCGCCACGTTCAGGTTGCAAATATGGTTAGTGAAAAAGCTAAACGTATGGTTGAAGCTGGAGATGATGTTGTGATTTTACTTGATAGTATTACACGACTGGCAAGAGCTCATAATACTGTTATACCGCATAGTGGAAGAATTCTTTCAGGCGGTGTTGATGCTAATGCACTTCATAAACCAAAAAGATTTTTCGGCTCTGCACGTAACACAGAGGATGGCGGAAGTTTAACAATTATTGCTACTGCATTAATAGATACCGGAAGCAGAATGGACGAAGTTATCTTTGAAGAATTTAAAGGTACCGGCAACATGGAATTGGTACTTGATAGAAATCTTGCTGATAAGAGAATCTTCCCGGCTATTGATCTTAATAAATCCGGTACAAGAAAAGAAGAATTATTATTGAAAGAAGAAGAATTAAATAAAATTTGGATACTTAGAAAATTACTTGCCGATTTTGATCCTACCGAAGCTATGGAATTTATACTAGATAAAATGAAAGGGACAAAAACTAACAAAGAATTTCTTCTAAGTATGAACAGCTAATAATATGGATAGTTTTAATGGACGTTTTCTAACAATATTATTCATAATATTTATAAATGTTACTTCTTTCGCACAATCATTTCAAAATGAATATCAGAAAAATTCTCAAATCATTTTTGAAAAAAATATAATTCCAAAAGACACATCGTTTGTATGTTACTTATCATACCGTTTGCCAATAAATGAATTAATATTTATCAATGATGGAAATAATTATATCTCCGGAATAACCATTGATTTTGAGTTGAAAAACAATGATAAAATATTTGATAGATTATCATTATCAAAAAATGTTGTTGTGAAAACATATGAAGAAACTATTTCAAATAATAAATACATACAAGGATTAATAAATCTAGAAAGGAGTAAAAATTTCTATTTAATTCCTTATCTGAAAATTTCTAATACAGAATCAGTTATAAAATTAGATTCAATCCGTTTTGATTTCGCCAAGATTTCTAATAATCCAATCAGTAATCCTATAATTATTGGAAATGATGTGATTATTTGTGACGACAGAATAGCACTAACTGTCTCTAATTATCAAAATGCCATTCCATATACAAATCAATTGTATAATTTACTTTTTCCTATAAATAAATTAGATATTGGTAAAATTAAAGTTATAGTTGAACAAGAGAATAAAATAATCATTGAAGATTCGATTGAAACTAAAAAAGGTTCTATTAAATTAATAGAATACAATAATAAAATTGCGGTAATTATTGACTCGACTGATATTGACTACAGTTATTTAGTTGTTAACAATATAAATCTTAAGCTATCTGAAGGGAATATTAAGATTAAATTTCTTTCCGAGGATAAAGAAATTAAAGAACTATATTTACGAGTGTATTGGTTCAATAAACCAAAATCACTGAATGATTTGAAAACAGCCATAGAAATGATAGAGTTAATAGATAGTAAAGAAAAAGTTAATGAGCTGTTAAAAGGAAATGAAAAAGAAATGGAAAAAGCTTTTTCCAATTATTGGGATAAACTTACTCCGAATCGTACTACCGATTATAATCCCTTGATGGCTGAATTTTATAACCGTGTTGATTACGCATACGAAAATTATTCTACCCTTACAAATCGTAATGGTGCCAAAACTGATAGAGGGAAAATTTATATTAAGTACGGCAAACCAGATCTCGTAAGTAGAGATTATTCAAGTGAAAATATTGTTTATGAAATATGGACATACAATGAAATGAAAAAGGAATTTGTTTTTATGGATGAATCCGGATTAGGAAATTATATCTTGAGTAATTAAATGAATCAGATTATTTTTACTTGCGGTGATATTAATGGTGTTGGTCCTGAAATATGCGTTAGGACTATTAATAAAATATACAATGTAAAAAATCAAAAAATAATTTTTATTTGTCCTAAGAATGTTTTAGAAAATACCTTCCGATTAGTTAAGCCGAAGTTTTCATACTTAATAGTTAAAAAATATAATGCAAAATTTGAAGACTATAAAAACATAACTATAGTTGATATCGGTGATTTCCTCCAAAAATATGGTATTGCAACAAAAGATTCAGGTATTGCTTCATACAAAGCTTTAACTACTGCATTGGAAATTATACATCCTAATTTTGATGCATTAATTACAGCACCAATTTCAAAAAATGCTATTCGTTTAGCCGGAATAAAATTCCCGGGGCATACAGAACTGCTT
>CAYXKL010000201.1:0-2727 GCA_964464825.1 uncultured Melioribacter sp. | reverse complement strand
AGATTGAGATCTATATGTGGTTTATGAATATTTTTACCAATTTCCGGTTTTATTTTGATGTTTAATTCTATAAAAATGTCATCGGCCGTTGTTACTAATTTTGCTTCCCCTTT
The DNA here is from genome assembly GCA_964464825.1 of uncultured Melioribacter sp. Classification (GTDB taxonomy): domain Bacteria; phylum Bacteroidota; class Ignavibacteria; order Ignavibacteriales; family Melioribacteraceae; genus DYJK01. The sequence continues at coordinate 2,614 of CAYXKL010000201.1, read as the reverse complement.
TTGAATTAGTGAATTTGGTCCTTCACTTTGTTTAATGTTTATATTGCCGGGTACAGCAAATACTTCTCTATCTTGATCTATAGCATAAGCAGCTGTCTGCATTGCGCCGCCATTAATTTTTGTTTCAATAATTAAAGTTCCTAAAGATAAACCGGATATAATTCGATTTCTTCTAGGGAAATTTTGTGCATCAGGTTTTGTACCTAATGGATATTCAGAAATAATTACTCCATTTTCAGAAATTTCTTCAAATAGATTTTTATTCTCCGGCGGATACACGATATCTAACCCAGAGCCAATTACAGCGATAGTTCGACCATTATTTTTTAGTGCAGATTTATGTGCTAAAGAATCTATTCCTCTGGCTAAACCACTTACTATCGTAATATTTTTTTTAATTAATTGTTCAGTAAAGAATTCAGTTTGTATTTTACCGTAACTTGTTGGTTGTCTAGTACCGACTACTGCGATGGAATATTGATCTTGTCCCTTAAAATTTCCGATAACATATAAAATTATTGGAGGATAATAAATTCTTTTTAATAATGATGGATATTCTACATCCCAGTAAGTGATAATTCTTGCATTTATTTTTTCTAAAGCTAAAATATTTTTCTCAATATCAATTAATGTTTGATCCAGTTTTGAACGCGAATTAATAATTCTATTAGAAATAGTATCGCTTATGCCATCAATTTTATTTAATTGATTAATAGTTGCATTAAAAATGTTTTTAGGTTCTTGAAAAGATGAAATTAGAGAAAGAATTTTTTGAGGGCCGATGCCTTCGGTGTTGAGTAATAATTGTAGCGATGTGAGATTTTCTAAATCCAATATCGATGAGGATTTTACTTTTATTCTAATATTTCAATATTATCAACAATACCAATAATCATTGTGTTTACTGGTGTTACTTTATTACCTAATATTTGTTGCACTGCATCACCTTCTTGAACAACTATAACAATATCGCCTATCCCCGAATCAATTAGATCGAGGGCTATAATATCTTTATCACCAATAAAATTATTATTGTAATCAACAGCATGTACTATCAATAATTTATGACTAAATAAATTCAAATTCTTTTTAGTTGAAACAATATTCCCTTTAACTTTAGCAATAAACATTTTATCTATTTTTTATTTCTAAATTTTGTAAAAACAATTGATAACGGAAAAATAACTAAATAAGCAATAAGTAAAACTATTGGTGCTAATGTCAAAGAGGGAAAGCTACTCCATGGATTTAGTGATAACAAAAAAAATCCAATTATAAGTAATGTAATTCCTATAAATAATAATAAATAATGATATTTGTTCCAATAATCATTAAAAGGTGAATTTTTAACCTTCTTTGTTTCCTTCTGAATTTTTTTAATTTTTACCATTTTTCCTCGCTATTCATGTAAAAAAGCCCAGTGTTGGGGGGAGACACTGGGCTAAAATAATGCTATCAAAGTGAATATCTTCGAAAGCATGCGGTTAAAATATAATCTACTATTTATTTTTTGTCAAGAAAAATCATTTATTAACTTGATAAACTATTTTTCTTATAGTGTCAAATTGTAGATATGGATAATCATTTCTTATAATTGATATTGCTTCTGATGCGTTTATATTATTTTTCTTCATTTCATAAAATTTTTTTCTAATTAAATGATCTCTTACAGATTTTTCGTTTATCATGCCTTTCTTTTTTAATATTTCATATATCTCATCTGATATTATATCAGATAAAGGATTGTTATAATTTGCATTATTAATCATATAACACCTTATGTTTAATTAATTTATCAATTCTACACTATTAATTAATACTTAGTTCCTTTCAATATTTATAATATATTTTCAATAATTTTATAGATATAAATTTCATTAATAACAAAAAAATTTGATGATTTATCATTATTAGGTAAATAAAAGCTTAATTTTTTTTTATCTATTTAAACTTGACTTTCAAAAATTTAGGGTATAAATTAGTAATCCGCATTTGAAAAAGTTCTTTGACAGAGTGAGTGACTAAAAATTATTTAGTAATTAACTTTGAGATTACAAAAACTTATAAAATTTACAACGGAGAGTTTGATCCTGGCTCAGGACGAACGCTGGCGGCGTGCCTAACACATGCAAGTCTACGAGAAAGAGGTAGCAATACTTCGAGTAAAGTGGCGAAAGGGTGAGTAATATGTAAGTAATCTACCCACGGGTATGGAATAACTCGTCGAAAGACGGGCTAATACCATATAATGCAGCGGCATCACATGATGATGTTGTTAAAGCTCTTGTAGCGCCTGTGGATGAGCTTGCATCCGATTAGCTAGTTGGTAAGGTAACTGCTTACCAAGGCAATGATCGGTAGCTGGTCTGAGAGGATGATCAGCCACACTGGAACTGAGACACGGTCCAGACTCCTACGGGAGGCAGCAGTGAGGAATATTGGGCAATGGACGAAAGTCTGACCCAGCAACGCCGCGTGGAGGATGAAGGCCGTAAGGTTGTAAACTCCTTTTGAAGAGGACGAAAAATCCCGATAGCATCGGGACTTGACTGTACTCTTAGAAGAAGCCCCGGCTAACTACGTGCCAGCAGCCGCGGTAATACGTAGGGGGCAA
>CAYXKL010000200.1:0-2785 GCA_964464825.1 uncultured Melioribacter sp. | reverse complement strand
AACAAAGACTAATGAAGATCAAGCACTAAGACCTAAAATCTCTATGCCAATTAGAAATAATAGAGGAACTGCACCCGGCTATTGGATCGAGAAAAAGAATAAAATATTTGTTGCTATGCCAGGTGTTCCTTATGAAATGAAAGGGATGATGGAAGAATTTGTTCTTCCTAAATTGGATGAGCGACTATCTTCAAAAAGAAATGTATTATTAATAAAAAATCTTTTAACTACCGGAATACCGGAATCGATGCTGTATGATAAACTTGGCAATATTGATGAATTATTGAATGGAGCAAAATTGGCTTTTTTACCGAATCAATTTGGAGTGAAATTAAGAATCACTGTTGAGAAGAATAATCGTGATGATGCAATGAATTTAATAGATGAAATCGAGCAAAAAATCCGATCTAATATTGGGAAATTTATTTATGGTAAAGAAGAAGATTCATTAGAGGATATCATAGCTAAGTTATTGATTGATAGAAATTTAAAAATAGCAGTTGCGGAATCGTGTACTGGGGGTTTAATTTCTAATAGATTAACAAATGTAAACGGCAGTAGTAAATATTTTGATCGGGGAATAGTTGCATACACAAATGCAGCTAAAGTAGAACTTCTGAAAGTTGATGAGGATACAATAATGAAAAACGGTGCTGTCAGTCTCGAAGTAGCAAGACAGATGGCAGAAGGGGTAAAAGCTATTAGCGGAGCAGATATTGGTCTTGCTGTTACCGGTATTATGGGCCCAACCGGATCAACTCCTAATAAACCGATTGGGTTGGTTTATATTGGTTTGTGTGATGATAAAATTTGTACAGCAAAAGAATTTCGATTCGGTGATGATAGATTGTTAAATAAAGACCGAACATCTCAAGCTGCTTTAGAAATGTTAAGAAGAAGTCTACTGGGTATTTCTTACGATGATTAGAGCATTTATTGCATTAGAACTGCCGGAAGAGACAGTTAACCAAATTATTTCTCTTAGAGACAAAGTTTTTAGTAATATATCTAATATTAATTGGGAAAAAAGAGAAAAACTACATATTACTCTTAAATTTTTAGGTGATTCCGAAAAAAATGTTCTTGATAGTTTGAGTAATCAGCTTAAAAAGCTCCTAAATAATTATAATAAAATTTATTTATCATTTGATAAGTTTGGTATATTTAAGAGTAATAATATTCCAAGAATTTTATGGATTGGTACCAAAGTAAATGATCAACTGACTAGTTTAGTTCAATCTATTGAAGATATTTGTTCTCAATATTCTTATCCCAAAGAACAAAGAGTTTTTAAAGCCCATATTACTTTATTACGAATTAAGAATAATAATAATATTGATAATATAATTGAATCAGCAAAACAGAGGTTCCCAGAAATTGAATCTATTGCAGAAAAAGTAACATTATTCCAGAGTCATTTACATAAATCTGGTTCAATATATATTCCATTACAAAGTTTTATGATTAATAAAAATAACGGAGGATAAATGTCATCTGATAAAGATGCAAGATTAAAAATTATTGAAGACACAATAAGTAATCTTGAAAAACAGTACGGTAAAGGAACGATAATGAAATTAGGAGATGGTGTTGTAGCTCCCGTAGACGCAATCTCAACTGGTTCATTATCACTCGATTATGCTCTCGGAATTGGTGGAGTGCCAAGAGGAAGAATTATTGAAATTTACGGACCGGAATCTTCTGGTAAAACAACACTATGTCTGCACATTATAGCAGAAGCACAAAAGAAAGGCGGCGTTGCAGCATTTATTGATGCTGAACATGCTTTGGATGTTAATTATGCTAAACGATTGCATGTAGATGCAAGCAACTTACTTATTTCTCAACCGGATTTTGGAGAACAAGCTCTTGAAATTGTTGATACTTTAATAAGAAGTAATGCATTGGATATAATAGTAATCGATTCTGTGGCTGCATTAGTACCACGATCAGAGATTGAAGGTGATATGGGTGATCCTCAAATGGCAATGCAAGCACGATTGATGTCTCAAGCATTACGTAAAATAACCGGAGCAATAAGTAAATCGAAAACTTGCGTAATTTTTACAAATCAATTACGTAGTAAAATTGGAATTATGTTCGGCAATCCTGAAACTACAACCGGTGGTAATGCATTAAAATTTTATGCTTCTGTTCGTTTGGATATCAGAAGAATTGCAGCTATAAAAGATGGTAATAATATTATCGGCAATAGAACAAAAGTAAAAGTTGTTAAAAGTAAAATAGCACCACCTTTTAAAGAAGTTGAATTTGATATTCTTTATAATGAAGGAATAAGTAAAGCCGGTGACATTATTGATTTGGCTACAGAGCAGAATATTCTAAAGAAAAGTGGTGCATGGTTTACTTATAAAGATGAGCGTTATCAGGGTAGAGAGCAATTAAAACAGAAAATGAATGAAGATCCATCATTATTTGCTGCATTAGAAACGGAAGTTAAAAAAACATTGGGAATGATAAAAGAAGAACCAAAACCGGTTAAAGAAGAAACGGAAACTAAAACCAAGAAAAAATAAATGATTATCACATCGCTTGTAAGAAAAAAGAGTGATGTAGAAATTGTATTTGATGATGGTAATAATGTATTATTAGATTACCGTGTTGTTTATGATAATGGTTTACGTAAATATGATAATGTTACAGAAAATCAATTAAAATCTTTTCTTTATAAAAGTGAATTTCTGCAGATTAAAGATGCAGCGTTTCGTTTATTAGTGAGACGTCTGCATTCATCTCATGAGCTTAAATTAAAACTGATTAAAAA
>CAYXKL010000199.1:0-2806 GCA_964464825.1 uncultured Melioribacter sp. | reverse complement strand
CTGATATTCTAGATGCAGCCTGATATGATTTTATTATTCTGGAATCTGTAGGCGTTGGTCAATCCGAACTTGATATTGCAAATTCCGCTGATACTACTATCGTCGTGCTTGTTCCCGAGTCCGGTGATTCCATTCAAGCTATGAAGGCTGGTTTGATGGAAATTGCTGATTTCTTTGTGCTTAATAAAAGCGATCGGCCGGGATCTGATAGTGCTCTTACAGCCATACAAACAATATTAATGTTAAAAGATCATACTGAAAAAGATTGGCTGCCGAATATTCTAAAATCTGTAGCATCCGAAAATAAAGGTATAAAAGAAATTGCTGATGAAATTTACCGACATAAAGATTATCTTGAATCGAACAATTTGTTAAAATTTAGGAGAGAAGAGAAATACCGGTTAAGAATTAAAGAAATTGTTGAAGAATTGATTCACAAAGAATTTTGGCAAGAAGAAAATATATCTAAATTAAACGATTCACTTAAGAAAGTAGTTGAAGGAAACTTATCACCTTATCAATTAGCTGAAGAACTTTATTTAAATTATAGATCAACCACTATCTCAAAAGGATAGCCATGGAAGATGTAAAAATCTCAGCGGGTTTCACTATAGACCTCGATGAGAATCAAACCGCAATTAAAAACACAATTCGTGAATTTAGCGAACAAGTTATTAAGCCAGTCGTAATGGATTACGATGAGTCGCAAAAATTTCCAATAGAAATTATGAATCAGTTAGGCGAACTTGGATTTTTAGGAATTCTAGTACCAGAAAAATATGGAGGTGCCGGGTTAGGTTATACTGAATATGCTATAGTAATTGAAGAATTAGCTAAGGTTGATCCTTCAATTTCATTATCGGTAGCCGCCCATAATGGTTTATGTACTAATCACATACTTCAATTTGCGAATGAAAAACTTAAAGAAAAGTATTTACCCGATCTTGCAAGCGGAAGAAAAATCGGTGCCTGGGGTTTAACTGAACCTTCATCCGGAAGTGATGCTGCCGCAATGGAGACTACTGCCGAAAAAATTGATGGACATTTTTTATTAAACGGTACAAAAAATTTCATTACTCACGGTACTTCCGGAGAAACTGCTGTTGTTATGGCTATTACCGATAAATCAAAAGGTAAAAAAGGAATTTCTGCATTCATTCTTGAAAAAGGAATGAAAGGATTTTCATCCGGTAAAAAAGAGAATAAATTGGGTATGCGTTCGTGTGAAACAACTCAATTGATATTTGATAATTGTGTAGTTCCTTCTGATAATTTAATTGGTGATGAAGGTGATGGGTTTGTTCAAGCCATGAAAATCCTTGAAGGTGGAAGAATTTCTATAGCTGCATTAAGTGTTGGACTTGCACAAGGATGTTTGGATGCTGCACTTGCATATTCAAAAGAACGTAAACAATTTGGAAAAAGTATTGCTGAATTCCAAGGAATACAATTTAAGCTTTCAGATATGGTAACAGAAATTAATGCTGCCCGTTTATTAACTTACAAAGCTGCATCATTAAAAGATTCAGGCAAAGAATCTAAAGATGAAGCGGCAAAAGCAAAATTATTTGCAAGTGAAATTGCTACGAAGGCTGCTAATGAAGCGGTACAAATTCTGGGTGGTTATGGATTTGTTAAAGATTATCCGGTTGAAAAATTTTATCGCGATGTTAAATTACTTACAATCGGCGAAGGGACATCCGAGGTCCAAAGAATTGTTATTGCCAGAAGTTTACTGAAAGATTAAAGATGAAAATTATCGGTACCGAAACAAATAAGAACGGAACATTTCTCAAACGTGAAGATTATCATAAAAATCTTTGGAGAAAAATTTCTGCTATAAAAGATGAAGTAAAATTAGGTGGTGGTAAATCAGCAATACAAAAGCAGCACGAAAAAGGTAAACTGACTGCTCGGGAAAGAATAGAAAAATTAATTGATCAAGGGACTAAATTTTTTGAATTAAATACCTTAGCAGCTTATGGAATGTACGAAGAATACGGAGGGGCTCCATCATCTGGTACTATTTATGGAATTGGGAAAATTAATGGGAGAAATTTTGTAATAGTAGCAAACGATGCTACTGTTAAAGCTGGTGCCTGGTTTCCTATTACTGCAAAGAAAAATTTACGTGCTCAAGAAATTGCGATGGAAAACCGCTTACCAATAATTTATTTAGTTGATAGCGCCGGAGTTTTTCTACCACTTCAAGAAGATATTTTTCCAGATAAAGAACATTTTGGACGGATATTTCGTAATAATGCTGTAATGTCCTCAATGGGTATACCACAAATTTCTGCAATAATGGGACCATGTGTAGCTGGTGGTGCATACCTTCCTATTATGAGTGATGAAGCTCTTATTGTTCAAGGTGAAGGATCAGTTTTTCTTGCCGGTGCTCATTTGGTTAAAGCTGCAATTGGAGAAGAAATCGATAATGAAGCACTAGGGGGTGCACGCGTGCAATCTAATATTTCCGGTGTTACTGATTACATAATGAAAAATGATGATGAGTGTATTCAGCAATTAAGAAGTTTGACTTCAAAATTTGGTCTTCAAGAAAAAGCCGGATTTAACCGGATTGAATCAGTAAAACCAAAATTTGATATTAATGAGATTTACGGATTAATGCCCGAAGATACAACAAAACCTTATGATACATACGAATTATTAGCACGCATAGTTGATAATTCTGAAATAGATGAATACAAAGCTGGTTATGGCAAAACATTAATTACTGCTTATGCTAGAATTGATGGATGGTCTGTTGGTATAGTTGCCAATCAGCGTAGCATTGTAAAAACAG
>CAYXKL010000198.1:0-2847 GCA_964464825.1 uncultured Melioribacter sp. | reverse complement strand
TTGTTAAACTTTTCTATTTTTGAGAGCATACCGATTTCAGTGCAAGCTTTACTTTTTGAATTAACATAAAATTGTGAAGCTGGATTATCCCCCACTAATATTGTAACAAGTCCGGGTACTTTCTTACCAGAAGTTTTTAATTCATTCACCTGAACTTTTAATTCTTCTCTTATTTGTTCAGCAATTTTCTTCCCGTCAATAATCTGTGCCATAATAGAGAATTATATTTAATTTTCTGTTTCTATTTTTTTCTTATCAAAATCCGGTAAGAATATTCTTTCAATTTCGATACACTTACCCGATGAAGAATCAACTTTAAAAAAGATACCGCACAAATGAACGTTATCGGTTGCTGTCTGGTACTTCTGTGGCGTTTGGTAAAGAAACCGGTTAATTGCAGCGTCAGTTTTCATCCCAATTACAGAATCGTATGGACCGGTCATACCACAGTCAGTAATATAACCCGTTCCATTTTTTAAAATCCTTTCATCAGAAGTTTGAACATGAGTATGGGTTCCAATAACCATCGAAACCTTACCATCAATATAATTTGCAAGAGCAAGTTTTTCAGCAGTTGCTTCAGCATGCATATCAATCACTATTACATTTGTTTCTTGTTTAATTTTTGAGATGACCCAATCTGAAGCTCGGAAAGGACAATCGATTGGTGCCATAAAAGCTCTACCTTGCAAATTAACAACTCCAACTTTTCCTTTGGGACTATCAATGATATAATATCCGTTCCCGATTGTGCCTTTAGGATAATTTAAAGGACGAATAACACGTGAATCTTTCTTAAGGTAATCCTGGGATTGATGTTTATCCCAAGTATGATTACCGCCGGTAATACAATTCACACCTAAATCAAAAAGTAGTTTAGCTTCTTTTTCAGTGCATCCTTTTCCATCAGACGCATTTTCGCCATTTACAATTGTAACATCGGCTCTGTATTTCTTTTGTAAACTCTGAAGCCACATTTGAGTAATATCCAGACCCGGTTGCCCGATGATATCGCCAATAAAAAGTATATTTATATTCATATTATATTCTCGCTAAATCAAATATATTGAAAAACAGATGAATAACGAAACACTTGAAATACTTATTCATTCTTAACAGAATCGATAAGAATTATTTAAATTTGATTTATGAAAAAGAATGCTAAATCTATTGATACACCTCTTAAAGAATTACAGTTTGATAAAGCAGAGTACTCTGTTTTTGATTTTGAGACGACCGGTACATCTGCAGTACATGATAGAGTAATTGAAATTGGAATTGTTAAAATCCGGAATGGGAAAATTATCGATACATTCCAATCATATATAAATCCTGGCAGACAAGTACCATATCAAATTACAATGATAACTGGAATTACAAATGCAGATGTAGAAAACGCCCCATTCTTCGATGAAGTTTTTCCAGAAATAAAAAATTTCATTGGGGATTCTGTACTTGTTGCTCACCATCTAAATTTTGATCATTCTTTTTTGAAACATGAATGTTTGAATTCTGGATTGCAAATGCCAGATAATAGTGCAATCTGTACATTAAAATTAGCAAAAAGATTATATCCCGATTTACCAAGCAGATCACTTGGTAACCTTTCTAGAACATTTAGAATAAAACATCGTAATGTACACCGTGGTTTAGGTGATGCAACTGCTACAGCAAAAGTATTTTTGAAAATGTTTAAAACTCTAAAAGAAGAACATAATATTGAATCAATTTCTGATCTTGTTCACTTCCAAAATATTCCTTCAGGTAAACAGTACAAATTAATTAAGAAAAAACTTGCTCAGGATTATTCTTCTGTACCGGATGATCCAGGTATCTATTTTTTTAAGAATTCAAAGAATGATATCATTTATATCGGGAAAGCAAAATCACTAAAAAATAGAATTAGCAGTTATTTTCTAAACAATACTCCAAGAAAAACACGAGAGATTATTAAAAAAGCAGATCGATTAGGTTATCAAATAACAAATACGGAATTAACAGCTCTATTATCAGAAGCTGAATTAATTAAAGAAGCAAAGCCAAAAATGAATACTTTACTTAAAAAGTATTCGAATAATTATTTCATAAAAGTGTCAACTACTCATAAATTTCCCACTGTAGATGTAGCTACAAATTTTTGTACTGATGGTAATGACTATTTCGGACCATATCCAAACCGCGAGACAACACGTCAGATAAAAGAAATTATTGATAAAACCTTTCAATTAAGAGAATGCAGCGATACTGAATTTTCTAAAAAGAGAAAGTGTTATCTAGCTGATATTGAAAGGTGTTTTGCACCATGCATAAATGAAGAAGTTACTGATTTTTATAATTCGGAATTAACTAAAGTGAATGAATTCCTTGGTGGTTATAATCAATCGGCAGTTGATAGACTTCTTAATAAAATGAAAGATTTGAGTCAAAGACAGAAATTTGAGGAAGCCGCTCAAATAAGAGATACAATTAATTCTATTTTCATACTACTTAATAAAGCATCAATCTTAAAAGAACCAATTAATAAAGCTAATGTAATGATTGAAATTCTTGGTACAAAAAATAATGATTACCTATTAATGCTGGAAGGTAAAGTTTTTATCAAGGATTTTATTATAGAGCAGAAACCGTTATTTGAAAAAGCATTAGAAAATTACTTTTCAGGTACAGTGCAGCTTTTCAAAGAATTAGCAGATAAAGATTTGGAAAGATTAAAAATTTCACTATCGTGGTTAGTGAGGAATAAAACCAGAATTAAGGTTCATTATTTAAAAGATTATGTTTCTTATAAGCAGTTAGCTATGAATTTAAAATTTTCAGCTAATGAAATGAAAAATTATTATGAGTATG
>CAYXKL010000197.1:0-2917 GCA_964464825.1 uncultured Melioribacter sp. | reverse complement strand
GTAGGAGCTTAGTTTGAAAAGATATTACGATTTTTCATTAATTTTAAACAAGTTCACTGTAAAAAAGTTTAACCCAATTTTAAAAGTTATTTGAATATTGAACGGAATTAGCTGGAATATTCGAGTTTTGGATATTGGTTTAAACGGTTAGGAACATACTCAACTATGCTGGGTCTGGTACACTCGCCTTTAATTTTACTCTTCAAATTCAATTTCAATACCTCCGTTTTCTAGCCTAACATTTGAGAACTTAACTACCTGTTCTAGCTGTTGAAACACTTTTAATGCCATATCCACAAATTCCGATTCATACTCAGAGCAGTAAGTCGAAATGAGATTGAGTAATGAATCGATACGTTGTTCACTAGGCGGATGAGTAGTTGAAATGCTATTAAATTCACCAGCTAATTTGTTTCTAAATTGATCAAAAATAATATCAGCATACAAAAAACAAACCCCTCCACAAATAACGCCGACATGATTTTCTTTTCTAGCCATTTCAATTAAGATAGCTTGAGCGACCGCATCAGCTTCAAATTCTTGATCATAAGATTTCTGAATAACTTCAAGCTCTCCAACTGGTGTCAACAAGTAGTTAGTTTTATTTTCATTTAAATGCCCTAATTGAGCATGTGCTAATTCATGTGCTACAACAAAAGTTCTCATCGAAGAACTAAAAGCAGAACCAAGCATTAAGCAATCAGTGGATTGTTCTCTGCCTTCCCAATAAAAATTTGCTTCATTGTTTAACAGATAATTTGCACATGTACCAAGAGCATAAATTTTCATGCCTAGCCAATTGGGATTAGTTTTATCAATCAATGCAGTCCTTAAATCATTATAATCAGTGCAGCCATAAGATGCTGCACAAGAAATTCTATATAAAAAATGACGTAGTCCTCTATTTAATAGACATAAGTAACCATTAGGTACTCTCCTGGCGCTAGCATTGAATTCACCTGTAGGAAACTCCCCACAAAAGATTGAATTTAATACTTCTTCAGAAACAATATCTAATCCCCTTAAGTCATTCAAAAATTCGTTATATCCATGTGGATCATTATTTTTAGAATTTTTATCAAAACCATATTTTTCATACAAAGATAGAAACTCCTTTTCCGCAACCTTATCTTTTGCCCTATGAATATTGTTAAGTACTTCTTCAAAGGAACCAGGAACGACAGGTATATCTTTGATGTCTTGTATTTCTTTGATCCCTGCTTGAAATACGAATTTATAAAAATCCTCTTTTAGCATTTCTTGTTTATTCATTGTGTTGTTTTTAGGTTTTTTCTTGGCAAAGTGAGTCTAATCCAATTCTAACTAAAAGCACTGAAATATTCCAAGGAGGAATACCAATTAAAATGGTAGTAATCAAATCTGCAACTATTGTAACTAATTCAACCTTTCTGTCCCAACTATCATCTAGCTCCAACAAGTATTTAACTTTTTCATTAGTACAAATTACTTCCCTAAAATTTTTTTTTTGATTATCAAGAAGCCTAACTGCTTTTTCTTTAGCTTCATTTTTATTATTCTGCCTGGCTGACTTACCTATGATATCAAATCCAATTTGTTCGAGTAAAAACTCCTCTTCTTGATTCAATAAGTATTGAATTTTTTCTTTTTCCATATTTTTAGTTTAAATTTTGGTTGCACTTAACGTTTGAGCTAGTCGCCAGGTGTCTTCTTAGGCGACTAGATGGGTAGGTTGGATGCTGTTTCTCTTTCGGATTGGCTTTAAACTATCTGAAATCGAGTTATTTTTTATAATTTCAAGTAGCCGTAATATACGAAGTCGTAGCCGAATCTTTTTTTAACTAAAATAACATCCAGCATCTGTATCTGTATATACAAAAATTATATTTTCCTTATATGTACGTAAAACTAATAAAATTATTTTTAGAAATGAGGAGAAAATTTACCTCTCTTTCATCGAAAAAACAAGCACGGCATTGAAAAATTTTGCAACTTGAACTTGCGGTTTGAATCCGCTTTTTTAGTTCTTTTTCATATTACCATGATGCTTCTTACGAAGGCTTTACTAGAGGTGTTCTCAAGAGTTGGAGACCAGTCCGAAGTCGAAGACCCTTTGGTGATCTGTAAATTCTTCCATCCGTGTCATCATCGGACACGGTATGCGACAGAATATGATCCAGAGACCAGGATTTTCTTTGGCTTTGTGGATGGAGATTTTCCTGAGTGGGGATACTTTAGTTTGGATGAGCTAGAAAGTATCAAGATTTCAGGGTTAAGAATGGAAAGAGACAGGTATTTCAATCCGCGTAGGTTTTCAGAGCTAAACCTGAATTAAGCTCTGAGGGGGAAGGGCGAAAGCGCCTTTTATTTTGTTAACCGATCCATCATGTTGAAGCAACTTTGAAAAAACATTCGCTACAACTGGAAAGTGTTGAAATTCATTTGGAGAGACCAGTGGCGTAAAGCCAAAAGAAAGCGGCTGATGCGACTTATCAAGGTCTTGTCTCTGATCCTTGCACTACTTATAGCTATTGGTGTGTGGTGATAATGTTCGTGCATTACACGCCACCGTAGCATGGGTGGGGCGTAGGACTTCAGTGGTAGGACATCCGGGACGCCTCACCCATTTTGTGCTTGCTGAGCTGACTCTTTAAAACAAAATTGAAAGCTTTTCTTTTGCTGCCCGTTTTGGGTTGTTCCATCTTGAATGAGGCATTAGCAGGTAAGCGCCAGCCTTCCCCTTTTTTAAATAATTTCTCGTCTCCTCCCAACTTTTACAATTCATTGAAGTAAGCTTTCTTCCTTTTTAAAAACACTTTACAAATTTTAAAACCTTTTAAAGCCCGGGCTATCAAAGGATAAAGGTAAGCTGGTTGTAAGGTTTTAATTGTAATAGCCAGTACTTGATCTTACAATTTGATTGAATTGAATGTTGATA
>CAYXKL010000196.1:0-2985 GCA_964464825.1 uncultured Melioribacter sp. | reverse complement strand
GAGCATCTGACTACGGATCAGAAGGTTTGGGGTTCGAATCCCTACGGGTGTACAAAGTTCCCAAAATCTTTTATGGTTTGGGGTTCTCCCGAAGGGATTCTTTTAGAGGAATCCCTACGGGTGTATTGATTCGAGTTGAGAATGTAGAATTGAGAATTAAATCTCTAAAAACTAATCTTTAAGTTAACAATTCGAAATTTTACATATTTATTTTTTAATAAATCAAATTCTCTATTCGCAATTATCAATTCCCAACTTATTTGCGCCCGTAGCTCAATTGGATAGAGCATGTGACTTCGGATCACAGGGTTGAGGGTTCAAATCCTTCCGGGCGTACAAGAATTATAACAATGGTTGATTGTTCCTCCGAAGGAGTCTTTCTGGGAAAATCCTTCCGGACGTACTTTTCTTTTAATGTATAATTTAGAATTTTGATTTGTAAACTAAATTTTAAAACTTTTATACTAAAATTTTTATTAAAAACTAAGTATAAAGAACTACGAACAAATAACTAATAAATATTGTTATGCTTTTCGATGAACAAGTCTATAAATTTATGTATGCAGCATTGCAAGAAGCTGAGACAGCACTTTTAAACAATGAAACTCCTATAGGAGCAGTAGTAGTATATAAAAATAAAATTATTGGGAAAGGATATAATCAAACTGAAATTTTAAGAGATCCAACTGCACATGCTGAAATGATTGCTATTACAGCAGCTGCAAATCATCTACAACAAAAATTTTTAGATGAGTGCGATTTATATGTTACTGTTGAACCTTGTGTAATGTGCACCGGTGCAATTTTATTAGCAAGAATTAATAATGTTTATTTTGGTTGTTACGAACCAAAATTTGGAGCGAGCGTATCATTATTTAATATTCTTGAAAGTAAGAAATACAACCACAACCCGAAAATTTATTCAGGCATCTATTCAGATGAATCAAAAGCGCTATTAGAAAATTTTTTTCAGCAAAAAAGAACAAATCCCAATTAATATTTTTTTGGCTATAAAAGCTTTTCTCTTTAATTTTCGTTTAACTAAATCATATTTAATCCAATGCAAATAATAATATTTGGTGCACCGGGAGTTGGCAAAGGAACCCAAGCAAAAATCCTTTCTTCAAAATTGAATATTCCACACATATCAACCGGTGATATTTTAAGAGAAGCTATAAAAAATCAAACTGAGGTTGGTTTAAAGGCAAAATCAATTATTGAATCTGGTGCATTAGTCCCAGATAATATTATGGGACAAATTGTTAATGATACTTTGCACGATAAAAAATGTGAGAATGGATTTATACTTGATGGCTATCCGCGCACTATTGCACAAGCAGAAATATTGGATAATATATTTTCTACTTTGAAAAATGAAACACATTATTTAATAAAATTAGATGCTGATGACCAAATTATTATAAATCGATTATCAAATAGACTTGTATGTAATAAATGTGGTAATATTATTGTAAATACTGAATACATTCAAAATTATAGATGTTCTGTTTGCGGTGCTATTGAAAGTTACTATAAACGTAAAGATGATGATGCAGAGGTAATTAAAAAGAGATTAGATGTTTATCATCAAACTACTGCGCCGGTATTTGAATTCTATAAAGATAAAGCAATAATAATAGAAATTGATGGTACATTACCGATTGAATTTGTTACTAAAGAAATATTAAGCAGACTTGCTGTAAAAACAAATTAAGTTTCTTTCTTCTTAAGTAATACCTTAACAGCTTTCCCATTCTCAAGACGAATAATCTTCGTTTCGAATTTTCTCACCAAATCGTAATTGTGAGTAGCAAAGATAACAGAAGTACCGCGTGAATTTATTTTTTTAAGAATTTCTAAAATCTCATCTGCTGTTTCAGGGTCAAGATTTCCCGTTGGTTCATCAGCCAAAACTAGGATTGGTTCGTTGATAATTGCGCGTGCTATTGCAACTCTTTGTTTCTCGCCGCCGGAAAGTTCATCCGGCATATTATTCTGTTTATGAGCTAATCCAACTTCAGTAAGTGCATGCATTACTTTTCTTTTAATTAATCTACGACTTGTATTAGTAACCTGAAGTACAAATGCTAAGTTATCATATATATTTCTATCGGGTAGTAATTGAAAATCCTGGAAAACTATTCCAAGTTTTCTTCTGAGAAATGGAAGTTCTTTTTCTTTAATTGATTCAGATGAATATTCACCAACTTGCACATATCCTGATTGCGGAATTATATCCATATAAATCATCCGTAAAAGTGTTGTTTTTCCAATTCCGCTTTTACCAATTAAAAAAACGAATTCACCTTCATCAACTTGCAAATTTAAATCTTGGAATACGGGTTGATTAAAATAATTGAAATCGACATGATTGAAGATTAACAATTTTATTCCGCTTTATTTGATAGTAAAACTAATTTAATTTTCTATTTCTCAAAATTAAGTCCGCCCACTTAACTGCCTCTTCCATACTGTCAGAAATTGCTATTCCTTTTCCGGCAATATCATATCCGGTACCATGATCAGGTGATGTTCTTACAAAAGGCAAACCAGCAGTGTAATTAACACCAATATTAAAATTTAACATCTTGAATGGTATTAGTACTTGGTCATGATACATACCTAATACAGCGTCATATTTTTTATAAAGCTGGTTTGCAAAAAATGCATCAGGTACAAATGGACCCTCTAATTTAATATTTCTTATTGAATCAATTACAGGTTTAATTACTTTATTCTCTTCATTGCCAATTGTACCATTTTCACCGGCGTGAGGGTTCAATCCTAAAACTGCAATTGCTGGATTTTTAATAAGCAAATCTTTTTTTAATACGTTATTTAAAATTATTATTGAATTTTTTAATCTTACTTTAGTTAATAAAGAGGCAACATTTTTTATCGGTTCATGTATGGTAGTAAGCCCACAAATAAATTTTTTAGACAAAAAAACCATTAAATAATTTTTGGTATTCTTATGCTTAGCAA
>CAYXKL010000195.1:0-2997 GCA_964464825.1 uncultured Melioribacter sp. | reverse complement strand
CCTTCTTTTCTTTTTGAAATTCAAAACTTTTATTTATTGCAGATTTTGCTTTCCGAACATTAAGAGGAGTATTTACAGCACAACGAGTTACATAATAAGTGCCCGGTAGAGCTGCAACAAGGTCTGTAATTTTTAATGGATTACCCATAACAGCAACATCTCTTCCATAAGGTGAAGTAGTAGATTTCATTCCGGGAAGTGTTGTTGGCGCCATTTGACCACCGGTCATTCCGTAAATTCCATTATTTATAAATACAATTAAAATATTTTCACCGCGGTTACAAGTATGGATTGTTTCACCGGTTCCAATTGCAGCTAAATCGCCATCACCTTGATATGAGAAAACATATTTTTCCGGAATAACCCTTTTGATTCCGGTAGCAACTGCAGATGCTCTTCCATGTGCTGCTTCTGTCATATCAATATTAAAATAGTTATATGCAAGTACGGAACACCCTACCGGTGCAACACCAACTGTTTGATCTTGAATCCCTAGTTCAGCAATCACTTCTGCAATAATTCTATGTGCTACTCCGTGTCCGCAACCGGGACAATAATGCATAGGTGCATCAGTAAGTGTTTCCGGTCTTTCATAAACCAAATTTTCATTTATGCAGACACTTTCTTCTTCAATCATTTCTTCAAAATGTTTTTCTTCAAGCATAGTTTTTTCGTTCATACCATTTCTCCTACAAATTCTTCTTCAAGTTTATGAAAAACTTCTTCTGGTAAAGGAATAACACCGCCCATTCTTCCATAAAATTTAACCGGTTTTTTACCAAGCACAGATAATTTTACATCTTCGAGCATTTGCCCGGCATTCATTTCCACATCCATAAACCCTTTCACATTATCAGCTAATTTGCTTAAAGCTTCATAAGGGAAAGGATATAAAGATATTGGTCTGAAGACACCAACTTTTATTCCTTTTTCTCTTGCTATATGAGCAGCTTTCTGACAAATTCTTGCTACTAATCCGAAAGCTACAAGTACAATATCTGCATCATCGCAATCAGTCATTTCATAACGGATTTCATTTTCTTCAATGGTACGGTATTTTGCTTGCAAGTGTAAATTTTTGTCTTCCATTACGTGTGGGTCTAAAGAGAGAGAAGTAATAATATTTCTTTCACGATCTTTAGGTTTACCAACGGTTGCCCATTCCGGAATTTCTTTAATCCTTTCTTTTTGTTCTGGTAATCTAACCTTTTCCATCATTTGTCCGAGTGCACCATCTGCTAAAAGCATAACCGGATTTCTATATTTAAAGGCTAATTCAAAAGAGAGATCAACAAAATCAACAAATTCCTGAATTGTTGAAGGAGCTAAGGTTATAACTTTATAATCCCCATGTCCACCACCTTTGACAGCTTGAAAATAATCAGCTTGTCCTGGTTGAATAGTCCCGAGTCCGGGACCTCCGCGCTGAACGTTTACAATTAAACAAGGAAGTTCAGCACATGCTATGTAAGAAATTCCTTCTTGCATTAAACTAATACCGGGTGATGATGAAGAAGTCATTACTCTTTTACCGGTTCCAGCTGCTCCGTAAACCATATTGATAGAAGCAATTTCGCTTTCTGCTTGCAGAACAACCATACCGGTTCTTTTAGTTGCTTCAGCACTTAAATATTCAAGTACTTCCGATTGAGGTGTAATAGGATAGCCAAAGTATGCATCACATCCAGCTAATATTGCAGCTTCGGCTAAAGCTTCGTTACCTTTCATTAATTTTAATTCTTTCATGATTTCACCGTTACAGTTATATCACCAGTTACATTTGAAATTGTAGCTACGGGTTCTTTTTTCTTATCTATTTTTCTGTAAACTTTAATTATACCTTCAGGACAAACAAGAGCACAATTTGTACATCCGGTACAATTATCTTCAATCTTGACTATGTAATGATAACCTTTTGAATTGAGTTTTCGAGAAAGTTCCAGCGAACCTTGTGGGCAAGCTGCTTTGCAAAGTTCACATCCTTTGCATTTCTCGATATCAATTAGGATATCCCCTTTCACTTTTGCCATAAATTACCTCGGATTATTTAAAACAAAAAAGGTTATAGTTTTGCTATAACCTTCCATTTTTCTATTATTTTTTTGTAGTAATATTTCGATAAGAATTTGTTTCATTCAATCCCTATTCAAGGACTAATTTTATAGAAACTAACGTGCCAAAATGGATTTATACACTCCTTTAATTTTCTATCTAAAAATAATGATTATTTCCAAAAAATGGCTTGGATTTATTTCTATAACAAATTTATTATAAAGATAAATTATCTGTTTTCCAGAATTGAGAAATAAATAAAAGAATATGAGAAAGAGAATTTTAATAACTGTAATCTACATTAAATCTTTTTACACTAATTCTGCATGTTTATCTGCATGATATGAACTTCTTACCAATGGTGAAGATTCAACTGCTTTGAGTCCAACACTAAGTCCATAATCTTTATAGAATTTGAACTCATCGAGGGTGACAAATCTGTGAACCGGAAGATGATTTTTTGTCGGCTGCAGATATTGTCCAATTGTCATAATATCACATCCAGATTGAAATAGTTCATAAATCAATTCAATCACTTCATTTTTTTCTTCACCAATTCCAACCATAATTCCGCTCTTTGTACGTAGCCCAGCATTTTTGAACCAGCGGATTAATTCCAAACTCCTGATATATTTTGCCTGGGGACGAACAGCATGATATAATCTTTTAACGGTTTCTAAATTATGATTAAGAATATCAGGTGGATTTTTCATGATAATTTCGAACGCGTTTACTTCACCTTTGAAATCAGGGATCAATATTTCAATTGTAGTTTCGGGCATTCTTTCTCGAATCAGTCTAACAGTTTCAGAGAAAATGGATGCACCGCCATCTTTCAATTCGTCACGATTTACTGATGTAATAACAACATGTTTTAAATTAAGTGCTTCAACAGATTCTGCAACACGGCGTGGTTCATCAAGATCAAGTTCTGTGGGTAAACCC
>CAYXKL010000194.1:0-3036 GCA_964464825.1 uncultured Melioribacter sp. | reverse complement strand
ATATAGTATTATACGGTAAGTATTCAGGAACTGAAGTAAAAATTGAGGGTGAAGAATACCTGATAATGCGTGAAAGTGATATTTACGGTATTGTAAAATAAAGTTTGAAAAATAAAGGAGAATATAATTATGGCAGCAAAAATAATTGAATTTAGCAGTGAAGCAAGAAGCTCTTTGAAAGCCGGTGTTGATAAATTAGCAAATGCAGTTAAAGTAACACTCGGTCCAAAAGGAAGAAACGTAATTTTAGATAAAAAATTTGGTGCACCTACTGTTACAAAAGATGGTGTTTCAGTAGCAAAAGAAATTGAATTGGAACATCCTATCGAAAATATGGGCGCACAAATGGTTCGTGAGGTTGCATCAAAAACTAGTGATGTTGCCGGTGATGGAACAACAACAGCAACAGTATTAGCACAAGCTATTTACCGTGAAGGGTTGAAAAATGTTACAGCCGGTGCTAATCCGATGGATTTAAAAAGAGGTATTGATTTAGCAGTTACCAAAGTTGTTGAATACCTAAAATCAGTAAGTAAAGAAGTAGGCGGAAGAGAAGAAATTGCACAAGTTGGATCAATTTCTGCAAATAATGATAAAACCATTGGAAACTTAATTGCAGATGCAATGGAAAAAGTTGGTAAAGATGGAGTAATAACAGTTGAAGAGAGTAAATCTGCTGATACATCATTGGATGTAGTTGAAGGAATGCAATTCGACCGCGGTTATATTTCACCATACTTTGTTACAAATTCAGAAACAATGGAAGCATCATTAGAAGATGCATATATACTAATCCATGATAAGAAAATCTCTGCAATGAAAGACCTCCTCCCTATTCTTGAAAAAATAGCACAATCAGGCCGTCAATTATTAATAATTGCTGAAGATCTTGAAGGTGAAGCATTAGCTACATTAGTTGTTAATAAATTAAGAGGCACTTTAAAAGTATGTGCTGTTAAAGCTCCTGGATTTGGTGATAGAAGAAAAGCTATGTTGGAAGATATAGCAATATTAACAAATGGTACAGTTATTTCCGAAGAAAGAGGATTTAAATTAGAGAATGCAACAATTGAATATTTAGGACGTGCTAAGAAAATTACAATTGATAAAGATAATACAACTATAGTTGAAGGTGCTGGTAAAACTGATGATATTAAGAAGAGAATAAATGAGATTAAATCTCAGATAGAAAAAACAACATCGGATTATGATAAAGAAAAACTACAAGAAAGATTAGCAAAATTATCAGGTGGTGTAGCAGTATTAAAAATAGGTGCTTCAACTGAAATTGAAATGAAAGAGAAAAAAGCTAGAGTTGAAGATGCTTTGCATGCAACAAGAGCTGCAGTTGAAGAAGGTATTGTAGTAGGCGGTGGTGTTGCTTTGGTTAGAGCTATTTCTAGTTTAGATAAAGTTAAAGGTGAGAATGAAGACCAAAATACCGGTGTTAAAATTGTTCAAAAAGCATTAGAAGAACCATTAAAACAAATTGCAGCAAATGCTGGTTGGGAAGGTGCTGTTGTATTGAACAAAGTATTAGAAGGTGAAAATGATTTTGGATTTAATGCTGCAACAGAAACTTATGAGAACTTATTAAAATCCGGTGTTATAGATCCAACAAAAGTAACAAGAACAGCATTAGAAAATGCAGCTTCTGTATCGTCTCTATTAATTACAACAGAAGCAGTAGTATACGAAAAGAAAGAAGAAGAAAAGCCAATGCCGCAAATGCCACACGGCGGTATGGATGGAATGTATTGATAGATAAATCAAAATAAAGAATTAAGAATTCTGAAGTTACACAATAAAAAAGTCCCGTATATAGCGGGACTTTTTTTTGAATAAAAATATAAAATGGAAACAGTTTATAAGTTAGAAGCACTTTTAAAATATTCTAATGTTAATTTTAGACCTTTCTCTCTAGATATTTTAGGTTCCCAATTCAAAATTTGCTGTGCACGAGTAATATCAGGCTGCCTTACTTTAGGATCATCAATCGGAAGGTCTAGAAATTTTATTTTACTATTTGATCCACAGATTTTAATAACTTCTTCAGCAAATTGTAATAAAGAAATCTCTTCCGGATTGCCTATGTTGACCGGTTCATTTTCGTTTGACATTAATAATTTAAAAATTCCATCAATCAAATCATCAACATAACAGAAACTTCGAGTTTGTGAACCATCACCGAACACAGTAACTTCTTTATCATGTAGTGCTTGATTAATAAAAGTTGGTAATGCCCTACCATCATCAATTCTCATACGTGGACCATATGTATTAAAGATTCGTGCAATTCTTGTATTGAGACCATGATAGCGGTGATATGCCATAGTAATAGCTTCTGCAAAGCGTTTTGCTTCATCATAAACACCGCGCGGACCAACCGGATTAACATTCCCCCAATAATCCTCTTTCTGCGGATGAATTAGTGGATCCCCATAAACTTCAGATGTTGATGCTAAAAGAAATATAGCTTGTTTCTCTTTTGCTAATCCTAAAACTTTGTGTGTACCTAATGAACCAACTTTCAATGTCTGAATAGGAAGTTTTAAATAATCAATAGGACTTGCTGGTGATGCAAAATGGAGAACATAATCCACTTGAGAAGGGACATGGATAAAATTAGTAACATCTAATTTAATGAATTGAAAATTTTCATTACCAAATAAATGTTCAATATTGGTTATTCTACCGGTAAGTAAATTATCCAAACAAATTACTTTAATATTTTCTTTAATTAAACGATCACAAAGGTGAGATCCAAGAAATCCAGCACCCCCAGTAACAACCGCAGTTTTTTTCATCAATTTCTATACTTTAATTTTACTTTTCTTTGAACCGTTTGTTGGAGTTGAATAATAATAGTAATATTTATAGTAAGAACTATATCCGCTTCTATAACTAAAGTTATTTAATAATACACCTAGAAATTTGCTTTTATCTCTGTTTAGAATATCAACAGATTTTTCTAATAGATCCATTTCTGTATTGTTTGCAGAAACAACTAAAATAGTACCATCAGAAATTTGGGCT
>CAYXKL010000193.1:0-3125 GCA_964464825.1 uncultured Melioribacter sp. | reverse complement strand
ACGGCGTTCCATATATTTACTGGCTTTAGTACTTAATGGAATACCTAATTTACGAGATAATTTTACTATGGATTCTGTGTTTCGTGCCATCTTTTTTTATGATTTCCTTTTAATTTTTTTTACACTCTTCTGCGTTTAGGCGGTCTGCAACCGTTGTGCGGAATTGGAGTAGTATCTTTGATTGATAAAATTTCAAGACCGGCAACATTCATAGCTCTAATAGCAGCTTCTCTACCGGCACCAGGACCTTTAACAAAAACATCAACTTTTCTTAATCCAAGATCATGAGCTTCTTTTGCTGCTGCTTCAGCTGTAACCTGAGCTGCAAATGGAGTGTTTTTTCTTGATCCCTTAAAACCATTTTTACCGGCTGAGGACCATGAAATAGTATTCCCATAAATATCAGTTATAGTAACAATCACGTTGTTGAAAGAAGCTTTAATGTGTGCAACCCCAACAGCATCAACGTGAACTTTCTTTTTAGTCTTTTTAACTACCTTAGCCAATGTTGCTCCTTGTAATTATTTATTACTTCTTAGCTGCTACTTTTTTCTTTCCAGCAACAGTTTTACGTTTACCTTTACGTGTTCTGGAATTAGTTCTGGTACGCTGGCCTCTGACCGGTAAACCTCTTCTATGGCGGAGTCCGCGGTAGCTGCCAATATCCATCAATCTTTTTATGTTTTGCTGAACTTCACTTCTTAATGCACCTTCCACCTTAAATTCAGAAGTCATTATCGATCTGATTTTAGCAATTTCTTCTTCAGTGAGTTCACTAATTTTTTTATCAGGATTAACATTAGCTTTGGAAAGAATTGTAGCCGCAGTACTTCTGCCTACACCAAAAATATAAGTCAACCCGATAATTGCTTTTTTTTGTTTTGGTAAATCTATACCAGCTATACGAGCCAAATCTTATTCCTCCTAAGTTTTAACCTTGTCTTTGTTTGTGTTTTGGATTTTTACAGATAACTCTAACGACACCTTTTCGTTTAATTATCTTGCAATGCTCGCACATTTTTTTTACGGATGATCTAACTTTCATCACTTCTCCGTTATTTATATCTGTATGTAATTCTGCCTTTATTCAAATCATACGGCGATAATTCTATTGCAACTTTATCGCCAACCAAAATTTTTATAAAATGCATTCTCATCTTTCCTGAAATATGAGCTAATATTTCGTGACCATTATCCAGACGTACCCGGAAATGTGCATTGGGCAACGTTTCAGTTACCATTCCATCAATTTTTATTGGTCCTTGTTTAGCCATTAGTACTTAGTTAATATTTCAGGTTTATCATCAATAACTGCTATAGTATGTTCAAAATGAGCAGATGGTAATCCATCTTGTGTTCTTACTGTCCAGCCATCATCATCTATAACAACTTTAAAACTTCCTAAGTTAATCATTGGTTCAATTGCCAACGTCATCCCGTTTTTAATAAGTGCTCCAGTTCCCTTCTTGCCATAATTCGGAATTTGAGGATCTTCGTGTAAAAATTTTCCAACACCGTGTCCGCAAAGATCACGCACAACAGAGAAACCATTTTTTTCAACAATAGCCTGAATAGCTTCACCAATATTACCAATTCTA
Organism: uncultured Melioribacter sp.; assembly: GCA_964464825.1. Lineage (GTDB taxonomy): Bacteria > Bacteroidota > Ignavibacteria > Ignavibacteriales > Melioribacteraceae > DYJK01. The sequence continues at coordinate 1,527 of CAYXKL010000193.1, read as the reverse complement.
TTACCTGGTATAGCTTGTTCGATTCCAATGTATAAGGATTTTTCCGTGATATCCATCAATTTTCTTTTTTCATCGCTAATGTTACCAACTGCTACTGTCAATGCTGCATCGCCAAAAAAATTATTTTTTTCAACACCTACATCAATGGAAAGTATTTCACCTTCTTTAAGCACTCTGTTCCCGGGAATACCGTGAACAACTTCATCATCAATTGAAGAACATATAGAACCAGGGAAATCGTAAGAGCCGGATTGAGAATAACCTTTAAATGCCGCTCTTGCATTGTTGCTTAAAATATAATCTTCAGCAATTTTATCAAGTTCTAATGTCGTTATGCCAGGTTTAACATAACGCTTCAATAATTGTAATGTTTCTGCAACTATCTGACAACTTTCTCGTATGTAATCAATCTCTTTTTTAGTCTTAATTAATATCACAATAAAACAATATATAAAATTAAAATCTTCTGCCTTTTATTTTACCAGATTTCATAAAACCATCGTAATGACGCATCAATAAATGTGATTCAATCTGTTGGAGTGTATCCAATGCAACTCCAACAACAATCAATAAACTTGTACCACCAAAGAAAGATGCAAAACTGCCTGATACTCCAAATTTAGAAATGAATGTTGGTAATATTGCAATTATGGCAAGGAATATTGATCCCGGTAAAGTTATTTTTGTTAAAATGTTATCTATGAAATCCGCAGTCTGTTTACCCGGTCTTATCCCCGGTATAAATCCGCCTTGTTTCTTCATATTCTCAGCAACATCTTGCGGATTAAATGCAATTGCTGTATAAAAATATGTAAAGAATATGATCATAATTGCATAAATAAAAGCGTACGTTAACGATTGATAAGTAAAATATCCTGATATAGATGCGATAAATTCATTATTAGGGAAAAATGATAATAGTGTACTCGGTATGAACATAATTGATTGAGCAAAAATTATCGGCATTACACCAGCAGTATTAACACGTAACGGAATATATTGAGTGACGCCGCCGTAAACTTTTCTACCGACTACTCTTTTTGCATATTGTACTGGGATTCTGCGTGTACCTTGAGTAACTAAAACTACACCGGCAATTATAAACACTAATAGAACAAATATTACAATTTCAATAACTAAATTTCTTTGTCCAGCTGCAATCAATCTATATTCATCAAGTATAGCAAACGGAAAACGGTCAATAATTCCAATGAATATGATTAACGAAATTCCATTACCGATACCTTTTTCTGTAATCTGCTCGCCCATCCACATAATAAACATTGTACCTGAAACTAAAAGTACAACTGTAGAAATTGTCCAACCGAATCCTCTAACTGCATCCGGAACAATAGGAAGATTATTATGCTGAATATTCATTAAGTGAATTGTAACACCCCAAGCTTGAAATGCTGAAACTAACACTGTTCCGTAACGTGTCCATTGATTAATCTTCTTTCTTCCTTCTTCACCTTCGCGCTGTAATTTTTGAATATAAGGAACGACAGCACCGGCTAACTGCAGAAC
>CAYXKL010000192.1:0-3126 GCA_964464825.1 uncultured Melioribacter sp. | reverse complement strand
AATACAATCATTCAAATTTTCAGATATGCCGGCAACTTTCAAAGCTAATGCAGAATTTGCAATAACAACATAATAAGCCGGAGTTTTTTCTTTTCCGGAAAATATTTTATAGATTATTTCAGCATTCTCTTTTGCCGATCCTCCTTGAATTTCACTTAATTCTATTAAAGGAAAATTAAATGATTCATTTGTTAGCTGATAGTTGAGCATTCCATTATTATTTAATGTTTCATAAACGTTAGTTTCATGAGTCAATGTTATCTCATCGTATTTGTTATTTGTACAAATGAAACATGCCTTTTTCATATTAAGATATTTAACAGAACCAATCATTATTCTGGCGGTTTCATCATTAAATGTTCCTATCAGCTGTCGTTTCGTTCCAGCCGGATTGGTTAATGGTCCAAGAATATTAAATATCGATCTAAATTCTAGTTCTTTTCGGATTGGTGCAACATGTTTCATTGCCGGATGATAAATCGGTGCATATAAAAATGTGATTCCGATTTCATTTAATGCTTTCTCAGAGAGTTCCGGTGAAAGTTGCACATCAACACCGAGTTCGTGCAGAACATCTGAACTGCCACTTTTACTTGATATTGATCTGTTACCATGTTTTGCTACATTGATACCGGCACCGGCTACAACAAATGCAACTGCAGTAGAAATATTAAAAGTACCCGAGCCATCACCGCCTGTTCCGCAAACATCAATTACATTTTCATCATCACATTTTATTTTTATAACCTTTTCTCTCATTGCTTTAATAAAACCGGCTACTTCTTCCGGTGTTTCTTTTTTGATTCTCAATGCAGTAAGCAGTGAAGCAATCCTTGAATTATTAACCTCACCACTCATAACAGCATACATCACTTCATAAGCTTCCTCAATAGTAAGATTATCACCTTCGATAACTTTTTCTAAATATTCTTTCATAATTTGATCCAATTTTTTATTAAACTTTCTCCATGTGGTGTCAAAATTGATTCAGGATGAAATTGAATCCCTTCAATGGGAAAATTTTTATGACGCACTCCCATAATAACGCCATCTTCAGTTTCAGCAGTTATGGTTAAATCCGTGGGAAGCGAATCTCTTTCAATCACAAGTGAGTGATACCTTCCAGCTTGAAATTTTTGCGGAAGTCCTTTATAAATATATTCCCCGTCATGAATTATCTCGGAAGTTTTTCCATGCATAAGGAAAGGTGCATTAACAACTTTTCCTCCAAACACTGCTCCAATTCCCTGATGACCCAAACAAACACCAAGTACGGTAATTTTTTTACCGAATTCTTTAATTACATCAAGAGATATTCTTGAATCTTCCGGTCTGCCGGGTCCGGGTGACACCACAATTTTATCCGGCTTTATCGATTTAATTTCATCGAGTGAAGTTCGATCATTTCTGCGCACTACAACATCGTTCGTAAATTTACCAATCAATTGAACGAGATTAAAAGTAAATGAATCATAATTATCAATAACTAATACTTTCATCAATCACCTCTGCATAATTTAATGCGTTGATTAGTACAGCAGATTTGTTGTTTATTTCTTTCAACTCAAGTTCAGGTTTGCTGTCTGCCACTATACCGGCGCCGGCTTGCCAAAATATTTTTTGGCCCTTCGCAAAAAATGTTCTGATTGCAATGCACATATCGAGGTTGCCGCTGAAATCAATGTAGCCAACAGCCCCGGCGTAAACTCTTCTCCGTAAATTTTCATATCCGTTTAATAATTGTATCGCACGTATTTTAGGTGCACCGGTAACAGTACCGGCTGGAAAACTTGCTTTTAATGCATCGATGCAATTCATTCCTTCTAGCAGATCGCCTTCAACACGCGAAACAATATGCATCACATGAGAAAATTTATGTACGTTCATTGTTTCTGTAACTTCAATACTTCCAAATTTGCAGACTCTTCCTAGATCGTTACGAGCCAAATCAACTAGCATAACATGTTCAGCTATTTCTTTGGGATCATTCATTAATTCATTTTCAATCTTTTGATCCTCGTCGGAATTTTTGCCACGTCTGCGCGTACCGGCAATCGGTAATATTGCAGCTCGTTTATTTTTTACTTTTAACAAATCTTCCGGCGATGTTCCGATTACAACAAGATCATTTTCATTTTTATCAGATGAACTCGTAAATTCCATGTAGTACATGTACGGAGAGGGATTTATAATTCGAAGTGCGCGGTAAACATTTAAAAGGTCACCACTGAATGTTGTTGAGAATCGTTTCGAGAGTACAATCTGGAAAACATCACCTTCAAAAATATTTGTTCTGCATTTTTTAACAAGTTCAAAAAACTTTTCTTTATTGAAACCGTTGTTAAAATCTTTTGAAGCAGAAAATTTCAATTCACAATTTAGCGGTGCATTCAATTGTTTCCGTAGATTGTGAAGTTTTTCTTTTGCTTGTTTGTAAGCAGTTTCGTGTTTTGTCTCCGAATCAATTGAAACGTTCTCAATTAAAATAATTTGGTGTTTATAGTGATCGAAAGCAATCAATGTATCATAACTGCCGAAAATTGAATCGGGAATATTCAGATTGTCTTCACTTGTAAATTGAATTACATCTTCAATTAATGTAACATTTTCATAACCAAGATAACCGACAATGCCACCTGTGAAATCGGGTAGTTCATCAATCTTCGCATCTTTGTACTTGGAAATTTCTTCCTTGAGGTAATCAAAAATATTTTTCTCGATTGTAACTGTTTTGCCTTTTTAAACAATTGTTAATTTGGTAACAGCGTTTGTAAAGACTTTCGACGGGTTTTTACTAATAAACGAATAACGTGCGAGCCTTCCGATTCCTTCCACAGATTCTAAAAGAAAAGTGTTCGAATTTTTCTCTCTGATTTTTAAGTATGCTAAAACTGGCGTTAAAAGATCAGCGGTTATTTTTTCGTAAACCGGTATCTTATTATATGTTTTCGATAATTCTAAAAATGTTTTGAAATCCATTACATCCTCAATTTTTCTATTCTAAGAGATACTTTAAAACAAAAAACCCTTCCCGGTGAATCCAAGAAGGGTTTATAAACTTCTATTTTAATTATACTAATTCACCAGGATCTTATTTCCCTCCATATGCCACCACCAATGTAGTGT
>CAYXKL010000191.1:0-3226 GCA_964464825.1 uncultured Melioribacter sp. | reverse complement strand
ACCATAAACAGCACCCGAAGCACCAATAGTGTAACCGACAGCATCACCAATTATTGGAGGTATTAGTAATTGGAATAATCCAGCACCAACACCGCTTAACAAATAATAAAATAAAAATTTCTTAGAACCCATTATAGATTCTATCTCCATTCCGAACATCCAAAGCATAAACATATTGAATAAAATGTGGGTAAAATCAGCGTGCATGAATTGGTAAGTTATAATCTGCCATATTTGGAAATTAAAATCACCGCCAGTCAATCTGTCAATTCCTAATATCGGGTTAAGTGCAAAATATCTATATAAATAATACCATCCGGGTACACCGTCAAAACTGATACTATCAAAAATCATTTGAATAAAAAATACACCGATATTAATTATTAATAGATTTTTAATTACTGGTGGAAAAAATGTAAATCCTCCCAAACCGGAAGGACGATAATAATCTCTTGAACTTAATCCCATTAAATTAACCGTTGTAGATTGTTGGAATGAAAATTAAATTATTTTGTTGTGAATGAAAAGGGGTAAAGTTTTATTTATCTGATATAATTCAATCAAAAGAGCAAGATGATATTGTATGTATCCACAGTATCAAATCTTGCTCTTTATAAAATATTGTAAAACTTAATTATCATCATTCAATGCAGCTACACCGGGCAATACTTTACCTTCAAGAAATTCTAATGATGCACCGCCGCCGGTTGAAACGTGTGTAACCTTATCTTCTAATCCAGCTTTGCTAATAGCTGCAGCAGAATCACCGCCACCTATTACTGTAATTGCTCCTTTAGAAGTAGCTTCTGCGAGTGCTGATGCAATTTCATTTGTCCCTTTCGCAAAATTATCAAATTCGAAAACACCCATAGGACCATTCCATACAATAGTTTTGCTTTCCAATACAATTTTTTTGAATTCATCAATAGTTTCAGGACCAATATCCAAGCCCATTTTATCCGATGGGATTTTGTCTGCAGAAACAACTGAAGATGGAGATTCATTTTTAAATTCAGCAGCTACAATGTTATCCTTAGGCAATAATACTTTTGCTTTTACGCTTTTGAATTTTTCAAGCATCTCTTTAGCTAATTCAATTTTTTCTGATTCGAGTAATGATGTACCTATTTCATAACCCATAGCTTTATAAAAAGTATAAGCCATACCTCCGCCAATTAATAAATAATCAACTTTTGGTAATAGATTTTCGATCACATCGATTTTACCTGATATTTTCGAACCGCCTAAGATTGCTGTAAAAGGTCTAACTGGATTTGAAACAGCAGCACCAAGATAGTCTAGTTCTTTCTGCATCAAGTACCCAGATGCGCACACTTTAATATATTTTGTAACACCTTCAGTTGATGCATGAGCACGATGTGCACTTCCAAAAGCATCATTTACATAAACATCACCTAATTCTGCTAATTGCTGTGCAAAAGCCGGATCATTTTTTTCTTCTTCTGAATGAAACCTTAAATTTTCTAACAATAGTATATCACCATCTTTCATAGCTGATACAATTGCTTTTACCTGATCACCAATACAATCTGGTGCAAATTTAACATCCATTTGAAGCAGTTCACCTAAGCGTATGGCAACTGGTTTAAGACTATATTTAGGATTTGGACCACCCTTCGGTCTCCCGAGGTGACTCATAAGAATGCAGCGCCCGCCATCATTAATTATTTTTTTGATGGTTGGTAATGCAGAAGTAATTCTAATATCGTCAGTAATTTTTAAATTTTCGTCAAGTGGTACATTAAAATCAACACGTACTAAAACTCTTTTTCCTTTAAGAGCAAGTTTGTCAATACTCAATTTTTTCATTTTAATTCTCCTGATTCATAGAATATAAAAAGATGCCCGCCAATTGGCGGGCGCAAAAATTTTATTCAAAAACAAAATTACTTTGCCATCTTTAACAATAAATCAACTACTCTGCAAGAATAACCCCATTCATTATCATACCATGAAACAACTTTGAAGAATCTTTTTTCACCTTTTAAATTATTCTGCAATGTTGCCAATGAATCATAAATCGAAGAGCGTTCATCATGGATAAAATCAGTTGAAACAAGTTCTTCATTACCGTATCCTAAAATTCCTTTCAAATATGTTTCAGATGCTTTTTTCATAAGAGAATCAATCTCCTGAATAGATGTATCTTTTTCGGTTCTAAAAGTTAAATCAACAACTGAAACATTAGGTGTAGGAACACGGAAAGACATGCCGGTAAGTTTCCCTTTTGTCTGTGGTAATACTTCACCCACGGCTTTTGCAGCACCAGTGGTTGAAGGAATAATATTAATTGCTGCTGCACGGCCGCCGCGCCAATCTTTCTTGGATGGACCATCAACAGTTTTTTGAGTTGCAGTGTATGAATGTATTGTAGTCATTAAACCAGTTTCAATTCCTAATCCTTCTTTTAGAATAACATAAACAACTGGAGCCAGACAATTTGTTGTGCAAGATGCATTTGAAACAATAATATGTTTAGCCGGATCATATTCATCATCATTAACACCCATTACAATAGTTTTAACATCACCTTTACCGGGTGCAGAAATTAAGACCCTTTTAGCACCGGCTGCAATGTGACCTTTTGCTTTTTCAGAATCAGTGAATAATCCAGTAGATTCAATTACTATATCTACTCCAAGTTCTTTCCATGGCAATTGTGATGGATCTTTTTGTGCCATTACACATTTAATTTTATGACCATTTACAACTAATACATCATCAGATTCTTGTGATGGATTACTTTTTTCACTGCCTAAATTTCCTTTGAATTTTCCATGAACAGAATCATATTTTAATTGGTATGCAAAGTATTTAGCATCCGTACTTACATCGACTACAGCTACTACGTCAACATCTTTGCCGAGTAATCCTTTGTCAACCAATGCACTAAATACTAATCTTCCAATTCTACCGAATCCATTAATACCAACTTTTACTGCCATATTATTTACCTCCGTTTACATAAAATTGTTATTTCCGTACTCAAATATAAAAATAAGAGCTTGCAGTTTCAATTTATAGCCCCAATTAAATTATCGTTAATTTGAAAAATATTGTTGATTTTAAATTAATACTTTATCTTTTATATGAATAAAGTCAATAATTACTAAATAATTGACTAAACATTAGAGCGAGGTTAAAATGTCCTCATCCGAGTTTTTACAATATGTGCCAATCTTTTCCGATTTAGATGATACAACCA
>CAYXKL010000190.1:0-3441 GCA_964464825.1 uncultured Melioribacter sp. | reverse complement strand
GTTTTATATCAAGTAGCTTTACGTATTGTAGAGCCTACACTTAAAGCAATGCGCGATAAATTTTCCATGTACTCCGGGTGTTTATATGTTGGTTTAATCCTGACAGAAGAAGGTCCCAAAGTTGTTGAATATAATTGTCGATTTGGTGATCCTGAGACACAAGTAGTATTACCATTATTGGACGGTGACTTTCTAGAACTTCTTTATTCATCTGCCTTAGGCAAGATAAAAAAAAGAGCTGTAAAATATAATGGTGGATCATCTGTGTGTGTGGTTACTGCATCAAAAGGGTATCCTGATTCATATGAAAAAGAGAAAGAAATTTTTGGGTTGAATGATGTGGATAAAAATAAAATTGTTATATATCATGCTGGTACCATAGAAAAAAATGGAAAGATTTATACAAACGGAGGAAGAGTTCTTGGTGTTACATCAGTGATTCAGGAAAATGATTTAACTAAAGCAAAGATAACAGTTTATAACGAATTAAAGAAAATTAATTTTGATGGTATCTATTTTAGAACTGATATCTCTGATAAAGCAATAAAAACAAATTAACCTGGAGGCCAATTCATTTTTCTTCCACCAAGTAAATGAATATGCATGTGTGGCACTTCTTGTCCGCTATCAACACCTGAATTTAATACTAACCGGAATCCTTTTTCAAAAATTCCTAATTTCTTTGCAACCTCATTTGCTGCAGTAAACAATTCACCCAGTAACTTTGAATGTATTTCAGCTTTAATATCTTTTGCTGATTCAATAGTAGTAATTTTAGGAATGATTATTACATGAACAGGCGCTTGTGGATGGATATCTTTGAATGCCAAAACTGAATCATTCTCTAATACAATTTCAGCTGGAATTTCTTTACGAATTATTTTGGAAAAGATTGTTTCACTCATATTTGATCCTTTTCAATTTCATACTTTTTTAATTTATTATAAAGGTGGCTTCTTTGAATTCCTAGTATTTCTGCAGTTTTGCTTATATTCCAACCATTTGCTTGAAGTTGTTTTAAAATAAATGCTTTTTCTGATTTTTCTTTAAATTCTTGAAAAGTATTAGATATACTTAATATTTCGTCAACATTATTGGTCGATGCTGTGATAAAGCTATTAACATCTTTTTCAGTAATATTTGATGATTGAACCATTATTACTACTCTTTCAACAAAATTTCGCAATTCTCTTATATTACCTTTCCATGATAAATTTTGCATTGTCTTTATGGCACCATTTGACCAGTTTTTTAGCGGAAATTTATTCTTTTCGCAGACATTTCTTGAAAAGTACTCTATTAGTAGAGGTATATCTTCTTTACGTTCTCTTAAAGGTGGAACAACTATAGGGATAACATTTAATCTATGGTATAAGTCCTCTCTAAAATTACCTTTCTGAATTTCTGTCTGCAGATCTTTATTCGTGGCAGAGATGATTCGAACATCAACATCAACTTTAGTAGAACCGCCTACACGTTCAATTTTACCATCTTCAATAGCACGTAAGACTTTAGATTGCGCATGAATGCTCATATCACCGATTTCATCAAGAAATAGATTTCCACCATTAGCAAGTTCAAATTTCCCGATACGCTGTTTAATTGCACCGGTGAAGGATCCTTTTTCATGTCCAAATAATTCAGATTCAATAAGTTCATTCGGAATAGCAGCACAATTAACTTCAATTAGTTCTTTGTTAGAGCGGCTGCTTAATTTATGAATATATTGAGCTACTAATTCTTTACCAGTACCGTTTTCACCGGTAATTAGAATTCTTGCATCAGTTTTAGCAACACGTTCAATCGTATTCAGTATGTTAAGTATTGCACTGCTTTTACCTATGATCGTATCATCGGCACCGCTTTCAATTTTTAATTTTTTGTTTTCTTTTAAAAGTTTTGTCTGTTCAACCGCATTGCGGACTGCAATTAAAAGTTTATCACGATCGATTGGTTTTTCTAAAAAATCGAATGCACCAAGTTTTGTTGCAGTAACAGCATTTTGGATGTTTGCATGTGCCGAGATCATAACAACTTTCAATTCGATATTTTTTTCTTTCATCCAGTTTAAAACCTCAAATCCACTTTTCCCGGGCATTTGAATATCCAAAAGGAGAGCATCATATAATCCCCATTCTAACTTTTGTAATCCCTTGGATGAATCAGTAGTATAATCGACTGAATAATTCTCGTATTCAAGGATCATTTTAATACTGTCACATATTTCTTGTTCGTCATCAATTACTAAAATAGATTTCATTGATATAACCTTAAAAATAAAATTTGATATACTTTTAATATTTCAGATGGAAAAATTTTATCATTATTCTTTAATGTTTCGGCAAAAAGTTCACCCAAAGAATTTACTATTAAATCTTTTTTGCTGTATCCTCCATCTACAAATAATCCTTCTTCCACTGTCTCTACAAAAATACCCATAAATTTAGATAAATTGAAAAACCCAATATTATAATGAATAAAAGCATTCCCAAAAAAGTGAGATAGTTTGTCCTTATCACTAAATTGATTTTTGGGAGAATCAAAAAAGAGTGATCCCGGAAGATTTATTAACCTCTGATCAAATATTTTTTTAGGAGGAGAGGGAAGAGGTATTATTATTTGAGAACCAAATAAAAATCTCATTTTAATTTGATTAAATGGCAGACATGTAAATGTTAAGCATAACAATGCCTCTGAAATATCTCCATCATAAAATGTTAATGATTTTTTATAGAGTGAATCAACGGATGCAAGATCACCATAATTATTTTTAATTCCAGAGAATTCTTCTGAAGCGATAAACTCTGATAGATAAAATAATCCTTCATAAAAATTCTTATTTCTCAATAACTGAGCTTTTAAATCTATATTTGCACATATAATAAATAATATTAGAATTTTAAAAAATAAATTATTCATCTTGTTAGTGTTTCTACTATGTTAAATAAAACAGAATTTAACAGTGGATTGATATGGATAAATTACAATTTATGTCTGAATAACACCTGGATTAAAGCGAGGTATATGAGGATTATTATTAGCAATATCAATAGAATTAGATATATATTCACGTGTTAATACCGGATCAATAATTTCATCTATCCACAATCGTGCAGATGCATAAAGAGGATTATTCTTTTCATCATAAGCATGAACTATTTCTTTCAATAATTTTTCTTTATCAGAGCCGGTAAATTCTTTGCCTGATTTTTCCATTTGTTTCATTTTTATATCTAATAAAACACTGCTTGCTTGTGAGCTGCCCATAACTGCAATCTTTGCATTAGGATAGGCATAAATAAATCGCGGATCATAAGCTTTACCACACATTGCATAATTACCAGCTCCATAACTATTACCGATAATTATGGTTATTTTCGGTACAACACTGTTAGCAACAACATTTACCATTTTAGCACCATCTTTTATAATTCCACCATG
>CAYXKL010000189.1:0-3443 GCA_964464825.1 uncultured Melioribacter sp. | reverse complement strand
AACTTATTATTTACTGCAATAATAATTTTTTAAATTAATTTTAATATATTTACTGCGGGTAGTCATTTATTTTTATAGTCTATATGTATGCAAAATGAAGAATTAAAGCTATTTCGGGAAGTCCTCTCTTTAAGAAATTATTCTCCTCATACCATCGCAATATATTTAAAGGCTGTTAGTAATTTTCTGTATTTTACAAATCAAGCAAAACCATCACAAGAAACACTTTTTAAGTTTGCCTTAAATATCAAAGAAAAAAATCTTTCTTACAGTCATATTAAAAATTCAGTAATGGCAGTAAGGTTATTTTCGGAATTGGTATTTGGAATTAAACTTAATATTAATTTTTTATCAAATTACAGAAAAGAAAGAAAACTACCCGACGTTTTAAGTATTGAAGAGGTTAAATCCATCATTGAAAATATTGATAATGTTAAGCATAAAACTATCATATCTCTAATCTACTCCTGTGGATTGCGCATTAGTGAATGTGTAAATGTTAAAATAAATGATATAGATTCTAAACGGATGCTGATTAAAGTCGTTCAGTCAAAAGGTAATAAAGACCGCTTTGTTCCGCTTTCAAATAAAATGCTTCTTTTATTAAGAGAATATTATAAAGAATATAAACCGAAAGAATTTTTATTTGAAGGTCAATTTGAAAAGTATTACTCTGCCAGGAGTATTCAGGCAATTTTAAAGAATGCATTGGCAAAAACTAAAATCAAAAAAAAAATTTCAGTGCATTCTTTGCGTCATTCTTATGCAACACATTTACTTGAACAAGGAACCGATATTTCAATAATTCAAAAATTACTTGGTCATAAGGATATAAAAACTACTCTTCTTTATACCCAAATTAGTAAGACACAGCTAAACAAAATTAATAATCCATTCGATTCGTTTTAACTTTTCTTTTTTCATTTTCCCATCTTTACAATTTCATCAAACTCTTCTTTTGTAACCGGCATAATAGATAAACGGTTACCCGGTTGAACAAGTTTCATCTTCTGTAATTTCTTATTCGATTTAATTTCTGAAATAGAAACTGACTTCTCAAATTTTTTTACAAACTTAACATCAACCATCATCCATGTTGGTGATTCTTTCTTGCTTTTCGGATCGTAGTGAGGATCTTTTGGATTGAATGCTGTAAAATCAGGATATGATTCTTTTACAACTTCGCAAATGCCTACTGCCGCTGGAGGTTTTGAATTGCTGTGATAAAAAATTACTTGATCACCAATTTCCATTTCATCGCGTATGTAATTGCGGGCTTGATAATTGCGTACACCATCCCAATAAGTGGTTTGATTCTTAGCTTTCGCTAAATCATCTATTGAGAATTCTTCCGGCTCGGATTTTATAAGCCAATATTTCAATTATTTTCACTCCTTTTTATGTTAATTAATTATTCAGAAATAATGGCACACAGATCCATGGATTTAGCAGATTAGAACTTATTTCAAAATCTGTTAATATCTGTTCAAACAATGTGCTAATCTTTTTTAGTATAATTTATAACAAATAATGTTTTAAAAACATACCCGTGTATGATCTCTCATTCTTAGCAATTTCTTCCGGTGTACCAACAGCAACAATCTCTCCCCCTCTTTCACCAGCTTCAGGACCAAGATCAATCACATAATCAGCACATTTAATTACATCAAGATTGTGTTCAATTATTACAACAGAATTTTTGTTAGCGATAAGCATTTGAAAACATCTCAATAATTTAGAAATATCATCAAAATGAAGTCCGGTTGTCGGTTCATCAAAAATAAAAAGAGTATGTTGATTTTTTTTCTGTTGCGATAAATTGTACGCAAGTTTAACTCTTTGTGCTTCTCCTCCCGAAAGTGTTGTTGATGGCTGCCCAAGTTTAATGTAACCGAGCCCGACATCAGAAAGCACTTTTAATATTGAAGAAATTTTATCATGATTTACAAAGAAATCGAGTGCTTCATCAACAGTCATGTTTAATACATCAACTATATTTTTCCCTTTATAAGTAATTTCTCTCACTTCTTTTTTGAAGCGTGTTCCTTTGCAGTCATCACATTCTAGATAAAGATCGGCAAGAAACTGCATTTCAATTTTTACAAATCCTTCACCTTCGCAAGTATCGCATCTTCCGCCAGGTACATTGAATGAAAAATAACCGGGTTTGTAACCTCTCGATTTAGCCTGAGGTGTTGATGCATACAATTCACGAATCAGCTCATATCCTTTTACATAACTTATTGGATTTGAACGCGGTGATTTTCCGATTGGAGATTGGTCAACAATTTCAATATTATCAATATATCGCACTCCTTCAATATTGTCATACTTACCCAATTTAGGGGGATTACCACCGCTAATTTTGACTAAGCCGCCATAAAGTATATCATGTATTAACGTACTTTTTCCTGAACCGCTTACACCAGTAACAGCAACAAATTTCCTTAATGGAAATTCAACTGTTAAATTTTTTAAATTATTTTCACGTGCACCAAAGATTTTGATTGTTTCTGTTTTCCTAATATTTCTGTTTTCCGGAATAGGTATTTTTAATTTACCGGATAAATATTTACCGGTAAGTGATTTTTCATTTTTAATTATTTCAAGTAGAGTACCGCTTGCAACAATTTCTCCGCCGTGTATTCCGGCACGCGGACCCATATCATAGATTTGATCGGATTCTTTCATCATTTCAGTATCGTGTTCAACCACTAAAACAGTATTGCCAAGGTCGCGCAAGGATTTAAGAATTTTTATCAAACGCGAGGTATCACGTGGATGTAAACCAATGCTTGGTTCATCAAGCACATATAATGTACCCATCAATGCAGAGCCGAGAGATGTTGCAAGATTTATTCTTTGCGTTTCGCCGCCGGAAAGTGTACTGCTTAAACGATCAAGAGAAAGGTAACCTAAACCAACATCATTTAAGAAAATTAATCTTTTTACAATCTCATCAAAAATTCTTTGTCCAATTGCTTTTTCGTAATCGGTTAATTTGATCGATCTAAAAAATTCGAGAGCACGTTCAATAGACATTGATACAACATCATGTATAGATTTTTCGTTGATTAATACTTGAAGAGCTTCTCTTCTTAATCTCGATCCTCGGCAAGCAGTGCAAGTAGTGTAACCTCGGTATTTACTGAGTAAAATTCTAATATGCATCTTGTAGGTTTTTTCTTCGAGGTGTTTGAAGAATCCGTTAATTCCGGCAAAGCCAGAGAATCCTTCCATAATTAAATTTTTCTGTGTGTCAGTTAAATCTTTGAAAGGAACATTCAAGGGAATTCTGCCATTATTGGAGCGGATTAAATCCCTCATGTATTTACTGAATTTTACAGTACGCCACGGTGCTATTGCACCATCGCTTAAACTTAAATTATGATTCGGTACTATTAGATCAATTTCATAACCCATAGTTTTACCAAAACCCTGGC
>CAYXKL010000188.1:0-3470 GCA_964464825.1 uncultured Melioribacter sp. | reverse complement strand
ATCTCTTGCGTAGATATATCTTCTTGCATCGGGTTCTTCTCTTTTAGATGTAGAATAGTTTACATTCCAGTCAACCTTTAATCCGCTCAAGAAACCGAAATGATGCTCACCGATCAATTGTGATGATTGTAACGAACGGGATACAAATCTTAATGAAGTAGTTTTTCTATACTGTGAAGAGTAATTATGAAATCCTTCGTAAATAGTTGTTTCGTCATCAGCAGTTTGATTGTACACATTTTTAAAACTTAACTTATGATTATTTGCAAATTTATAGCTTATATTTAGAAGCGCACCCCAGGTAACACTATAAGAATAGTTAGCACCTGTATATTGATATCTTGGTCCTTCGAAAGTATAACTTGCTTGTTCCAGTTCTTTAATATCATTAGAACTTGAATAGGTTAATGAAGCGATGTATCCAAAAATATCATCACCAAAGCTCATTTTATTACCTAGATTCAATTTGAAATTACCATTAATAGGTGCTTTTGAAGATTTCGTATACCAGTTATTAGCAAATGATAATCCCATCTTCTGGAGATCAGATGGTGAAAATGTTCTATCTATTCTCTCATCCGGGATTGAACTTGGTAGTGAGCGGGTGCCATCATCAATACCTAAGAAATCTGTGCTACCCCCTGAATAAGAATTAAAATTTTTAAAGGTTGTATTTGAATTGTAGCCGCTTGTCGCACTTAAATCAAAAATAAATTTAGATGGGAATTCTATCGTATTAATTTCCACTAATCCACCGGTGAAATCAGCCGGTTTATCAGGTATAAATGTTTTTGATGTCAGTACATTTTCAATTAAACTTGCCGGAAAAAGATCATAAGCAAAACTTTTTTTCTCAGGATCAGTGCTAGGTAAATTAGAACCATTTAACATAGTATTATTATATCTATCTCCAACACCCCTAACAAATGCATATTTACCATCGGAGATTGTAACTCCTGTCATTCTTTTTAAAACATCCGTTCCGTCCGAACTGTTATTTTTACCAATAAGTTCAGCACTTAAACCATCGATAATATTTAAGGAATTTTTTTGAATATTTAGTAATGCACCTTCAGTGGATTTTAGTGCATCAGCAGTTATAACTACTTCTGCAATTTCGGTAGATATTGGTAAAAGTTGTACATCAACCCTTGTGTCTTTACCGGCTTCTACTTTAATATTTTCTACAACAACACTTTGAAATGACACAAAAGAAAATTTAACCGAGTACGTTCCCGGTTCTAATCCTTTTATTTGATAATACCCATCAAGATCACTCGATGTACCGGTATTGGTTCCAACAACTAAAATGTTTGCTCCTATTAACACATCATTTATTGAACTATCAATAACTTTTCCGCTGATAGTGCCTTTTGATTGTGCTAATAATGAAACCGCAGTTATAAAAATTAAAATTATGGTTGCTTTAAGTTTGGGCAAAGTATAAAAGTCCCACTTAGATTTGGTGAATAAGTTCATTTCTCTCTCCATTCCTTTTTGAAAATTCCGGATCAAACATAGAAATTGAATGTTAACTGGCAGTTAAGGGTATATTAAGGATATGTTAAGTTTAGATAGGTTAGTGAGATGCTAAAATCTTTTTATTGCTTAATTTACAATCAAATCTTCTCTTCCCCACTTAGTAAATTGGTTTTTAATGAAATTTATTACTTTCTCGTGCTCTTCATTCCCGTTACCAATAATTCTAATTGGTTCACCAAATGAAAAATAAACCGGTTTGGAAGGATCGATTTTACCAAAATCTTTAAGAATTTTTCCATTGCCCCAAGCATCAGTGAGGATAGCAATTGGAATTACCGGCACATTATTTCTTTTTGCTAATTTAATTCCTAACGTATTGAATGAAGTTGGAGAAAAGTTTTTCGATCTTGTTCTTTGAGGAAAGATCATAATTGATTTACCATTCTTAATTTTTTCTGCACCTTGTTCCAAAACTTTTATCAAATCCTCTCTTGGATTTTCTCTACCGACAACAATCGGATCCCGCGCTTTAGATACCGGTCCGAATAATGGAAAAGTTGTTAATTCTTCTTTCATGATGTAAACAATTTTTTTATGTTGATGAATAAATGCCGGGAATGCAAATGTTTCCAAAATGCTCATGTGATTTGACACAAAAATTACCGGTCCGGCTGCTTTACGTATATTATCTAAACCGGTTACATGCAGACGCACACCAGTTTTTTCTAAACTCTTTACAATATCAATAGAAGAATTGACCCAATTGATATCATCATATATATTTTTTTTTGCTTGCCGGTTGGAGTAAAATACAATTCTAATTAAATGAAACAAATAATAATAAAGCGAGGGAAATAATTTTTTAGATTTGATCTTAGGAGAGATATACTCGTCTTTTTCACCAAGGTTATCCCAATAATCATGCATAATAAATTTAATCTCGGCTTGTTATTATGATGAAAAATAAAGAAAAATGATAAGATTAAAAACTAGAGAGGATTATTAAAAGTAGTCGAAGTACGCAGAAATGAATTATTAAATTAAAATACAATATTATTTTGTGACCCTAACGGGATTCTCCCGAAGGGATGCCCTTGGCAGAACCCATATTACCGCATTTACAATTTATAATTTTGAATTTAACATTTAAGGAAAGAGTGACCCTAACGGGATTCTCCCGAAGGGATGCCATTGGCAGAACCCAAATTACCGCATTTACAATTTATAATTTTGAATTTAACATTTAAGGAAAGAGTGACCCTAACGGGATTCGAACCCATATTACCGCCGTGAAAGGGCGATGTCCTAACCATTAGACGATAGGGCCAAAAAATATTTTTTACTTATTGGGTGACCAATGGGATTTGAACCCATGGCCTTCTGGGCCACAACCAGATGCTCTAACCAGCTGAGCTATGGTCACCATTTAATTTAAATTAATCAGAAAATTATTAATATTAATGAAAATCTGAAAAATTATTTACCCAGTATGCCCGAGTGGACTCGAACCACTAACCCTCAGCTTAGAAGGCTGATGCTCTATCCTATTGAGCTACGGGCACATCTCAATATTTTAAGAACATTCATGTCGGGGAGACAAGATTCGAACTTGCGACTTCTTGGTCCCAAACCAAGCGCTCTAGCCGGGCTGAGCTACTCCCCGATTAAATTGAGGGTAACAAAAATATATTTTTGACCGTGAAATGTCAATTTTACTACCATAATTCCTTAATAAAGTTTTTATAGTTATTTTTCATATTAATAAGATGCGAATCTAATGTCTTTAATCTTTTTTTTAACTGACCGATTTTTCAAATCAAGAAAAAACTCTCGATTCATCTCTGCTATTTCCCTAATAACTATAACCGGTATTGCAATTGGTGTTTGCGTTGTTATTATTGCCCTTACCGTTCTGGATGGATTTAATGAAGTTGTTTCTAAAAAAATTGTAGAGATGAACTCCCATCTAAAAATAACCGGGTTCAGTA
>CAYXKL010000187.1:0-3485 GCA_964464825.1 uncultured Melioribacter sp. | reverse complement strand
ATGTAGTGTAGTGTTAAAATTAGTATAATATGTTTCGCTGTACAATTTCATTTGTTGCAAAGATAATTCATGGTTTGGTTCGTGTCAAGCTAATATTTGATAATCTTCAGTAAAAAAACACAATTGTTAAATCAATTTATTCCTCTTTTTGAAACTTTACAGTTAAAAAGTATATTTACTTATAAAGTAAACAAATATTGCTATGTCTTTTCTAAATAAAGAATATTTTTCTGATTTTATTTCCGAGGCATCAAAGAACAAATTAGCTGGAAATAAAATATTTCAGTATATCCAGGAAATTGATAAAGAAAAATTCAATATTTTATTAAATCTATTAAATTCTTCATATAACCATTTTTACTGGTCATACCCATCTTCAAATTTTTCATTCTGCGGATTAGAAGAAGTTATGGAATTAACTTATCAATTCAATGATCCTCATTTTTCTGTAAATGGTTTTTATAATATTGAACGGAATAAAATAGTTTTTGATGAAACATCAATTCCGTTATTTATTGGTGGAAATAAATTTCCAACCAAAGAAAGAAGTAATCTTTGGAATGACTTCAAATCAAATTACTGGTTTTTACCAAGAATACTTTTATTGAATAATAATTCTAATTGCTATTTAATTATCAATTTTATAGTAAACGATTTATCCGATAATCATTTAATTGATCACATAGAAAATATTCTACAAAAAATTGAATCAAGTCCGGTAGTAAACAATGCTGAAATTTCAATTATTGAGTGCACATCATTTAATGATTGGAAAGAATCGGTAAATAAATCTTTAGAATTAATAAACAAAGGTGAAATTTCTAAGATAGTACTTGCAAGAAAATTAACTGCTGGACTTTCAATCCCAATTTCTATTGAGTACATAATTAAATCCCTCGAAGAGCAGTATCCAGAATGCTATACATTTTCATATCAACAAAATAACTCTCTCTTTTTAGGAGCAACACCTGAAAAATTATTAAACTTTAATAATTCTATTATTGAAACAGAAGCATTAGCTGGTTCAATAAAACGCGGAAAGGATTTTTGGGAAGATGAAATTCTTTCTTCTCAATTAATTAATAATACCAAAGATTTTAATGAACACAACAGTGTGTTGAACTTTATTACTAATATACTTACCGAATATTGCGATGTAATAAATTATGAGAAGGAACCATTCATTAAAAAACTGAAAAATATTTTACACATTTGGACTCCAATCAGAGCAGAACTCAACAAAGATAAATCAATATTTCCAATGATTGCTAAACTATACCCAACGCCGGCAGTATGCGGCTATCCGCAAAATACTGCAATCCCATTAATTAACGATTTAGAAAATTTTGACCGCGGTATGTATGCTGGTCTAATTGGATGGTTCAATAGTACTTGCGGTGAATTTGCTGTTGCACTCCGTTCGGCACTTATAAAAGAGAATAGATTGTACGCTTTTGCCGGATGCGGTATTGTAAATGGTTCTATAGCAGAAAATGAATTCAAAGAAACCGAACTAAAATTTAAACCTATCTTATCTCTCTTTGAAAATGAAACTATCAGTCAATCGTAATACTGTTTGGTGTGATTTTTTTGTTGATGAACTTTATAGAAATGGTGTGAATTATGTATGCATTTCACCCGGCTCAAGAAGTACTCCGTTAACTTTAGCATTTGTTACTAATAATAAAATTAAACCTTATATTATTGTTGATGAAAGGTCTTCGGGTTTTTTTGCTTTGGGATTAGCAAAAAAAACTAAATCCCCGGTTGCAATTGTTACAACTTCAGGGACCGCAGTAGCGGAATTATATCCATCAATAATCGAAGCATTTTATCAGCGTATACCTTTAATAATATGCACTGCTGACAGACCACCAAAATTAAGGGGTAGAGGCGCTAACCAAACAATTAATCAAAATAATATTTACCGAAATCATATTAGGTTTTTTGCGGATACCGGCTTACCTAATTTGTCTTCAAAAAAATTAAACGATTTTAAGAAAACAATTAATCGGGGTTTGCTCGTTGGTTTAATAAATGATACCGGTCCAATCCATTTTAATATGCCCTTTGAAAAACCTTTTGAACCTGATATACCGACTGAGAAATTTGAAATCAATTTAATAGAAAAATATAGTGAAGCAATTCACAATATCAAAGTCGTAGAACAAAACAATAATATTGATAAAATTATTAGTTTGCTTAAAAATAAAGATAAAGGAATAATACTTTGTGGTTATAACAATTTTGATCAGACAACAATTAAAAATATTGTTCGTTTGTCAAATCACATAGGTTATCCAATCATTGCTGATGGGGCTTCATCACTACGTTTTGGTACACATAATAAAAAAAGTATTATCAATAATTTTACTTCTCTAATAAAATCTGGAAATTTTATCCAATCGTATATACCTGAAATCATAATTCAATTTGGAGGAGCACCAACCTCTAACATTGTTCAGGATTATGTTAAAAAAAGCAGCGCAATAAAAATTATTGTAAACAAATTCGGCGATAAAAATGATCCTACTTTAACAGCAAAGCAGTTTATTAAAATTGATGAGAACTATTTTTGTAAAATGTTAATCAGTAAAAAAATAAACCGTGCGAGCAAGTGGATAAATCATTTTTCCATTCTTGATCTGAAAGTTGAGACAATTAAACAAAGATTCTTTTCTACAACCTCTTTTAATTTTGAAGGGAATCTTATTAAATCTGTTTTAGACTTGCTTCCTGAAAAATGCAATTTAATGGTTTCAAATAGTTTACCAATTAGAGACCTCGATTTCTTTGCAGCGAGCAGTAATAAAAAAATTAATTTATTTGTTAATCGTGGTGCAAGTGGAATAGACGGTATTAATTCCACAGCACTTGGAATTGCGGCAGTTTCAATTCTACCAACAATTTTATTAACGGGTGATCTTGCTTTTTACCACGATTTAAATGGTTTACATAATACATATAAATATAAAATACCTCTGACAGTTGTTCTAATAAATAATAATGGAGGTGGAATATTTGAATCTCTTCCAATTTCAAGATTTGGCAATCTATATAAAGATAATTTTGTTACTTCTTTAAATATAAAATTCGCTAATTTCGTTAAAGCTTATAACGGTGAATACTTCAAGATCAAATCGAAAAAAGAACTTAAAGAGAAACTATTAAAATCAATCAGAGTAAAAAAGTTTACAGTATTAGAAATTATTACTGATTCCAAAAAATCAAAAACATTAAGAAATAGTTTTTGGCAGATAGTATCTAATAAAATAAATATTGCGGTAAATGCAATTAAAAATTGATGACCTAGAATTTAACCTGGTACTCGATCAAGCAAACTTAAAAACTAAACGAATCCCCGTCGTTTTTTTACATGGTTTTACCGGCCGAGCCGATGATTGGAATTTTATAGCGGATAAATTACCATCGGATTTTTATTCAATAGCAATAGATATGTTGGGACATGGTAATTCGAGTAAACC
>CAYXKL010000186.1:0-3536 GCA_964464825.1 uncultured Melioribacter sp. | reverse complement strand
TGTCCGCTCTGCATAAAAAGTTTATTTACTTTTGATATCAATAATTTTTTGAGCAGCAAGTCGGCCGCTGATTACTGCACTTTCAATTGTTGATGGTAAACCGGTATTAACCCAGTCACCAGCAACAAATAAATTCTCAAACTTAAAGTTTAATTCTTTCCTTTTAATAGTTGATTCAATATCAGGGACAAATGTTGCTCTTTTTTCCTTAATAATCATTGAATCTGTTAAAAAACTTGATTTGAATATAGGGAAAAAAATCTCTAAATCCGATATTAATCTTTCCAATATCTCATTATCGGTTAGGTAAATAAGTTTTTCAGCATTACTTGTTGTTAAAGAGATATAGCCTCCATTATTAAATACCCAATGAATTTCTGAATCAATTAATCCATAAAATCTCTCAGTAAATGGATTTTTTGATAGCCATAGATGAACATTTAGAATGGGTGAATACTCGAACGTGGGTAAGTTTAATTGATCTGGTAATATTTTTGCTAATCCATTTGAAGGTATGGCAGTAATTACATAATCAAAATCGTCATAAATCTCTTTATCAGTAATAATCTTTACTGCACGGTTATTAAGTAATTTAATTTCTAAAACTTTTTCAGAACAACTAACATTACCGCCGAGTTTTTCGATATACTTTTTTGAAGGTAATGCATATAAATCACTCAAACCAATATTTGGTAAAATAATTTTTGCATTTGTGTTCCCATTTAGAAAAATTTCTTCCAATACTTCTGCAAATATTTCTGCTGAAGCTTTATCTAGAGATGTATTCAATGTTCCAATAACTAAAATATCCCAAAATGCTTGAATAGTTTTTGCATCTTGTTTTTTTGAAATCAACCATTCTTTTACAGTAACATTCTGAAGATCTTCATTATAACAACAAATAAGATCTAAAAAAAAATCAATAATCTTTAATCTTGATTTAAACGGAATTGCTTTATAATTCAGTATTGCAAAAAGTAAATTGAAAGGATAATATTTTGGTGAAGCAGATAATTTAAATATGTGACCGCTTCTATCAACAAAATTTACATTTAAAGAATCTTGAATATCTAGAAGATGTTTCGTACCAATTTTATTTAAGAAATTTAATGTGTCTGTATAACAACCCATTAATAAATGTTGGCCATTATCAAACACATTATTAAATTTTTTGTTGAAAATAGAATAAGCTCTTCCGCCAAGTTTTGGAGAAGCCTCTATTAACTTAACTTGATTATTATGCTCGGATAGGTATACAGCAGCAGAAAGACCGGCAAATCCTCCGCCAATAACAATACATTTTTTCATTAATACACTAAACGATATTTAGCCCAAACACCTAATGAAATTGCTGCTTTTTCAAATGTATTGACACGGATATTCTTATTAAATACATTATAATTAGCAACTTCAATTTTTTGCAATAATTTCGTATAGATATGCTGCATTGCTCGTGCCGGAAACATGGAAGGTTTATCATTAAAATCTAAAGATTCATTTGCTTTATTAAAAAAATATTTCGCTCGGTCTGCTTCAAAATTCATAAGTGATTTAAAATTATCATTATAACTTTTCTTAAATAATTCTTCTTCAGAGTAATTATAATTTTTCATATCTATTTGCGGAATATAAATTCTACCATTGTCCGAGTCTCTGCCAACATCCCTAATGATATTGGTTAGCTGCATTGCAAGTCCAAGGTTTATTGCATAATCCTTAGCAGATTTATTTTTATATCCGAAAATTTCAATGCACATGAGTCCAACTGTGGAAGCAACACGATAACAATACTTTGTAAGATCTTCAAAACTTAAATATCTTTTTTGATTAAGGTCCATTTCCATACCGATAATCAATTCAAAGAATGGATCGAGTGGAATATTAAATTGTTTAATTATAGCAGCAACTTTATTTAACAATGGATAATAAGAACGCCCATTAATGGCTTTTTCTAGTTCTAACCTCCACTTCCGGAGTTTTTCATATTTAACATCATCAGGTTCACTCCCTTCGTCAACTATATCATCTGTTTTTCTGCAAAATGCATACACAGCATTCATTGCATCTCTTTTTTGTGCCGGCAGCAAACTAAAAGCATAATAGAAACTGCTTTTACTCTCCTTAGCTATTGCTTTTGTGCTATCTATCATTTAATAAGTGTTCTAAATATAATTTGGATAATATCAAATTTTGTTAAGGTTGGTCTCTCATTCAAAACATTATAATTTATTTGAGAAATTTTTTGAAGTATCTTTTCACCTCCTAAAATTGTCATTTTAATTTGGTATCTCAATCTTAATGGAAGCTTATTTAAAATATTTTTCCCATCCTCAAATAAATTATGTGTTCTTTCAACCTGGTATTTTAACAGCTTTTGAAAGTTAATATTATTTTCTTTTAACCGAAATATATTTTCTGTAACACCAAATTTTCCCATCTCTTCAATTGGTAAATAAATGCGATCTTTTTGATAATCGACTGAAATATCTTGATAAAAATTTGTTAATTGTAATGCAGTACAAACAGCATCTGAATAATCTAATACTTGAGGATCATTAATATTATGTAATTCAAGAATTATTCTGCCAACCGGATTAGCAGACTTCTCACAGTATTCCAATAATTCATTAAACGTAAAATATCGTTTTTTGGTAATATCTTGTTTGAATGCATCTAGAAGATCAAAAAAATTTTTCTGTGTTAAATTGAATTGCAAAATAGTGTTGTGAAATGCAGTCCAAAATGGTGAATCATACTTGCCATTTAAAGAATCAGATAATTGATTTTTATATAATTCTAAATTCTCAATTCTCAATTCTTCATTCTCAATCCCTTCATCGGCAATATCATCTGCTTGTCTTGCAAATTGATAAACAACCGCAATATGTTTTCTTAAATCTTTTGGAATGAATAATGATGCAACCGGAAAATTTTCGTAATGCGTTTTTGTAAATTTTAAAGCTTCATGATAAGCTTTATCTAAAGTAAGAGGTTCTGAAATATTGAATTTCGATATTGATACGCAAGGTTTTTGATACAAAATAATTTTCTTTTTATTGTGCCCGAAGGGGGACTCGAACCCCCACTGGCTTGCGCCAATTAGCTCCTGAAACTAACGCGTCTACCAATTCCGCCATCCGGGCTTTTACCAATCATCTATTATAAATTTATATTTATCGTGGATTCAAAAATAAGTAAGTGAAAAACTAATTAAAAGAATCATCTAATTTCACGCGCTTCATGAGATGTATCTTTAATAGAATATCTGTCGAATACTTTAATTGCTGTATCGCGAAATGCATCGTATGTTGATGGAATATCGCGGATGTTTGATAAATCTTCTAATACACCAGTTCTGCAATCCGAAGAATATAATCTCGGATCACCAATTTCATAAATAGATTCACGGCAATATTTTACAGGTACAACGTTACCGCTGGCTGGTGGATGAAAATCTTCCACCGGCAGCTGAAGCTTATCATAAACATCATGCATAAATATTGCCCAAATTGGTAATGCTGCACGAGCACCTTGTC
>CAYXKL010000185.1:0-3578 GCA_964464825.1 uncultured Melioribacter sp. | reverse complement strand
GCATTTACACTTTTCATTGGCGGGGCTAGGTCACCTCACTTGTTTGATATCGGGAACGAGAAGTTAATTGAAAAAGTGCTGAGTGAATTCAAACAAATAATGAAAATAAACTCAAATCCAATTTTTGTTAAAGAAAAAATGTGGCAGAAAGCAATTCCTCAATACAATATCGGTTACGTTGAACACGAGAATTATTTCGATAATTTTGAGAAAGAAAATCCGGGAATTTTTATTAGCGGAAACTTCCGCGGTGGAATTTCAGTTGGCGATTGCGTAAAAAATTCTGAATTAGTTTTTAATAAAATAAAAAAACTATAGCACACTGTTTGAACTGATCTTAACTGATCCAAACAGATTTATCTGAGTGTTATCTATATAAGGAGAATCTTATGGCACTGTTTCCAACAAAAAGATTAAGACGTTTAAGATATAACTCAACTGTTCGCGATATGGTTCGTGAAACTGTACTTACCAAGCATGATTTAATCTATCCATTGTTTGTTGTGCCCGGTACAAAAATTAAAAAAGAAGTGAAATCAATGCCCGGCGTTTATCAAATGTCAGTTGATGTTGTTGTTGATGAATGCAAAGAAGTTGAAAGTCTGGGAATACCGGCGGTGATTCTTTTCGGAATACCGGATCATAAAGATGAAGTTGGCTCCGGTGCTTATGATCCAAATGGTATAATTCAGCAAGCGGTCCGTGCAATAAAATCGGATCTAAAAAAATTACTTGTAATTACTGATGTATGTTTGTGCGAATATACATCACATGGGCATTGCGGTGTTCTGCAAGGTGAAAATATTTTGAATGATGAAACAGTATCCCTTCTTGCTAAGGAGGCAATATCGCATGCAGAAGCCGGTGCAGATATAGTTGCTCCATCCGATATGATGGACGGACGAGTAGGTGCTATCCGCAAAGCACTCGATTACAAAGGATTCTCACATATTCCAATAATGAGTTATGCTGTTAAATATGCATCGGGGTTTTATGGACCATTCCGTGATGCTGCAGAATCAGCCCCGGCTTTCGGCGACCGACGTTCACATCAAATGGATATTGCAAACAGTAATGAAGCATTACGCGAAGCCGAAAGCGATATTGAAGAAGGTGCCGATATGATTATGGTTAAACCGGCTGGTGCTTATCTCGATATTATCTGGAGGGTAAAAGAAAAATTTGAAATGCCGACTGCCGCTTATCAAGTTAGCGGTGAATATGCCATGATTAAAGCTGCTGGAAGAAATAACTGGATTGACGAAGAACGTGTTATGATGGAATCACTTATCGCAATTAAACGTGCCGGTGCAGATATGATTTTAACATACTTTGCAAAAGATGCAGCAAAATATCTTGATAAGAGTAAATAGTTATTTTGAACTTACTCTTGACGGGATAATAATACTATCAAGAGTAAAATTTTTGTTTTTATATAGAATTTAATGGCAAAGAATAATTCAGAATCCGATTCAACTGTAATCCTCCCACCAGAAGATGGAAGTTTACGACGCATTTTTCCAGAAAAGAAATTCAGTATTAAAAATACTTTTGCTGCATTATCCTATGAGAATTACAAATTATGGTTTTGGGGACAAATGATTTCCCTCTTCGGTTCGTGGATGCAGTCAACTGCATTTGCATTTTTCATTTTTGAATTGACAAAGTCTCCGGCGTATTTGGGATATGTCGGTTTTGCCGGAGGAATTCCCGCGTGGTTCTTTTCATTTTATGGTGGTGTTGCAGCAGATCGATTCTCGAGAATAAAAATTTTATTTGCAACTCAAATTTCATTAATGTTGATGGCATTTATTCTTGCTTTCTTCACTTTTACCGGTATTATCAAATCATGGCATCTGCTCGGATTTGCTTTTCTACACGGAATAATTAACGCATTTGATGCACCTACCCGTCATGCATTTGTTAATGAACTTGTCGATAAAAAAGATCTCGTAAATGCAATCGCTTTGAATTCTACAATGTTTAATACTGCTACAGCAGTCGGTCCGGCTCTCGGCGGAATTACGTATGCATTATTTGGTCCAGCTTGGTGCTTTACAATTAACGGAATATCATTCAGTGCTGTGCTCTATAATCTTTCAAGAATGAAATTGAAAAAGGTTAAACGTAGCAAAAACAATAATTCAGTTTTCACAGAAGTTGCTGATGCTATTCGTTATCTTAAAACCAATAAAGTGATCACCGGAATTCTTTTAATTACAGCAATGTTAAGTGTATTTGGAATGGGCTTAGTTACACTTTTTCCAGCTTGGGCGGTTGATATTCTTCACGGTGATTCTACTACAAACGGATTTTTGCAATCAGCACGCGGATTGGGTGCAGTTACTTTTGCATTGATAATAGCAACAGTAAATAAATATATCGATAGAACGAAATATTTAATTTACAGTGTTTTCACTCTTCCAATTTTGATTTTCATTTTCTCTTTCAACCGATCATTTATAATTTCTATAGTTCTTTTAATCTTTATCGGCGGAATGATAATCACACAATACAACCTTTCAAACGGTTTAATACAAACAATGGTTGAAGAAAAATTTAGGGGAAGAGTTTTAAGTTTCTACACTTTCACTTTTTTTGCTCTTTATCCGCTTGGGTCTTTATGGATAGGATATGTTGCCGAGCATTATGGAATTACAAATGCGGTGCTAATTAATTCGATTATACTTTTTCTATTCTTTATTGTTTTTAATTTGCGGAAAAATAAATACTCAACATTCAAATAAGATTATACTTCAATTTCTGTTGGATCATTTTCCAATTCTACAATTCTCCATTCATTTTCTTCTCTATCGAACTCCGTAATTTTCTCAAGCGGAACTTTCAAATATTTTCCTGATGCAGTAACGGCAACATCACCATTCTGTAAAATAATCTCGCCGGTTCCTTCAAACATACGGCTGTTCTCAGTTGTAATTCTTCCTATCACTTTCAATTCTTCATTGAGCGGAATAGGTTTCTTGAATTTAACATTCAGATCAATCGTAACTCCCCAAACTTCAGTTTCGTATTTATTTAATATAGCTCTGCCGATAGTTTCATCTAAAACAGCCGAAGCAATACCGCCATGAAGTCTTCCCGGATAACTTTGATGTTCTTCTGAAGGTGTAAATAGTGCTATCAATTCCTGATTTTCTGTAATATAAAAATGTGCATGTATTCCGAATTTGTTTTTCAATCCGCATACAAAGCAAAGTTTTGAATTATGCTGCTTGCCGATAATATTATGTTTCATAATTACCTATCGATAAAAAGTTTCGATACAAATTTACCAAACTTTATTTAATCGCACACAAATAGAATGGATAGATCAAATTTGCATGGATTTATCTGTTTGCATCAGTTTGATCCGTTGAATCTGTGTGCTATGCTTTTTAAGTAAGGCGTTTAATAATTATCTTACACATCAAAATATTAACCTATGCGGAGAAATTATGAATCGAAGCGAGAAATTATTGTCGCAGCTGCGTTGTCGGTCGCATGGTTTGTCGGCGGATTCGCCATCGGCCAGGAAGCCCAAAAATCGGATGCGCATGCGTATGACGCCAGCGCCGCAC
>CAYXKL010000184.1:0-3598 GCA_964464825.1 uncultured Melioribacter sp. | reverse complement strand
ATTGTTAAACCGGTTGATAATAAACTGCTGCTTAAAGAGATTAAAAAATATCTCTCCTAATTTTTATTAATTATTTTTAGGTTTTTTCCCAATTTACTGCTAAAAATCGTGCCAATCGATATTTTCCATTGCATTCAGAACGATATTACCTTAAATTTGTTATTGAAATGATTCAATATTTTTTTACAAAGCTTAGCGGTGCCGGCAATGACTTTGTTTTATTTGATACTGATATAAACGGTGAAATTGACCTAAATCCGCTCAAAATTAAAGAAATTTGCGACAGACACTATGGAATAGGTGCTGACGGACTGATTTTATTTAGTAGAAAATCAGGTTCAAATTTTGAAATGAAGTATTTTAATGCTGATGGTTCAGCCGGCAGTTTATGTGCTAATGGAGCTAGATGTTCTCTTTATTATGCCTCTGAAATTGGATTGATAAACAAGGAAGAAGTTACATTTCAATCAAATGGAATTAATTATTCCGGTCGAGTTTTGGAGGGTGGATTAGTAAAATTTAATTTTAATAAACCGACTGAATATAAATTAAATTTCAAAATTAAAGCGGTAAAACAGTTAATTACAGCTTCATATATTAATACCGGCTCACCGCATGTTGTAATTAACGTAAATGATATTTTAGTTGATTCTTCAAAACCGAATCAATTTTTTAGGGATATAGATGAATTGTCGGTTTATGAAATTGGAAAAGAGATTAGATATTCAAGAGATTTTGCGCCATTAGGTACCAATGTTAATTTTTATGAATTAGGAAGAGATCAAATTAAGATAAGATCTTATGAAAGAGGTGTTGAGAACGAAACATTAGCTTGCGGTACCGGTATTGTTGGTACTGCATTAATATTGTATCAGACAAAAAAAATGAATCCACCATTTAATTTTTTATCAAGAGGCGGAGATAATTTAAAAGTTACTTTCGATATTAATGAACATGAAATTAGTAATCTGTCTTTGATCGGACCGGCAGAAATAGTTTTCAAAGGTGAAATTACAATTTAATAAAGGAGATACATGAGTAGAGTAATTTTTTCAATTCGTTATAATATTTTTCCTGAAAAAAGAGAAGAATATTTAGATGTAGTGCGCGAGTTAAAAAATTTGGTTAAAGCTGAAGGATTAGATAATTATTCTGTTTATGAACAAAAAAATAAACCTAACAGTTTCGAAGAAGTATATTTGTTCAATTCGCAAGAAGCTTTCGAAAATTTTGATGATAATTCCGATGAGAGAACCGATATTTTAATGACTAAACTTTCTGATATGATAAAAGAACAAACTACCCAGTATACTACTTTGATTGAAGTTAATAACGGGTGATAACTAATTAACTTAAAATCCTACCTAAATGATTTGGTGATTAATGTTTGAGTATGTCGGTGCAATACATATCCATTCAGTCTACTCTGATGGTTCGGGTGAAGTTAAAGAGATTGCCGGATTTGCAAACGAATCCGGTTTGGATTTTATTATACTGACCGATCATAATACATTACGAGCTCTGCATGAAGGATACGAAGGATGGTACGATAATACTCTGCTTCTAGTTGGCTGCGAAATAAATGACAAAGAAAATAAAAATCATTTGCTTGCTTTAGGAGTTAATGAAGCTTACTCAACACGCTTACCGGCAAAAGAATATGTACGATTAGTAAAAGAAGCCGGTGGATTAGGATTTATTGCTCATCCGCACGAAAAAAGAAATTCGATGGAAAAACATCCACCTTATCCCTGGCTTGAATGGGATACAGATGATTTTACGGGTATTGAAATTTGGAATCATATGTCTGAATGGATGGAAGGATTAACTGAACAGAATAAGTATAATTATTTTATCCATCCGCTTAAATCAGTAAATATGCCCTCAAAAGAAACTCTTGATGTTTGGGATAAACTGAACCTAAAACGACGAGTAGTCGGTATTGGCGGTGTTGATGCGCATGCACATAAAGTAAATCTACTTGGATTTTTTGAAGTTGAGGTTTTTCCATATAAAGTTCTGTTCAAATCAATTAGAACTCATGTTTTAACAGACAAAAACATTAAAGAAAATGGAAATAAATTACCGCTTGATGATGCTAAAAAAGAAATTTATGAATCATTAAGAAATGGAAAATGTTTCTTCTCAAATTTTAATCATGGTGATGCAAAAGGATTTTCTTTTTATGCATCTGATAATTCAAAAATTTTCCAGATGGGGGATTTAATTCCTCTATTTGATAATTTAATATTAAAAGTAAAAGTTCCCGGTAATGGCGGTACCATCAGATTAATGAGAAATGGAGAATTAATAAATTCTGTTAATTCAGTTGTGGCAGAATTTGATGTAAAGGAGATTGGTGCTTACAGAGTAGAAGTCTTTATCGAAAATAGTGCATGGATTTTTTCAAATCATATTAGAATAGGTCTGTAATATTTACTAAATTTTCCGCCGTATTTTTAAGATATTTAACAATAAGAGGTAAATGTGTTAACAGCTAAAAAAAGAATTAGTAAGAAAGAGATTAAACAAGATAAACTTGTTACAAGTTATTATAAGTTTTACAATTATTTTTTACAAAACCAAGCCAAATTTTTGATAGGAATTGCTGCTGCTGCATTAATAGTGGTAGCAATTGTATTAATGTCTAATAAAAGAGCTAATGATAACTTAACTGCTACAAATTTATTATCCAAAGTTGTCCCTTTGTATGATAATGGTTCTTATCAAGCAGCTATTGATGGCGATCCCAAAAACAACATTATAGGATTGAAAGAGATTGTTAATGAATACGGAAGCACTGAACAAGGTGAGACTGCAAAAATCTATTTAGCAAATTGTTATGTAATACTTGGTAAAATTGACGAAGCTTTTGAACAGTTTGCTGATTATTCCGGCAGTAATGAATTATTTATTGCTGCTTCAAAAGCCGGACAAGCATCGTATTATGAAACAAAAAAAGAATATGAAAAGGCCGCTGATTTATATAGAGAAGCGGCAAGTATTTCGACCAGTAATCCATCAAAACCTGAATATTTAATGAAATCAGGTATAAATCTTCTGCAATTAGGGAAAAAAACCGAAGCTTTAAAGTTATTCCAGGAAATTAAAAAAGATTATAAAACTTCTTATGTTGTTCAAGACCTTGATAGATATATAGTTAAAGCGGAAAGTTGATTAATAGTCTTATTTACATTATATCTTTCCTTGATTTTATAGGAATGGGTACCTATATTTTCACCCCGACTGTGTGTGTGTTATTGTAAAGAGGGCTAAAATTTATAAATAGCCATTTTCCTAATTCATATTACTATTGAAACACCACCAGTAGAAATTTATTCTGTTCTTTATTGAATTAGAAACTAATCATTGGTAGGTAATGGATATAAATTTACTTAAGAAACTAATTAAAATGGTTGAGCAGAGTGAAATCACCGAATTTTCTGTTCAAGAAGGTGAACTGAAAGTTAAGATTTCCAAAAACTCACATGGCTCTTCAAATATTAGTTTACAACCGTCACCTGAATTAAATAGACAACTCAGCAGTAATCCTATCAGTACTGAAACAATAGAAATAACAGCACCCAAACCACTAGAA
>CAYXKL010000183.1:0-3613 GCA_964464825.1 uncultured Melioribacter sp. | reverse complement strand
CGGATATACCGGTTGCAAACAATAAAACCGCTGAATAATTTGCATTAAGAGGTGGTTCTGCCGTGGTATCTTTCATCCACAAATCGAGAGAAGTCTTTCTCTCGGCAAAACCTGTTGAAATTTCTTTTGCAGTTGATGCCGTTTGTGTATCAGTTAAATCAACTTCATCATAATTAACTTCATAGTTGATTGAGGTTACATAGTAAGCAACTGAGTTGAATGTAAATACAGAAGCTGTACCAATCTGTTTAACTGATGAACCATTCCGGAGAATGCGTGTAACTTGAAGCACCCTTGTAGCCCTTGTTGTAACAGTTTCTTTGCCATCCCCGGTAGATAGGTTGTCTGTTACATCCAGAACATCAAAGGTTTCATCATAATTTTGAGACTCCAACGGTACTGCAAATCCGCCGAATGTCATACTCATCAATTTACCAAGTACCTTTGCCATTTTTTATTTACTCCTCTGTGATTTTAATTTTTATTTATTCTGTAATAGAATTTCATAATCACGCGACCATTGCCAATTACCGTTCAGAGTTTTTATTTCACGCGGAATTCCTAAACCATGTACTCTAAGAACTATATAGTCTGTAAGCACAAGATTAGATTGGCATTCGTTAAAACGTGCATCAAATTTATTTCCGCAGTCTGTTGCTGTTGCACTGCTTAAATCATCATCATAAATTGTCACTTGCACAATCGGATTAGGAAATTTTGTAGCTGTATCTTCTTCTTCACTTCCGGTAATTATCTGGAATACACCATAAGGATAAATCACTTCATTATCATTATTAGGATTCTCCACATAGAAGAACTGATCGGCAATTGCTGTCTTAAAATCATTCGTTGCACCAAGCATCCGGGTAATTATTGCAGATTTTAATTGATCAATCTTCATGCTGCTTTTGCCTTACTGAATACTTCTAAAATTTTATTTTTGTTTTTATATAGTGCCGGTCTCATATATGGCCGTGCCGGTATTTGAACACTCTTTAGCAAAACGAACATTATATCAAATCTTTTATTGCGTCCTTTCTCTTTGATGCGGACCAACAAGGGAGCTCCAATCTTACGTTTGATCATTACCAAATCTTTCATGTCTCGTGCAGATCCGCCATTACGAACTAATCTTTTTGCATCCGGATGAATAGGGATTGTCAATGCACCGGCTTTATCCGGCTTGATTAATCCACCTAACTCTTGTATTGCTGCATAAATAGTATTAACAGAACACCTGACTAAACTGTCACTCTCATAAACTTTAAAGGATCTGGAGTTGATCATATTACCAGTATCGATTAATCCCTGTTTCTTAATGTTCTTAGCAATTTCACCATCCACAAAAGCACCAACTAACCGCAGACCAGCAATCTTCCTCCTCTTTACATAATTAAAAAACTTATTGTTGTTAAAGGTTACGCTCATTAGTTAAACCATCTGAATTTAATTGCTAAATATGCCAAGACACCTACTGCAAGAGCAATGAAGAATATTATTCCATATAATGCATATCCGAATTTTTCGGCAGTAGTAGTTTCCTTTTTTATGACATTCTTTGTTGTATCTGTTATTGTTGTATCAACTTTCTGCGCTGATACATCCAATTCGAAAAATTTTTTCTTTGGGTAATACATAATTTTAATTTTTGGGTTATCCGGTCTCACTGCTTCAATTCTTGCTGAGTCCGGTAATTGATTAAATATTGTTTCAAGTGAATCTATAATTGTTTTTGAAATTTCTTTATATACTATTGGTAATGAATCTCTAATAGCCGGTACAGTGAATTCAATTTTCTTATCCTTGATAATTGTTTCGGTAGATGAACACGACCAGAGCAGTAATGCTGTAATACTTATCAATAATATTTTTATTGTCTTTTTCACGTCTTACGTCTCACCTTTCACTAACTAAAACAAACCACATAATTCTGAAATAATTTGCCGGCTGTATTGATCTTGAACGGATATAAACACCATCACCATCTGATTGAGATCCTTTCAAACCGGAAGATGTATTCCCTTCAATGGTAGTACCAAACTGTTTATTCCAATTTGTGAAGACAAAACCAATATGACCGAAAATTGTATTTCCTTTTTCCCATCCCACAATAGAACCAGGGGGAATTTTTTTAATCCCACGTAATACATCATTTGCTAAAATTAAATTCTTACTTCTCTTAAAATCTCGTGCTAATCCGCTTCTTATTTTTGGATCACGTACATTTGCTACTGTTAAACAATAGCTAACAAAAGCACTGCACCAGCTGTCACCTTTCTTACGTCCAACTGATTTAAGAAATGTTTCTACTTCCGGACCATCATTGTGCCCGGTAGCTTCTTTCACTCCGACAAATCTTTCAGCAATTTCAAGGTGCTTTTGACTGTTAACTGTTGATGATAGCAGCAGCAACAATAATACACAGACCCAAAAAGAAAATAGAATACGCAATATTTCTCTCCTTCAACTCATTGATTGTATCAATTTCTTTCATTGCATATTTATCAAACACCCACACCAACAATAATCCGAGTGCACCTTTTGCCATGCCCACAGCAAAGGATGATAATTCAATCAGCCAATTAAAAGTTATGAATATGAACACAGCGGCAAAGAAAGTAACGACAGCAATTGTTTTAAATGCAGAATTTGTTATGAATGCAATTATTGGTTTATTGTAATTGATAATTATCAATGCTAGTACAATGAATGCTATCGAGTATAAGAAAACTGGATTTGTAAATATCTCTTTCATTTTCCACCATTTATTTTTTTTTCAAGTTCAAGGTCTTTTGCTTTCAATAGATTTATTTCACCATTCATTTTCTCATTAATCGAAATTTGTGTCTTCTGAAAAATGTTCGACTCTTTTATTGATTCATCTATTGAAGCTAACCTTTGATTTATAAAATAACCGATGATTGCAATTAAGATTGCAAATGAGAAAGCAATAACATCCTTAATTGTAATTTTTTTGTCCATCGCTGTATTCCCTTATTTACTTACAATAATTTCTAAATGATGTCCCCATTTGTTTTCCGGTTCTTGAATAATTGAATACTCATTCCCGGCTGAATCTTTTATCATATTGTGTCTTGTAACATTCACCGATATATCACAATAAATTTTCCATTGCTCACTGTATTGATTAGCAGAATCTGCAATTCTTTCATTCGCACTCAACAATCTTTTCTTTCCTTTAAATGTTGAATCTGCAACCTCAGTCCAAGTCTCTGTTTTACCACCATAGCCATCATTGGTTTTTGAAGATTCAAGCAAAGAAAATTCTTCATCGTAATAATTCTCTATCATAATTTCCTATAAATGTTAAGATCTGTTAATAATGCTTTGGGATATTCATTAATAACACCTACTGAATAATCTCCAATACTTTCCGATGTTAATCCTTCTGCAATTTTCTTGTTCATACTAAATACTATTAGTTTGATAGCAGTTAGCTTTAATAACTCCGGAAAAACTACCCGGTATATGAATATTTCATTGCCAACATCTTCATCATATATTAATTCATCATCTGCTAACTTGAGTACTATTTCTACATTAATAGATTTGATTTCATATATCCCATCATTATTCAAAGATCCTTTTACCA
>CAYXKL010000182.1:0-3622 GCA_964464825.1 uncultured Melioribacter sp. | reverse complement strand
AAGTTGTGGTACTTGCCCATGGTGAATTTGAAATGGGTAAACATGAAATAGAATTCAATGCTTCAAGTTTACCGAGCGGAGTTTACTTCTACAATCTTACAACCTCCTCAAATTCAATAACGAAGAAGATGTTGCTACTTAAGTAACTTAGCACAACATCAAAGGTTTAAAACTTTCGAGGTTTTTTCTTAATTAACAGAATTTCCCTTACTATTTTCTACAAACCAAATTTTTTCTTACATTGTTTAGGCAATTTTGTAACTACTCGCCCTTTTTCATCCCAAATTTTTAAGGAATTACGTTGAGCAATAAGAACAGCTACAAGCACACAGCTGCACTCAAACTAAAAGACGGACACACATTCGAAGGATTTCTTTTCGGCTACCACAAATCTGTTGCCGGCGAAGTTGTTTTTAATACCGGAATGGTCGGTTACCCCGAAACATTAACCGATCCCTCTTACAAGGGACAGATTCTTGTTATGACGTATCCACTCGTTGGTAACTATGGAATTCCACCAATGAATGAATCCGATGATCTGTCTTTCGGCGAGACAAGTCTCCCAACTAATTTCGAATCCTCGCAAATACAAATAACCGGTTTGATTGTATCCGAGCAATCGGTTTCTTTCAGCCATTGGAATGCAATTCAAAATTTATCCGATTGGCTCAAAAAATTTAAAGTGCCCGGATTATTCGGAATTGATACGCGGCAGCTTACAAAAATATTACGCGAACACGGAACAATGCTTGGTAAAATTGAAATCGGAAAAGAAAAAGTTGAGTACTATGATCCGGATGTTGATAACCTGATCTCTAAAGTAACTGTTAAGAAAGTTGAAGAGTACGGTAGCGGAAAAAAAAGAATTATGCTTGTTGACTGCGGCTGCAAAAGAAGTATTATGAGCAACCTTATTGAAAGAAAAGTTAAAGTTGTACGCGTACCTTACGACCATGATTTTGAAAAAGAGGATTACGATGGAGTTGTAATTTCAAATGGTCCCGGCAATCCTATAGTCTACAAACAATTAGTTGCATCAACAAAAACACTTTTGAAAAAACAAGTTCCGGTACTCGGCATCTGCATGGGACATCAAATTTTATCTCTTGCAGCCGGAGCTAAAACTTATAAATTAAAATACGGTCACCGCAGTCAGAACCAGCCGGTAAAAGAAGTTGATTCGAACAAATGTTATGTAACATCGCAGAATCATAGTTTTGCAGTTGATACAAAATCACTTCCTCGCGGCTGGCAGCCATGGTTTGAAAATTTAAATGACTATTCCAACGAAGGTGTACAGCATGAAAAACTTCCGTTCCGGAGTGTGCAGTTTCATCCGGAAGCAGCTCCCGGTCCGGTTGATACTTCGTTCATCTTCGATGAGTTTTTAAAGGATATTAAATAAGACCTCCCCCTTTAATTCCCCCTCCTCCGCCCAACAAGATGGCGGACAAGTTGGAGGGGATATGGGGGTGGTTAGAAAATTTAGATAGGAATTAAATGAAGCACAAAAAAATTATAATTATCGGAAGCTCTGCACTAAAGATTGGTGAAGCCGGTGAATTCGATTACTCCGGTTCACAAGCAATCAAAGCATTAAAGGAAGAGGGAATTTATACTATCCTAATTAATCCGAACATTGCTACAATTCAGACATCTGATTACTTAGCTGATAAAGTATATCTATTACCGATTAACACCCATTATGTTGAGAAGGTAATAGCGAAAGAGAAACCAGATGGAATCATTTTAGGATTCGGCGGACAAACTGCACTCAATTGTGGATTGGCGCTTCACCGCGAAGGGATTCTGAAAAAATATAAGGTACAAGTACTCGGCACACAGATAGACGCAATTGAAAATACTGAAGACCGCCAGCTTTTCTGCAATAAACTTTCCGAAATTGATGTTAAGTTCCCGCAAAGTAATGCTGTAACAACTGTTGAAGACGCCGTTGCTTACGCAACCAAGATCGGCTTTCCGGTGATAATTAGAATTGCTTATGCACTTGGCGGGCTTGGATCCGGAATCTGCCGCAATAAAAATGAAGTTAAAAAACTTGCAGCAAAAGCACTCTCTTATTCATCCCAAATTTTAGTTGAAGAATATTTAGAAGGATGGAAAGAGATTGAATATGAAGTTGTACGTGATAAATTTGATAACTGCATCACTGTCTGCAACATGGAAAATATCGATCCAATGGGAATTCATACCGGAGAAAGTATTGTTGTTGCACCAAGCCAGACACTTACTAACAACGAATACCACATGCTTCGTGAGATTGCAATCAAAACGATCCGGCATCTCGGAATTGTAGGTGAATGCAATATTCAATATGCACTCGATCCGAATTCACAAGATTACCGGGTTATTGAAGTTAATGCGCGACTATCAAGAAGTTCGGCGCTTGCATCCAAAGCTACCGGTTATCCACTGGCATTTATTGCAGCTAAACTTGCACTCGGTTACGGTCTTCATGAATTACCGAATTCAATCACAAAAACTACAAAAGCATTTTTTGAACCCGCGCTTGATTACATTGTAATAAAAGTACCTCGTTGGGATTTAAAGAAATTCAGACTTGCAAAACGCGAACTCGGCTCTTCTATGAAATCTGTTGGCGAAGTAATGGCAATCGGAAGAAAATTTGAAGAGACAATTCAGAAAGCTATGCGTATGCTCGATATTGGTGTTGAAGGATTAACAGCAAGCAGAACAAAAGTAGAATTTGAAGAATTGGAAGAAGCACTCCGCAAGCCAACTGAGGAAAGAATCTTTGCAGTAGTTCAAGCGTTAAAATTAGGTTATTCCGTTGATTGGATTCATTCGCTTACACATATCAATAAATGGTTTTTATCTAAAATTGAAAATATTGTCAACATCGAAAAAAAGATTTCTTCTGCAAAGAAAAAATTATCAAAAGAACTTTTGCTTGAAGCAAAACAGTATGGATTTTCTGATCGGCAGATTGCAAACATTTTGAATTACGATGCACATGATGTTTATATGATGCGCAAAAAATTTGATATACATCCCTTTATACAACACATAGACACACTTGCGGCAGAGTATCCGGCAAAGACAAATTATTTATATCTCACTTACAATTGTTCCGTAAATGATTTTGAATTCAACTTGAAAAAAAGTGTGATAATTCTCGGTTCCGGTCCATACCGAATCGGTAGTTCTGTTGAGTTTGACTGGTGCTGCGTGATAACCGGAAAATCATTACGTGAAATGGGGTACAAAACTGTTATGATCAATTGTAATCCGGAAACTGTAAGTACAGATTATGATCAATTTGATGCGCTCTTTTTTGAAGAACTTACTACTGAAACAATTTGGGAAATTTATAATGCAATTTCACCTCTCGGTGTTGTTGTTTCAATGGGCGGGCAAACACCTAACAATCTCGCACTCAAACTTCACAATGTAGGGATAAAAATTTTAGGTACATCACCGGAATCAATTGATAAAGCTGAGAACAGAAGTAAATTTTCTGCAATGCTTGATGAACTAGGAATTGAA
Organism: uncultured Melioribacter sp.; assembly: GCA_964464825.1. Classification (GTDB taxonomy): domain Bacteria; phylum Bacteroidota; class Ignavibacteria; order Ignavibacteriales; family Melioribacteraceae; genus DYJK01. The sequence goes on along the minus strand of CAYXKL010000182.1, from coordinate 94 downwards.
CAACCGGAGTGGAGTAAGTTAAGTGCAATTCAGGATGCGGTTGATTTTGCAAAAAAAGTCGGCTTCCCGGTTCTAGTACGACCTTCTTATGTAC
>CAYXKL010000181.1:0-3632 GCA_964464825.1 uncultured Melioribacter sp. | reverse complement strand
CATTATTATATATAAAAAAAATTATCACCAAGCTGCAGCTATCCAAATTTATTTTATGCGGATATTCTATGGGTGGAAGGGCTGCACTTTCTTATGCTGTAAAATATCCCAAAAATTTATGTGCTGCTATTTTCGAAAGTACAACCCCGGGTATCGAAGATTTCTATCAAAAAAAAGAGAGAGTTGAATTTGATTTGCTCCTTGCCGATAAAATTAAATTAGAAGGCGTTGAATCATTCATAGATTATTGGCTTTCAACACCAATGTTTGAATCATTAAAAGACGCAACTAATGTTGATGAATTAAAGAACAAACGAAATAAAAATGATGTTATAGGATTAGCTAATTCTTTAGCTGGGTTCAGCAGCGGTCTAATGCCTAGCTGCTGGGATAAACTTCATCTTATAAATTATCCCGTATTGTTAATTAGCGGAGAAAATGATTTAAAGTATACAGAAATAAATAAGCGGATTAATTCAAAAATAAAAAATTCTAAACATGTAGTGGTTGAAAATTGCGGTCATAATGTTCATTTAGAAAAACCTGATGTTTTTACTAACTTTGTTTATGAATTTCTCAACTCACTTAATCTAGGATGACATCTAATGAAGTATAAATGGACTAAAGTTAAAAAATATAAAGATATTATATATGAAAAGATGGAAGGCATTGCAAAAATTACTATTAACCGTCCAGAAAAAAGAAATGCTTTCCGTCCTGAAACTACAAAAGAACTTTATGATGCTTTTAACGATGCACGTGAAGATTCCAAAATTGGTGTTATTTTATTAACTGGTGCTGGTCCGGCAAAAGATGGAAAATATGCTTTTTGTTCCGGCGGTGATCAATCTATACGAGGTGATAAAGGTTATATTGGTAAAGATGATGGTGTACCCCGTTTAAATATTCTTGATGTACAAAAACAAATTAGAAGTATTCCCAAACCGGTAATTGCTCTTGTTGCCGGATATGCTATCGGCGGCGGACATGTTTTACATGTTGTATGCGATATAACAATTGCAGCTGAAAACGCTATCTTTGGTCAGACCGGACCAAAAGTAGGCAGCTTTGATGGAGGATTCGGTTCAAGTTATTTAGCAAGAATTGTTGGACAAAAAAAAGCTCGCGAAATTTGGTACCTTTGCCGCCAATACAATGCTCAAGAAGCATACGAGATGGGACTTGTAAATAAAATTGTACCGGTAAACAAACTTGAAGAAGAAGGTGTTAAATGGGCTAAAGAAATTTTAGAAAAAAGCCCGCTTGCTTTACGTCTTTTAAAATCAGCTTTTAACGCAGAACTTGATGGTCAAGCTGGAATTCAAGAATTAGCCGGTAATGCAACATTACTCTATTATATGAGTGAAGAAGCTCAAGAAGGTCGTAACGCATATAATGAAAAACGTAAACCGGATTTTTCAAAATTTAAGAGAGTACCGTAAATAATTTATAAGCAAAGCCAAGAATCTGAGTATAGAATATAGATTTGTCAAGAAGATTCTCAGTAGCTCTGCTCTTCAGAATAAAATATGACCACAACAACAAATACATTATCAAAATTTGATGCTTGGATTTTAGCATCACGACCCAAAACGCTTCCGGCTGCAATAGTACCTGTTATTGTCGGAACATCGTTAGCAGTCTATCACAATAAACTTAATCTTACTGCTGCAATAATTGCTCTCCTATGCTCTGTACTAATTCAAATCGGAACAAACTTTGCAAATGATCTTTATGATTTTGTTGCCGGTACTGATAAAAAAGAACGGTTAGGACCGCAAAGAGCAGTTGCATCCGGAATAATTTCTATTAATGAAATGAAAGCCGGTATTGTAATATCATTCGGTTTAAGTTTTATTTTAGGAATGTACCTTGTTTACATTGCCGGCTGGCCTATTCTTCTAATCGGTGTTGTATCTATAATTGCCGGATTTGCATACACTGCCGGACCATTGCCTCTTGCATATAATGGATTAGGTGATATAGCAGTTTTTATTTTCTTCGGTTTTATTGGAACTGTTGGAACTTATTACGTTCAAGCTTTAGAAATTCATCCGCTGGTATTCTGGTCTTCAATTCCGGTCGGTGCGTTGATTACAAATATTTTAGTAGTAAATAATTATCGTGATAGAGAAGAGGACAGATCCAATAATAAAAACACTTTGGCTGTTATCTTAGGAGAAAGATTTACGCGGATACAATATGTAATATTTATGATTTTATCTTATGCAGTTTTGTTTATAGTCTATTTCACTTATAAAAATAGTCTATTTGTTTTTTTACCGCTTTTATGCTTACCGATTTCCTTCAAACTTGTTAATATGATTTACACATTTCAAGGAAGTCAGCTTAATAAGACACTAGCACTTACCGCAAAACTTTCAGCACTTTACGGATTGCTTTTTGCAATCGGTATTCTTTTATGATAAACATTTCGAACACGAAACATTGGCTCAATGAGCAATCGGAAATACTTAATGGCAAGCAAGCAATTTTATTTGAAAGTAATTCAGTTAATTTTAGTGTGTTGTACAATCAATCTTATAATCTTGCTAATTATTTTTCTTCAGTAGGAATTAAAGAAAACGATCACGCAGCAATTCTTTGCGGTAACAATATAGAGTTTGTAAAAATTGTAAATGCTTTGTGGATGATTGGTGCAGTACCCGTTCCGCTCAACCCTAAAAATAAAGTTGATGAAATTTATTCTCAATTAAAGCTTGCAGATGTAAAAATTTTATTGATAGAAGAATCGTTATCAGAAATATTTCCACTATTAAGTATTGATAAAAAAATTATTGTAATTAATAATAAACTTTCAACAGCAGAATTTTATATATCAACATCAAAATTTGAAACTCAAAACTCATTTCACACTACGTTCTGTTCTCCGAACTCTGCTCTAATTCTCTTCACATCCGGAAGTACTGGTATTCCCAAAGCAGTAGTACACACTTTTGACAATTTATATAACAGTGTTTTATTAACAGATACTATTTCCAATTTATCGATCGATGATACATGGCTTGCTTCTCTCCCGTTTTATCACATTGGCGGATTTATGATTTTAGTAAGAGCATTGTTAAGCGGAGCATCTCTTGCTTTTCCAGCATCTCTTAATTATGCAGATATTGCTGATTCGCTTAATGATTATAACCCTACTCATCTTTCACTTGTTTCAACTACACTCCAACAATTATTGAAAGCCGGCTACAAACCAAACACAAATTTGAAACAATTATTTTTAGGTGGCGGACCGCTTGATACACAATTGTGCATCGATGCTGTTAATAATGGCTTTCCAATTGTGAAGGTTTATGGCTCAACTGAAACGTGTTCTATGGTAACAGCTTTAAGCAAATCAGATTTTAATTTAAAACCTGATTCTTCCGGCAGACCAATTGATGATGTTAAAATAAAAATTTTAGATGAATCAGGTAATGAATTAAAAACTTCTCTTTCCGGAGAGATTGCTGTAAAAAGTAGAACACTAGCTAAAGAATATTTTAATAACATTGGTGAAACAAAAAAGAAATTTATAAATGGATTTTATCTCACCGGTGATTTCGGTTTTATTGATGATGATGGATTTCTTTATCTTGAATCAAGGCGTGAAGATATAATTATAAGTG
>CAYXKL010000180.1:0-3710 GCA_964464825.1 uncultured Melioribacter sp. | reverse complement strand
CGGTACTGCCAATAAACAGTAATATTTGTGTGGTATTCCTGATCGTAAAGCGATTCCTCCCATGGAATACCATCACCAAAATGGTGAAGAATTATATCTGCATCCGTAGATATTTTGGTATAAACATATTCTTGTGCTTCTGCAGATACATCGTATGGAAAAGGTGTGAATCCGAGGTAGTAGTTTCTTGTGGTTACGTTTGGATCGGTAGGATTATCTTTTAATTCACAAGAAACTACTGTTACTGCGATTAATAGTAAAATTAATTTTTTCATTAAACAACAGTTTCGTTATTATCCTCGGTTTTTGTTTCAGATTCTCTTTCAGTATTAACTTCAGGCTGTTTTTCTTCTTCTTTAATTTCAGGTACAACAACTGGCTCTTTTTCAATTTCAATTTTTGTATTGCTTAATTCAGAAACACTCGAAACTCTAATTTTAACCACAACTTTTTTTACCGGTATTGATAAATTTAATGCAATACCTGGCATATGAATATCAGTAGGCAAGAAAATTGCGAATGAACCTGGTTCAGCTGTTAAAAAACCGCCTTCACCTTTTAGAAACATAATATCATTGTAATCATTGTACTCTTGTGTAACTATCATTTTTTGAGAGTTTGAAAATCCCATTTTTTCCTTACCGGAATGAATATATTGTATATCAAGATATTTTTTGTGTGCTTCCCATTTCCCAGCAGAAAGAGGTTTAGAATCATAATGCTGAACAATTGCATAAACATTTTCTCCATCAATTTCATATGTACCGGGTTCAATATTATCGAAGTCATTGTTCTTCAAATATTCAAAAGCAATTTTCATTTTTTCATGTAAAGGATAATAAAGTTCTGCATGTTTGAGAATATCAAATATCATAAATACTCCGCCTTTAGGTTAAAGTTGATAGAAATTAAAGAGTGAAAAGAAGACCGGCAGTGATTACATAAAAATCGCTCTTTAAATCTTTAGCACTTGGTAGATTATCCAATTCCAAATTCAGGAAAACATATCTGATATCACCGCGTAGAATTAAATTTCCAAGTGGTAATTCAACACCGCCCCCTAAATGGTATCCGAATTCTTGCGTTGTATCGTCATCCAATCCTAACTGAGATGCGTACTCGATATTAAAATTGTACCATCCGGCACCGGCTGCACCATAAATCATCGGGAGTACATATATTATACCGGTTGCCATGATAGGATAACTTGTAACTTTAACTAATCCGTTTTCATATTCTTCTTGTCTGTATCCAAAAGAACCTTCAACACCAAAAGCATCTGATAATTTTAATCTTACAGCTCCTCCAAAAATTAATGCACCTTCGTCTGCATCGGATGTTTTAAAGTATCCGGCTATTGGACCCAAAGCAATTTCTTGTGCAAATGCAGATTGTGAAAAAATTATTACTAACAATATTAAAATGATTTTTTTCATTTGACCCTCAATAGATTAATTATCAATTATTGTAAATCTTATATTAGATGGAAAATTTTTACTGAAATATACTTTATGTACAGCTTTTTGAAAATCCTCATTATCGGCATTGTAAATATCAACAAATTTTTGCGGATTTCTGTCATATAACGGAAACATTGTGCTTTGAATCTGAATCATAATTCTATGTCCGCTCTTGAAAGTGTGGTCTATATCCTGAAGTTTTATTTTTACGTTTGTTATTTCGTTAGGTTCAAAAGGTTCGGGTTTTTCATAACTGTTTCGGAATTTACCTCTCATAATTTCATAACGGATCAATCGCTGATAACCCCCATATTCAACATTATTTGGATTTTTCTCAGGATTTTTTGTGCTATCGGGCAGAACATCAATAATTTTTACAATCCAATCCGCATCAGTGCCGCTTGTTGAAACATAAAGATCTGCAAATATGGGACCGCTTATGGTAATGTTTTCTTCAAGCGGTTCAGTTTGATAAACTAAAACATCTGGTCTAGTTGAAGCAAAACGCTGATCCTCATTCATATAAGTACGGAAATAAAGTTGCTGGGCATCGTGAAATTTTGCTGTATATGGTACTGGTTTATCCGGATCACTTACAAATTCATCATAAGCATCATCATAATTATTAATCTGCCAGTTTAATTTATTTTCAACATCCAAGTATAAATACTTAACGCTTTGTTTCGGAGGCCAAGAATTATGATTAATCCATTTATTCTCGCCAGTCCTATAAGTAATAACTTCGGGAAGATTTAATTCACCTTCACCTTTTAAATAAAAATAAAAAAATGGTTTTAGAATTTTGTCATTATAAAAGTCGCTAGTGTTTTCTGAAAAATTAAAATCTCCGAACGAACTTCCATCAGAACGTGACCAACCACCATGAGGCCAGGGACCTATTACCAGATGACTTTTATTATTAGGATTTTTTTCTTCAATTGATTGATAAATATTTAATGGACCATAAAGATCCTCAGAATCATACCAACCACCAACAATTAATACTGCTGGTTTAACATTCTTGAAATGAGGTAAATTATTCCTTGACTGCCAGAATTGATCGTATGTTCCATGTTTTGTTATGTCATTCCAGAACGGAAGTTTATAATTAAAAAAATTTTTTTGAATATTTTTTATTGGTCCAAGTTTTAAGAAAAAATTATACATATCCGGTGATGGGAAAGGAGGTAAACCTTTCCATTCTGTTGTTAATCCTTCTCTTGGTTGATCAAAAGAATCGAAAAAGTTGAAAGACATTGATAAAGTTAAAGCACCATTATGATGCATATCATCACCAATAAACCAATCGGAAATTGGTGCCTGGGGTGATACAGCTTTAAGTGCTGGATGAGAATCAATTAAACTCATAGCAGCATAAAAACCGGGATATGAAATTCCCCAAATTCCAACTTTACCGTTATGGTGCTCTATATTATTTATCAACCATTCAATGGTATCGTAGGTATCGGATGATTCATCAATATCGTTGTTACTTTTCTTATTCGGAATATGTGGACGCATATTTTCGTACTGACCTTCACTCATAAACTTACCCCGTACATCCTGAAAAACAAAAATGAAACCATCATTTTCAAAATCTTTGCTTGGACCTAATTTATCAGGAAAATTTTCTTCACCATATGGTGCAACTCTGTAAGGAGTTCTTAATAACAAAATAGGATATTGCTTTGTTGTGTCTTTGGGAGAGTATACTGAAGTAAATAGTGTAGTTCCATCCCGCATTGGAATTCTGTATTCTTTTTTTGAATAGATTTTCTTTAACCATTCGCTATCTTGAGCGTGAATAGTAAATGTAAAGAGTAGAATAATCGTTAATAATTTTTTCATAATGTTATCATTGATGTATTAATTTTTTTTGTGCATCTGCCAATCTTCAAAATTTCTGTTCATTTGTTTTATGTGTACATCAACATGGTTGGAATAAATTTCGAGCCATTCATCAAGTGTGATTTTACCTCTTTCCGGATGTTCGATAAAATTTTTCCATTTTTCTTCAGGGATTTGTTTAAGTAATTCATAAGTGGCAATTCTTAAATAACCGAAAAGATCAATTGCAATATCCATATCCTGATTTGCATAGTTCAACTCTACTGCCCATTTATCCTGATCATAAACCATAATGGTAGAGCCGGATTCTGCAATAATTTTTCTGCATCTTGCATAGGAATTTACTTAGCTATCTGCCATATGAATAATGATTTCGTGGATGCTCCATTTTTCAGGCGAAGG
>CAYXKL010000179.1:0-3710 GCA_964464825.1 uncultured Melioribacter sp. | reverse complement strand
ATTCAGAAGTTACAATTAACAAGGAGCTATCATGAAAACCATCATATTTTCAACAGCTATATTCAATAGAAACAGAGTAAAATTTTTGTACGGCATTAACGAAGTAATTTTGGAACCTTATTATATCGGAAGAGATAAAAATGGTAAGAAAATTATCTTTGGTAAAACAAATTGTATAAATGAAGTTAAAGGATTCGCATACAATAATATTTCTAATATTAAAATTTTAGGTTCAGAAAAATTTTCACCAATAATACCAATTGTACCATTGTTTAATTGATTTTTATGATTAATCAAAAATTAAATAGAGAAAGAGTGGATTCGCTTATCGACCAGTTATGGAGTAACGGTTATTTAACCTTGAGTCGCAAGTACGGTAAATACTTGCCTTCCCCATCACCGGTTGGTAATTACGAAGTTGATGCAATTGCCAAATACAAAAAGAAAATTGCATTCGGAATAACTTTAACCGAGGATGAGTTGAATGACCCGAGCCTTATTACTAAACTTGAATATTTAGCAAAGGTAAAAACTAAATACCACGAGAATAAAATCACTATATTTTTAGGGGTTCCAAATCATTTGCTAATTAAAGCCCATATGATCACGGCTTCTTTAAATGAAGAAACTAAAAATCATATTAAAATTGTCCCATTACCAGACGATAAAAAACAATAGAATAAAACTCTACGATAGTATAATCATCATAAATTATTGTTATCTTGACATTTAGCACCCATCAACCTATTTTTTCGAGCCTAAAATTGAGGGTAGATAATAAAATTGTCCATTAAGTTAACAGATACAGAAAAGAATTTAATTGAAGAAGTAAAATCAAAAGGTAATATTCCCCGTCATATAGCAATAATTATGGATGGAAACGGCAGATGGGCTAAAAAAAGAAATATGCCCAGAGTTGCCGGTCATCAAAGAGGGGTAGAATCTGTAAGGGCTGTTGTTGAAACTTGTGTTGGTTTAGGTGTGGAAATTTTAACTCTTTATACATTTTCAACAGAAAATTGGAAACGCCCGAAAGATGAAGTATCTACTTTAATGAGATTGATAGTAAAAAGTTTACAGAATGAAACTAATGAACTTAATACAAATAATATAAGACTAACTACAATTGGCGATACTACCACGCTTCCGGAAATAGTTCAGCATGAATTGAAATCTGCACTCGAAAAAACAGAACACAACACAAAAATGATTTTAAATCTTGCACTTAGCTACAGCGGCAGATGGGAACTTGTTGAAGCCATTAAGAATATAACCAAGCAAGCAATTAATGGTAAGATTATTCCCGAAGAAATTACGGAAGAATTGATCTCTAAAAATTTAACAACTGCTAATATTCCTGATCCTGATTTATTGATAAGAAGCGGCGGTGAATTTAGAATCAGTAACTTTTTATTATGGCAGATTGCATACTCTGAAATTTTTGTATCTGATGTATTATGGCCAGACTTTAGATGCAAGCATTTAATTGCAGCAGTAAAAGATTTTCAAAAAAGAGAAAGAAGGTTCGGATTAGTAAGCGAACAATTATCGGATAACTTGAACAATTATAATAATGCAAATACTCACTCCAAAAAGCTGGCAAAAGTTTAGTCTCCTCATTTTATTAATTTCTGCGTTTGCTGTTTATCCGCAAATTCAAAAGGTTAATTACCGGATACTAGGCATTAATGTAACCGGCAATAAAACTGCAGATGCGCAGACAATTATTGCCAACACCGGTCTAAAAGTAGGTGACGAAATTGACATACCTGGCGATCAAACAAACAATGCAATTAAACGTTTGTGGAATCTTGGAATTTTTGAAGATGTCCAATTAATCATAGAAAAAAAAATTGATAATGGAATTTTTCTTCAAATAATTGTTAAAGAATATCCACGTTTAGAAAGAATTGTTTTAAGAGGTAATGATGAAGTCGGTGAAGACGATATAAATAAAAAAATATCTATAGTTAGAGGGCAAACATTAAAACCGCAAGAGCTTGCCAGAATAAAAAACAAAATAGAAGAACTTTATGATGAAGAAGGTTATCTAAATGCAAAGATTGATATAAAATATTTTAATTTTTTCCAGGCTGATACCACAGAAAATCAAATAACTATTACATGGCGTAATGATAAAGATTTGTCTGATGAATACACTACTGAATTCGAACTTGATAAAGCTATTTCTCTAAACTCTATTGACAGAATAAAAGAACGCACTTTGGTTATTTTTGATTTTAATGAAGGTGACGAAGTATCTGTTCGACAAATAATCTTCAACGGCAACGAAGCATTTGATGATGATGACTTAAAAAGTGAATTAGATGAAACTTCTGAAAAGCGATGGTGGAAATTCTGGTCATCTGCTAATTTTAAAAAAGATAAATTTGAAACCGATAAAGGTTTATTAGAAAAATTTTATCGTAAAAATGGTTATCGCGATTTTGTGATACTGCGCGACTCGGTTGTACTTTCTGAAAACAAAACTGAAATAGATATAATAATTGATGTTTATGAAGGACCGCAATACAAAGTAAGAAATATTGTTTGGGAAGGAAACACAGTTTATCCGGATGAACTTTTGTCTGAAAGATTGGAATTCCGCAAAGGTGATGTTTTTGATTACGAAAAATTTAATTACAATCTTAATTATAATGAGAAACAATCTGATGTTTCTTCACTTTATCAAGATAATGGATATCTTGCTTTCAGTGTTGATGCAAAAGAAGAAAAAGTCGCTGAAGATTCTGTTGACTTGATAATACGTGTCAATGAAAACAATAGATTTAAAATCGGCAAAGTTGATATTCAAGGTAATGAAAGAACTAAAGATAAAGTTATACGGCGCGAACTTTATACAATCCCAGGAAATTATTTCAGTAGAAGCTACATTTTGAGAAGCATACAGCAGTTATCTAATCTTCAATATTTCAATGTTGAAGCACTTTACAAAGGGATCGATTATAGACCGGTAAATGATTCAACGGTTAATATTAGTTATAAGGTAGAAGAAAAATCGAGCGACTATGTAAACGCATCTGTTGGCTATAGCGGTGCTTTCGGATTCAGCGGTGCTATCGGATTTACAATGACTAACTTTTCAATAACCGAACCATTTCAAATGGGCGGTGGTCAAATACTCAATTTCAGCTGGCAGTTTGGAGTTGGTAATTACTATAGAACATTCACACTTGGATTTACAGAACCGTGGTTTATGAATACTCCTACACTTATCGGCTTTGATTTATTTGATACACGTCAAAGATATGTTTACGATTTACGTCAATCCGGTATCACAATGAAATTAGGAAGACGGTTAACCTGGCCAGATGATTTCTTTTATGTACAAGGTATTTTAAGATTTCAGTATAACGATGTTATTGATGGACAAAGTTATTATCCGGAAGGAATTACTAGACAATATACACTCGGTGCAACGATCAGCAGAACCGATATTGATAATCCTATATTCCCATCACGCGGTTCTAAATTTACACTTAGTGCAGAATTATCAGGCGGTCCATTTTTACCCGGCAACGTTGATTATTATAAAATAGATTTGAAAACAGAATGGTATAAACCATTATTTAATTCCAATAGAATTGTTCTGTATGCAAGTACCGATTTGGGTTACATCCACGAATTAGAAAAAGGAACACCAATACAGCCATTCGAATTTTATTATATGGGCGGTAATGGAATGATTA
>CAYXKL010000178.1:0-3742 GCA_964464825.1 uncultured Melioribacter sp. | reverse complement strand
CATCTAGAATATCAGCTGCATCATTAGTTTTTTTACTCAATCCACCAAGGCTACCGCGTGTTGCCATACTTCTAATAAAAACACCGGGGTCATTCCCAATTTCACTCATTCTAACACGATCGCCTAACAATGCACCGCCTGAAAATGGACTCGTTGGATCAACAGCAATAATACCGACTGTTTTTTTTTTGATTTCTAAAAATTTTTGTTAATTGATTTGTTAATGTTGATTTACCGGCGCCGGGTGGGCCGGTAATTCCAACGCGGTATGCTTTGCCGGTTTTTTTATGGATATCTTTTAAAAATTTAACTGATTTTGTTTCTGAAGATTCAATTATTGTGATAGCACGTGATACGGCTCTTTTATCATTTTCTAATAATCTTCCTATCAGTTCTTTAAAAGCCATAAGTTTACAATAAATTATAAATTGAAAATTTCTTTATTACTTATATAATCCATTATCTAAAATATATTCTTTTACTTGCTGTGGGACAAGGAAATCGATCGAAAGATTATTTTTTACACGGTTTCTAATATCCGTAGATGAAATTTCAATAGTAGGAGTATCTAAAATAATAGCTTTGTTGAAATATTTGTGTCTAATTATTTTTTTCTCATCGCCTACTCTTTTCATAACAATCACATCAGCTAATTGAAAAATTTCATCTGGCTTAAGCCATTGATCAAATACTACAAGATTATCATAGCCAATTATTAATTCTAAGCTAGAATAATATTTTTTCATTTCGCAAAGGGTATCATAAGTATATGAAATTTCACCTTTGGTTAGTTCATAATTGGAGTATTCATATTTCGGATGATTACCGATTGCTAGTTTTAACATAGCCAAACGGTGGTAGGGTGAAGAATTTGTAGTATCTTGTTTCAAAGGTGAAATATTACATGGTATAAAAATAATTTTGTCAAGTCCTCGTTTTTCTAAAACAAATTGAGTATTAATCAAATGCCCAATATGAATTGGATCGAATGTCCCGCCAAAAATGCCAACTTTTTTATTCATGATTTCACCGAAGCTAATAATGTTTTTATAATATCTCTGTTATTATCTACTTCACTTAAATAATATTGTTTGTCAAATCCTTTAGTTTTTTTGCTTTTCATTTTTGCAAATGCAAGTTTAATTGCAGAACGGAAATATGACTTTCTAATGTTTTCATTTATCCAGCCTTTACGTAATCTTAGATGACTGCTAATAATTGAAATATGCTCTTTCGGAATTATATTATTTAAACTCTCTTCGTACAATTCTTTGGTAATAATTCTCTTTTCATGTTCTACAGAATACTTAAAAACTAATACAAACATTGTGATTAATACAATTATGAAAAGTAAACCATATAAATATGTCCCGTCAAAACTGACGGATAAATTCCACATTATATGATAAAAAATTGCCAGTGAAATACCAATGAATGGGAGTATCACTTTAAATTTTGAATCTGAAAATTTTGCAATACCTAAAAATGCACCAAATGTTGCTGTTGCAATACAGTGCATTACTGCAGAAAATCCTGAACGGATAATTACTAAAAAGATCCATTCTATCATTGTATTGCCATAAGTAATAAAATATGTGAAATTTTCAGTCATGCCAAAACCTAAACCGATTGCACCGCCATAAACCAAACCATCAGTTAAATTATCAAACCTTTTTGAATTAATTGTGAATAAGAGAAAAACACCTTTTGCAATCTCTTCAGTAATGGGCGCAAAAACAATTGTTTGGATTAAAGTTCCGGAATATTGTTCAGATACTCCAGTAATATCTGTTAGAATAAAGTTCCCAATAACTCCCAATATTATTGCACCAATTGCACCCCAAATAAAATGAACTAATACAAATGTTAATGGCTCTTGTTCATATTTATCCATTCGCCAAATAAAAATTAGATAGACAATCATTGGGATGACAGCAGCAAAAAACGATGCAGTAATTAGCATTTATTACCTATTTATTTGGTAATATAAAAATTTGTAAAAATGATGAAACTGTGAAAATGGCAAAATTCTTGATTATAAGTCATAGTCTTGATATATTTTGAGCCAATTTTTTGCTCTTTGTTAAAATGATTATAAAATATACAAATTTTTCAGACGGCATACACCAGATATCCTTTCAAGAACAAGCTGAAAAGTTAGGTTTTTCTGATCATTTTTTAGGTTTGGTAAATGTTGATTGCACAATGGACAAATCTTTACATCAGATTGTTCTTAGCTGTAATATTAGTATTGATTCAAAAATGAATTGTGATCGATGTAATTCGGAGTTTATTTTTAATATTTCGACAAATTTCAGTATGACATACATTTTTTCAAAAGAGCATAATGTATCCGATGAATTAAATTTTAGATTCCTTTCAGTTGAGGATGATAAAATTGATATAACAAACGATGTTTTTGAATATATTCAGTTAGCGATTCCCATGAAAAAGTTGTGTAAAGAGGATTGTAAAGGATTATGTTCAAAATGTGGAATTAATCTAAATGAAAAAAAATGTAAGTGTAAAATCGAATTATCAAATGATGTTTGGGAACCATTAAAAAAATTAAAATTTAATAACTAAAAAAGGTAACGAGATGCCAAATCCGAAACGAAGAATGTCTAAGAGTAGAAGAGATAAACGTAGAACACATTATAAGGCAACTGTTCCTACCTTAAGCCGCTGCTCTAATTGTGGTGAAATAAAATTAGCTCATAGAGCTTGCCCAAATTGCGGTTATTATGCCGGCAGATCTATGTTCGTTCCAGAATCCTAACAATATTTATTCTCTTAGATGATAAATACTAAGTCTAACATTAAATGCAAAATTGCAGTTGATGCTATGGGGGGCGATTATGCCCCTAAGAATGAAATTATTGGTGCATTGGATGCTTTAAAAGTATCGAATGATTTTGAGATTATTCTTGTAGGTGATAAACATAAGATTTTAAGTTCTGCTAAAGAAAATCAAATCAATTTAAATGAAGAAATGATTTATCATACTTCACAAGTTATTGATATGTCCGATTCTCCTACAACTGCAATTAAAACAAAACCTGATTCATCTTTAGTAGTTGGTGCACGTCTTGTGAAAGAGAAAAAAGTAGATGCATTTGTAAGTACCGGTAACACCGGTGCAATGCTGGCTGCTTCAACTTTAATTATGGGTAGGATAGAAGGTGTTAGCCGACCAACGATTGGTGCTACTTTTCCAACTATAAAAAATAAATTCAGTATCGTCTTCGATGCTGGTGCAAGTGTTGACAGCAAACCACAGCATCTTTTAGAATATGCTATTCTAGGATCTATCTTTGCTAAAGAAATGTATGGTACAGTTAATCCAACAATTGGTATTCTAAATGTTGGTGAAGAAGAATCAAAAGGAAATGAACTAACATTTGCTGCATATAAACTAATCAAAGAATCGGGACTTAATTTTTACGGAAATGTTGAAGGCAGAGATGTACTTAAAGGAACTGTTGATGTTGTAGTTTGTGATGGTTTTGTAGGTAACATAGTATTAAAGTTTGCTGAAAGTGTTTTAACATTATTAAAAACCCGTATAAAAAATTATGCTGAAAAAGGTTTAGTTAACAAAATAAAAGCATTGGTTGTGAAATCTGTTCTTAAAGCATCATTAAGCGATATGGATTATCAAACACACGGTGGAGTACCGTTACTTGGTGTTAATGGTATTAGTATTATTGGTCATGGCTCAAGCACACCTTTAGCAATTAAA
>CAYXKL010000177.1:0-3896 GCA_964464825.1 uncultured Melioribacter sp. | reverse complement strand
GGTAGCTCAGTAGGTTAGAGCAGTGGAATCATAATCCACGTGTCGGGGGTTCGAATCCCTCCCTCGCTACTCAATTTTAGGAGTTATTCATGTATTCATTATTAATTACTTTATCGCTTATTATTGCTGTATTGTTAATCATTGTTGTTCTACTACAATCGAGTAAAGGTGGCGGATTAGCCGGATCTTTCGGCGGTACGGGAAATTTCGGGACTGTTTTTGGTACAAGACGTACTGCAGATTTTCTAAGTAAAGCTACCTGGTGGCTTGGCGGTTCTCTGCTAGTTCTTGCTGTTCTTATTAATTTGTTCTTTTTACCCGGTCAAACAACTGTTGATCAAAGAGAAAGTATAATTCAAAGCGGAAGCCAGCAGCAGACTGTTCCAACTTCACCGGCGTTGCCGCAGCAGCAAACTTCTCAACCGGCTCAGAAATAGCTTTTAATTAAGCCTCTTTTTTAAAGAGGCTTAAATTTTATTATGATGAATTTCAATTCAATCTTGTCCCATCTTTTTTGTTCAGGTATAAATGAAAAAACAAAATTATCCCGTAAAAGCATATAAGAATTTGGATTTTTTAAATTCTGCAGATGCTAGATCAGTAAGAATTTTATCCGAGTATTACGAACCACGTGCAAGATTTTTTAAAAATAAGATAGCAGATACAATTGTTTTCTTCGGTTCTGCCAGAATTATTTCCCGTAAAGATGCACTCAAAAAATTGAACGAAGCAAAAAAGGGAAATGGAACGCTTCAAAAGAAAAAATTTGATCGTGCAGTCAAACAGCTAGAAATGTCAAAATATTATGAAGACGCTGTTGAACTTGCTAAGAAGCTGACTAAATGGTCAATGTCTTTGCACGATGAAAAGCATCGTTTTATAATTTGCAGTGGAGGCGGACCCGGAATTATGGAAGCGGCAAATAAGGGTGCTAAACTTGCCGGTGGTAAATCGATTGGTCTTAATATCAGTATTCCATTTGAGCAATTTGTAAATAAATATGTTGATCCCGAACTTGCATTTGAATTCCATTACTTTTTTATGCGCAAACTTTGGTTTGTGTATCTTGCAAAAGCACTTGTGGTTTTCCCCGGGGGTTTTGGTACGTTTGATGAATTGATGGAAGTACTGACACTTGTGCAGACAAAAAAGATAACCAAGAAAATGAAAGTGATAATTTACGGCGAAGACTATTGGCGTGAAATTATAAACTTTGATGCTTTAATTGAACACGGTACAATAAGCAAAGATGATATGAAGCTGTTCGATTTCTGCAATACAATTGATGAAGCTTATGAAAAGATCACGTCACACTTTTATAAATATTTTTTGAAAGAAAAAAAGTAATAAAACAAAAAACCCGCCAATAAGCGGGTTTTTGATGATCAACCTTTACGGTCTTTCAAAGCTTGTTCACGAGATGCTCTCCGTTTTGCTTTAATTAAGTCCATTCTTTTTTCAATTGACGGCTTAACAAAAAAAGTACGTTTTTTATACTCTTTTAGAATTCCGGATCGCTCATATTTTTTCTTAAAACGCTTAAGCGCTTTATCAATGTTCTCGTTCTCTTGAACGGTAATACCAACCACTAACTATCACCTACCTTTATTGTTATAAAAATTTGCGCACGAAACTTAGAGAAATGAATTCATATAATCAAATTCGCAAAATCCATATTTTGTTGGATTTTTTGAGGATTTATCCCTCTTCCTCTTCAGGAGTAATCACTAAGACCGGGCATTTAGCATACCGTATCACCTTTTCGGCAACACTACCTAGCAATGTATGCAATACACCGGTTCTTCCGTGTGTTGCAATTACAATCAAATCGCAATTAATTTCTTTTGAATAATTTACAATTTCTTCGTAATCATTGCCTTTACGGAGAACTTCAATGATATCCACATTGCTATCAACTTTGAATTTTGATGCGGTCTCAAACAATTGTTTGTACGCCTCTTCTTCCATGTGCTTCATTACATCTTCTTCGGATACATCAAGCGATCTTATTGCAAGAAATGGTGGTGTTTTTTCTAAAACATAAATGAGGTGAATTGTTGCATTCATTCTCTCTGCAAGATCGCGTGCATATTCCAAAGCAGAGAATGATAGCTTGCTGAAATCAGTTGGGACTATTATTGTTTTTATATCGAACATAACTCACTTTAAGAATGTTAAAAATGTTTTATCAATATTTTCTAAATCGGAATTTGAAGCTGCTGCTAAAATATTATTTCCATATTTCATGATTACAATTGAACAGTCATTCCTTTTAACCTTTAAATAATTTCCTTCCGATATATAATTTTGAAGATCATTACTCATACATAGCTTAGATTTTTCTCCTATCATTTGATTATCAACCTGGAAAATATAAAGCAGTTCTCCTTTGTTATTTTTATAAATGCTGTGTGCAAGTTTCAATCCGTCAATTTCAGAAATAATAACCCCATCTGCTTTCCAGCTAGGGCAAGCGGGAATTGAAGTAGAATATTTTACACCACTATTCTTGAAATAATCACTGAGGTCTTCCCGATTTAGTGCAATGTGCTGCGCCTTAAGATTACCAGCGATTAAATTTCTGAAATTATTCTGTGTTTGAACCAGTAGATTATTATCACCAACTTGCTGAGTTACAAGAATTTCAGTAGTGAGTTTTGGTGTAAAAGGTATACTAACTAATAGTATAAAAATTATTAATGCGAGGATTGCAAAAGCAAAGCGTATTTCAAAAATTTGGTTTATAAAGATATCTTTTGTTTTTTCTTTTTTTTCCGGTGTAGATATAAAATGTAAATTATTTATAATTCTCTTTTTTAGATAGTCCGGTGCAGATTGATTTGTAAATCTTTCTTTTAATAAATTTTTAATGTTACTCTGGATAAAATATTCCGAACGGACTATTTCGTTATTATTGATCAAATCTTTTACTTCATCAATAAGATTTTGATCTTTTAATTCATTATCAACGTATGAAGTTATTTTATCAATTATGTTCATATAAATAAGTTTAGATTAATCCTTTGTTTTTTGCGTAATCGAAAAGCTGTGTGTACATCATCTTACGTGCACGGTGCAGCCGTGATCTTACAGTTCCGACCGGAATATCAACAAAATCGGCAATCTCTTCATAAGTAAATCCTTCAATATCACTCAAAATAATTACATTACGGAAATCCTCAGGTAAATCTGAAATTGCTTTCGAAACATCATCATCAAGAAGATTGCTGAAAACATCTTGCACATAGTGTACAGTATCAACTTCATTCGATTTTATATTTTCATAAAAATTCTGTACATCCTCGTAATCAACTTTATTCGGTTCTTTCTTTAATTTCCGGTAATCATTAATGTAAGAGTTCTTTAAAATTCTAAACAACCAAGCCTTGCAATTAGTGCCCTTTTCAAACTTATCAAAAAAGCGGAAAGCCTTTAAATAAGTGTCCTGAACAAGATCATCCGCATCATCTTCATCGCCGGTCATACGAAGTGCATAATTATAGAGTGAATCCATATGGGGTAGGGCTTCTTTTTCGAATTCTTCGTATAACTTCTTCAGTTCGGATTCTGAGCTGCTGTTATTTGTAGATTGCATTTATTTCTTTCTATAATGCCGGAATTGCTTTCCCGTACATCAAATTTAAGAAATTACCAGTCCATTTAATATTCTATTCTTTTTCTCGTTAACATTATTGAGAAAACCGTTGATAATTACGTACTCAACCTTGTCATTTTTTTTGATTAATAAATTTGCATACTCATCTTCAGAAATTGTAGGATTATAAATTTTGTAAAAAGGTATTGCGCTGATAGGGTAAGAAATAAATTTCTTATTTAACAATTCTTTATCAAATCTCACAACTCCATAACCGTTTTTATGCAGATCAGTATAATCT
>CAYXKL010000176.1:0-3932 GCA_964464825.1 uncultured Melioribacter sp. | reverse complement strand
GATTAAACCTGCTTGCATGAATTACATCGCCACCTCCCCAGGTTATTCCTACTATTGGCTTGGCAAATGGCCATTCATTGATTTTTTCTACTCCCCATGCCGAAATAAAAAAATCATCGTTGCGATTTATACCAACCGGATGTGTGGTACAAGCATATAAATGTCTGTTGTCAATCAATTTTGCATTAGCAACCACTTTTTCGTTCCATTCAGTGTTTCCCATAACTTCATTGTCTAAAGAAAGCATACAAAAAGAAGGATGATTGCCATAGGTATACAGCACCCGATTGATTTCTGAATAAGGCGAACCGGCAAGTTCGATTTGTAAATATAAACCTAATTCATCAGCAGCATCAAATGCAGCATTTGGCGGACACCAAGTATGAAAACGAACGTGATTTAATCCATAAGATTTTATAATTTTAAAAATTTCTAACCATTTGTATTTCTGCATATAAGGATAGCCGGTCAAAGGATGTGAACCGTTGTCTAATGTGCCCCTCATAGTTACTTTGTTGTTATTGATGGTGATGTAGCCATCTTGCATGCCAATTTCACGCATTCCGAAAGTGGTAATATTGGAATCTATTTCAGTGCCGTTATCCTCAAGAATTACTTCCAATTGGTATAGATTTGGGGTAAATTCATTCCACAAAGAAATTGGTTTTGGCAACTCACAATTAATCATCAATGAATCGGATATGACATCAATGAATTTTAGTAAACCAAATTTGTCATCGTTTCCTTTTTTTATTAAAATTTTTACCTTTTTGTTTTCAAGTTTACTTTCTTTGGATAACAGAATTTTTACATCAATGCTTTGGTTTTGTATTTTGGGATAAATTTGAATGTCACTTATATGTGCATTAGCATTTTTGGCAATCAATTCAATTTTCCCAATAATACCATTCCAAGAGGCACCATTTCCCGCAAAAATATGATGTCCGCCGTGTGCATACCTCACATCATCTTTATTAATAAGTATAGTAAGCCTATGTTCCCCACTTTCAACAGATTTGTCAATAAGAATTTGGTGTGGAACTGCATAACCATAGTCGCTTCCAACCTTTTCATTATCCCAATAAATGGTGCTACTACCCATTGTTCGTTCCAAAAACAAACTCACTTGTTTACCTTTCCAATCTTGCGGAATTGTTATCAAACGTTGCACCCAAAAAGCACCATCATAGGTATAAACTCGTTCCAAGCCGGGGGTATATTGTGACGAATTTTGCAAAACAACCCCAATTTTTGCTTCATCTGTTGTACCGGGAAGATTTATCCAATTGTGGGTATTGAAGTCGGCATTTTTGAAATAAATTTGATTAAGCAAAAACAACGATTCGTTAGTGGGTAATTCTTTCTGGAACCATTTATCGGTTTCTCCTGTGGTGAATGGCCAGTCTTTAAAATTTCCATCCAGTGCTATACGCCATTTTCCGGCTAAAGAAATGTTTTCTTGTTGTGCGTAAACAAAGTTTGCCCAAACAAACGTCAGGAAGAAAACTGTTATTTTCTTAATTGTTATTTTCATCTTCACTTTAATATATATGTTGTAAATCAATTTGATGTATTTATTTCATAATCATTTATAAGATGTCTGTTTTTTTAATTGGCTATAACGTTTTGCCGCTTGCCGCAGTGGGGGATTTCGGAGCACTTCACTGTCAACCAAACACAAATGTTGATAGAAGCACTGCACTTGATTAAACCATGTCAGCCCCCATTGCGGCAAGCAGCTGTTGGCGGTATGTGCTTTTCCTCTTAAGCTTTTTAAATTATTAGAATCGTTTGTATAATTTTGTTGCAATTGTCTTGTAAATTGTTTCTTCCTTTTGTGAGTAATATTGATGTAATAATTTTAGTGTTTTCTTTTCTGGAAATAGTGTGAGTACTATTTCATTAAAAATTTCCTCATTTTCTAGCAGTTTTCTAAAAACTAAAGGTTTAAGCTCTTTAATTTCATTAAAAGTATGTTCAGCATCTAAGTCAAAATTGATTTCTGGTAAGTCAGGAATTTCTTTTTTCCAAATTGCCAAATATTCTAATATTTCATGCCATATATATGAATAACCTAAATAATCAAAAAGAGCTTTGCCATAAAATATGTGAGTTTCAACGTTGTAGTCATTAGTCATTTTGCTAAGTTCATCTGAATAAAAATTTTTATTTTTAACTAAATCGGGGTCTATGAAATAAAAAACCCCAACCAACTCCTTTTCTCCATATTTAGAAAGCATTACATCTAACTTTTTTTCAAAATTTTGGATTTGCCCTCTTTTTTTTGTTGAGTCATGATCATCCCGCACTTTTTGTTCAATGAAGTAAATTTTATTTCCTTTTTTAAAACATTGGTCAATATTTAAAATATCTCCGTTGACGTTAGTAAATCTTTTCGGAAGGATAGTACACCCTTTTATTTTTAAATATTCTTCAAATACATGTTCAAATGCATCGCCAAAACGGATTTCATGGGATTGAAGGAGATTTTGAAGAATCTTAGCTTTTGGTTTAGTGGGCCTAAACAAACCAATATATCTGCTTGGAGAATTTGAAATTTTCTCTAATAAATCTGCTTTTGATTTCTCAAAAATAGTTTCATTGAAAATCTGTTTAAACAGATTATAATTCATTATTGCCATATATTAAAAAACTTTCTTCTGGTTCATTAACTGCGCTATTTCTTTCAAATTCCAACTCATTATATTTGTCGGAACTTTTTAAATACTTATTTTCGTAGTCATGCCTTAATTGGTCAATACTTATTAAAGTATTGTTTCTCTTTACATACCAAAATGTCCAACCATTATGATTTTCTTTCCTTAAAAAAGAAGCGCTTACTTTATGAATAGAGCCTACAATTCCATTACCTTCTAATGAAGAATCCGCTAAAACTTGTGCAGAGAATTTACCATCTTTAGAATACAAGTATTCACCGATTTTTACGAAACCTTTTTCAATTAAATTTCCAAAAGGCACCTTTGGCTTTCTTTTTTCAATTTTATATTCAAGTAAAGGCTTTTCAATAGGTTTAATTTTTTCGACACGTTCAGTACCTATTTTCACGTAGAATTCTTCACGGTCAAAGGCAATGAATTTTCTACCGAGTCTTTTGGCAACCGCAGCAGTTGTTCCACTGCCAGAAAAAGGGTCTAAAACAATGTCGCCCGGATTAGAAGTTGAAATAATTATTCTGTATAGAAGTTCAGCAGGTTTTTGTGTAGAATGGGCTTTTTGTCCATTTACTTTTATTCTTTCTTCACCTTGACAAATAGGTATTAACCAATCACTTCTCATTTGTAAATCATCATTCATCACTTTCATTGAGTGATAATGAAAGGTATAGTTAGAAGATTTTGATTTTGTTGCCCAAATTAATGTTTCGTGTGCATTGTTAAACCTTGTTCCTTTAAAGTTAGGCATTGGGTTAGTCTTTATCCAAATTATATCGTTAAGCATCCAAAAACCTATATTCTGCAGTATTGCACCAACTCTAAATATGTTGTGATAAGTTCCAATTACCCAAAAGCTACCTGAATTTTTTAAAACTCTGTGGCATTCCTTCATCCATAAGGTTGTGAATTTATCATACTCTTCCTTTGATTCAAATTTATCCCACGAATCGTTAACAGCATCAACTTTAGTTTGATTTGGTCTAAATAATTCGCCATTTAATTGCAGGTTATAAGGGGGGTCTGCAAAAATCAAGTCTATTGAATTGTCGGGTATTTTTTTTAAAAGTTCGATACAATCGCCTTGGTGTATCTTATTAAGTTTTAATGTTCCTAATTTATCCATTTTATTTTCTGTCATATTCTTTGCAAAGATAGTTTTATTATCTAAAGGCATGCGTTTGTTGTCTTTTAGCATTACCGCCAACTTATTATTTACTGCAATAATAATTTTTTAAATTAATTTTAATATATTTACTG
>CAYXKL010000175.1:0-3941 GCA_964464825.1 uncultured Melioribacter sp. | reverse complement strand
AAAAATCATGTTCCCGCTAAGTTGTCTTTTCCAATACTCGGTGAAATTCCAGCCGGTATTGCAGAGATAAAACAATACAGTGATTTCTTTGAATACTTTGACTTTGATTTGGATCCGCGCAAACATGGTGTAGTAAGAATAGATCAAGAGTTTGGTTATTCAATGATGCCTCTTGTTGGCCCCGGCGATCTGGCAATTATTTCTTATGATGATAAACCATCAGATGGCGATTGGGTAGCAGCTCGATGGGATGAGACAAAAGGAGCACTAAAAGTATTAGCAATCGACAAACATAATCCTGATATAGTTGTATTGAATAGTTATAATACAGCAGTCCAGCCAATTATTCTGAATAGTAAAAAGCAAAAACTAACTCTCTGGAAAGTTCCGGTAGTAATTAGATCTTCTAAAAAAAGGTAATCATAAAAACAGATTAAGGATTGGTATGAAAAAATCAATTCTATTTTTATTGTTCATCTTTTGTATTGTGTCTTATTCACAACAAAATATAATTGTAACAACCGGTGATTTAAACACTAATTATGAAATCATTGGACTTGTAAGTTATAATTATAACAGTAACATTGACGACGGACCAGAAAAAGGAGTTTCTATTACTGATTACCTCTCTGAAAAAATTAAGCTAGAGGCTAAAAAGAAAAATGCTGATGCGGTTATCTATGTACGCATTGAGAATTATACATCCGGTATGGCAAATAGTAAAATATATTTTATTTACGGTACTGCAGTAAAAATTATTTAGAGCGATTCACAATGAAAAAACTTTACTTCGGTGATTGTTTAGATGTTCTAAAAGAACTCCATAAAGAACAACCGCAAGGATTTATTGATCTAATTTATATTGACCCCCCGTTCAATTCTAAACGTGATTACAATATTCTATTTGAATCTTTAGATATGAAAGATACGAAAGCTCAAAAAGAAGCATTTGCCGATACATGGAGTAATGTTTCATATCTCGATACTTTGGAGGAGATAAAAGACCTTGATCTTGATCTTTATAAATTGCTAAAAACTCTTGATGAGATTAATGTTTCTCAAAGTGCTGTATCCTACCTTACAACTATGGCTGTCCGGATTTACTATATGCACAAAGTTTTGAAAGATACCGGTAGCTTTTATTTGCATTGTGACCCAACAATGAGTCATTATCTGAAGTTAGTTTGTGATCAAATTTTTGGAATTCAAAATTTCAGAAATGAAATAGTATGGCATTATAGAACCGGGAATATTGCCAAACATCAATTTCAACGGAAGCATGATATTATTTTCTTTTATTCTAAATCTGAAGTAAATACATTTAATCCTATCGAGATTAAAGAATATTATTCACAATTATACGGACCAGGATTTAAACCCTCATTTAAAGGGAGAAAACACAGTGTTGATAAGAATGGTGAATTTAGATATACATTTGCTGATTCTGTCTGGAACATCCCCCATGTATTTACATTAAGCAAAGAACACTTGAATTATCCTACACAAAAACCAGAAGCCTTATTAGAGAGAATTATCAGTGCCTCTTCTAACGAAGGAGATTTTGTCGCTGATTTCTTTTGTGGTTGTGGTACTGCAATTGCAGTTGCAGAAAAGTTAAAGAGAAATTGGTTAGGGGTCGACATCTCGCATTTGGCTATTAAATTAATTGTTGATCGGTTAACAAAATCAACTCCTCAAGAAAGAGCTAAAAAATTAAAAGATGAAATTCATATAAGTGGATTTCCTCGGGATATAGCATCAGCACACGAACTAGCTAATTCTAAAGACGGTCGTTTCGGTTTTCAGGAATGGATTGTTGAAGTTATGCTCGGTGGTGTTCTAAATCCTAAACGTACCGCGGATGGTGGTTGGGATGGACACATTACATTCGAAAAACCGGATTCAAAAGAAAAAGGTATTGTTTTAATAGAAGTTAAATCCGGTAATGTTAACGTGAAGAATATCCGGGAGTTTATTCAGGTTGTTAACAAACAGAAATCCGATGTTGCTGTGTTTGTATGCTTCAAAGAACAAGTGACACAACCAATGCTTAAAGAAGCAAAACATCAAGGTTATTTCGATGAAAAACACTTCGGTAATCGGATTGATAAAATCCAAATACTTACAGTTGAGGATCTATTGGACGGAAAAGAAATTAATCTACCGATGGGTATGTATAAAAAAACAACATTCAAAGAAGCATCTGTAAAAGAAGAAAATCTAAACGACCAGGAAGAAATATTTAAATGATTATTCTACAATCATCAAATTTAATTTTAGATCCACCTCCAAATGATGGAATTCTGTTTTTAATCTTTATCATATTAGCCGGTTGGATATACTTTAGAGAAAATGACAAAAATAGACGTAATTAATGGAGCTCCGATATTTGACGATCTGCGCGACCTCGAGAAATTCCAAGTCCAAAAGAAGAAAATAGAAGAGGAAGCAGAAAAGAAATATTATATACATCAAATACCACAGCTGCCAAAATGGACTGATAGGAAATATTATTACAAACCTTATACACAAAATTTATTCCGGCTTACATGCACTTGTGATGAATTCAAAAAAAAATCACTTATCTATAAAAACCGGGATATGCGTAAACTATGTTATCATTTATTTTGGAAACTCCAGACAAGTAAGGTAGCACCATTAATTGATGATCTCACTACAAGACTGCTTATTGCACACTTCAAATTTGGTGTAAACAAATTTTATAAAAGTGCTTTTATGATGCGTCCATTAATCCTGGGTTTCAACGATAAAAATTATTGGATAAGTATTTTTCTTGAAAAAAAAGATGGCTGGCATCAGTATAGTTATAACTCTAGACTTAGAAGATGGGCTTATGGGATTATTCCAGAGGATGTAATGATGCTAACTCAACGAATTTCAGAAATAAGAGTTTGGAAAATTAATTAAATATTATATGAATAGATTTAAAGTATTTATTATAAAATATAATCTTAATATTGTAAATCGATTAAAATCATATAAGAAGTATAGTAAAGAGAACAAAACATTTCGTGAACTTTTATTTGAAGATATTATTACTAGCACAATATTCTTTGCATTTATTTTGCTCGGTATAATCTTATTATTTATTTCTAAATATTTTAATGTTACTATCACAACCAACGATTCTACTCTCCATTATCTTCTAAGCACAATTATACAATCCAACGCTGCTATTTTATCATTAATGGTTGTAGTAATTATTTTTAGAATTCAATATTTAGATCAATCAATTGATAAAGTTAGAAATGAAGTTCGTTTTGAATTTTCAACAGAAGGATGGTGGAGTAAATTACAAAAATTTGAGAATTTATCATTAACACAAAAAATGAGTTACATTAATCAAGACATAAACGAAAAAGAAAAGAACATACTTAGTAAATGGATTAAAATTGAAGATAAGAAATTATTAACTAAACTTGTTTTCGTTTACCAGATTTCTCTTTCACTTATTACCTTCTTCTTCTTTATTATACTATTACCTCTATCAGTTACAATTCATCAAAGTCCTAAATTCGAACAAGTAGTAATTATTTTTATCGTTACAATTCAACTATCATTTATTTCTTTAATGTTTAGATCTATCTATAAAATGTTTGAGACAGATTAAATGCCCTCCCTGTACATACAAAAAAATAGCCCTTTTTATTGGATCCGTATATATGATAAATTCGAATCAAATCCGTCACGTCGACGAAAATCGATCAACTCTAAAATTGAAATAACGACAGCAGATTTAAAAAAAATATCAGAATGGATTAAAAAAGGAGCCGATCCATTCAAGAAACCAAAAGTCAACGGGAATGAAGCTACCCGGGATTTAATTCAAAGAATTACCTCCGGCATAGTTGAAAGAGATCTTCATGAGAAAACTGGAATTAAAATTAAAAGGAGAATGCTGTTAAGCCAAGGATTAGAAT
>CAYXKL010000174.1:0-3995 GCA_964464825.1 uncultured Melioribacter sp. | reverse complement strand
AACCAAGGTGTCAATGATTTGGGCATCTAAATTATAAATAAGCAAATTGCTGAAATTCGAATACAATAGTTTGTGCTCTTTTGGGAATTTATCTTCTGCTGGTTCAATGTTATTTTCACATGACTGAAGAAAAGTTATTAATAGAAGAATAAAAAAAATAATTGTGATCTGATACAAAAAATTTTTCATTAGAGCTGAGTTAAATAATTATCAATAAGAACATTATTGCTACTGTCACAATTTCAAAATTGTAAATAAAATTTCCAAGTAAATTCTTTGTTAACTCTTAATTAATATTTTTATTTTATTCTAAAAACCAATAGTGGTAAATTTTTACATTTTATAAGATATAATGTAAGTATTAAAAATATTGAGTTTAGTTAAGAATTCTCAGTAAATCCCCTTCAAGTGTACCAACCGGTGTTTCGATAATTCTACCAATCTCTTTTCCATCACGGTAGAAAATAAATGTAGGGACAAGCTTAATCTCAAGTTCTTTTACTTTCGTTCCTTCTGCTTCTTTCTTGCGGTTCACGGCAATCATGCTAAGATTTTTATAATCATATTTTAGTTCATCGAGTATTTTCAAGAAGCGCGGCACTTCCCTTCTGCTATCACTGCACCATGAGCCGAACACAATATCAATCGTTACATTCTCAAGTTTTTCTTTCAGTCCGGCTACTGAATCCTGATTCACTTCGTAATTGTTGTATTCAGAGTCATACCACCATGAAAAGTTAGTATCTGCAAACACGGCTCTATCACAAACGCCAACAACCATTGTCTTGCCCAACTTTTCATCAACAACCAATTCATATTTCTCTTGTGCGTAGATTGATAACGCGGTTAACAGTAAAATAAAAAATGCTTTTTTCATATAACCTAATTTATTTAGAATTATTTGATTTCCTTACGTCCAACCCCCAATAGAGTTTGTTGCGCAGAATTTCAAAATAGTTGGTTTTGCTGGAATGGACTAACTTAACCGGCTGATCACTTTTCTGAATAAATATAGTAGCCGGAGATGAGTAAGTATAGACCCTCTGACCATCACAGCTAACCTGAATTTTTTCATGAGGTGAATTAACCATAATCGTAATTTTCTGGTCACTCGAAAGTACTAAAGGACGCATATTCAATGTGTGCGGTGCAATCGGACTCAAAGCAATAACCTTTGCTGTTGGGTTAACAATCGGTCCACCCGTTGAAAGAGAATATCCGGTAGACCCGGTTGGTGTGGCAATGACAATACCATCAGCAGAAAATGTGGATACATAATCATCATCAACTTTTATGGTCAGTTCTATCATCTTCTGCCACGGACCTTTATCAATGACAATATCATTAATTGCATAAAGACCATCATCATCATTTTTATCAGATCTTCCTATCAAAGCCATCCGTTCTTCAACAATGAATGTTTTATTTTTTATTTCCCCAATAAAACTATTGAAACTATCAGTATCTAATTCAGCAAGAAAACCAAGCTTACCAATATTTACACCGAGCAGCGGAGTAGAATAATTGCGGAGTAAATAAGCAGTTGTAAGCATTGTGCCGTCACCGCCGATTGATAAGACAAGATTTGAGGATTTAATTAATTCTTCGTCCGGTAAGAATTTTGATTTTTTTAATAAACTGTTAAAATCTTTTTCGTATTTAATGAGACTGCTGCTAATAGTGTATTCAATACCATTATTATATATATCCTCTACACATTTACTTACAACATTAAGAATATCAGGTTTATTAATATTTGGAATAATTCCAATTTTCATTTTTTATTATTCAGTTCCCATAGTTTTACATATTTTGTAAAAACATAAGCTGATGATAATACAGCAAGAATAAATCCATGAAGACCATCTAAAAATCCTCTCTTAAAAATATACATTTTAATAAAAAGAAATGGTGGTCTTACTAATATATCCAGCAAAGAGGATTTTTTCCCCGATTTATTAAGTTCCCTGGCAGCCAATGATGTGTATGAATTAAATTTAACAAGGTAATGATCGAGTGTAGGATCAGTATAATGATTTAAATCATTTTTTAATGTACCTATTGTACCGTTGACAGATAAATTCTCATGAACATTCTTTTCATTAAAATCTGAATGTTTTTTATTAAACAACCTAGCAACATACGATGGATACCACCCGCTGTGTTTAATCCATTTACCTAAAAAGAAAGCTCGTCTCGCAATATAATATGCATTGTGTTTGGGTTCAGAATTTTTAAATTCCGATAATTCATTTTTAAGCTCATTAGTTAATTCTTCATCAGCATCAATCCATAAAATCCAATCATTTGATGTTTTCGAAACAGCATATTTTTTTGAACCGGCATAACCTTTCCATTCAGCAATTTCACATTTTATGTTTGGGTAGGATGATGCAATTTTATAAGTATCATCAATAGTTGCTGAATCAACAATTACAATTATTTCATCAATTATCCCAAGCTGGCTTTCAATGCATCTTGCAATATTGTGTGCCTCATTTTTAGCAATTATAATTGATGATATCTTCAACATTTATTCACTAATTAATTTTTTTTGAAATGTTTTGAAGAAAGCAATATTTAATCCAAGAATAAACCAAATCATAGTAATAATTTCTTGATCGCCGAAGTTCCACTCAGCTAAACCTGAGACTAAGAATCCAACAAATGATGCAACAGCTCCTAAAGCAAACGATGATGCAACCGGTTCATTTATTACTTGTTTGTAAATTTTCAAATGTGTAATAAATATTTTGAATAGCATATAAATAACAATTATGAAGCCGACAATTCCAAGTATAACAAGTATATGCACATAATTATTGTGAAGATGCCCGTAATTATCCTTTTGGTAATATTCTTTGTACTCAGAATAAATATTATATAAGTCAATATCACCAACTCCAAACAATGGATAATTTTTTAATATTTTCAATCCGGTTTTCCACTGTGTTACCCTATCCAAATTTGTATCATGATACGGATCAATAATCGATGCAAAACGATTCATACTCAATGAAGTAAAGAATATATTTTCATCATATAAATAATAATCTGTTGAGTTCTTTTTAAAAGAATATATTTCATTAAAATTACCAATACTGTCTTTGGAATAGCTGGATTGAAAGATTCTTCCATCAATTGAAGCTGAAAATAATTGATCTTTAACCCTTTTTGTTCTGAATATTCCTAAAACATTCTCTTTTTTCTTTAGACTCAGACTATCGTTTTCAATTTTAAAGAAATAAAGTTCACGATCCGTCTGTAGTAAAATGTTGTTATCGTTAGTCCACATTTTGGCAACAAAAGTTTTAATCTTCACAGAATCAATAAATTTTGATGGAATAAATTCTCTATTTTCATAAACTTTGAATAAACTTTTTTTAACATCATAATAAGTAAAATAGAGTGAATCAATATAGAACTGCCCCATTCCAGAAAATTCATTAATTCTAATATGATTGGCTAGATGTTCAGGATCTTTGTAAATAGTTAATCCACTATCTTCATCTGCAACATAAAGATTATTATTAAATGTGATTAATTTTCTAGTTAAGCCGGGTGTTAAAAAAACAGTGGATACTTGTAATTTATTTTCAGCATCTTTTTGTGCAATCAATATTCTTGTATCAAATAAAAATATTATATAATAGTTGTCTTGCCATTTATCAATTTTAATCGCTGGAGATGGTGTGGTAACAGAATATATTAATTTACCGGTCATATTATAAACTGATAGACCTTTCTCGTAATCTGCTACATAAATTGTAGAATCTTCAACATAAACACTATTAGCTCTGCCTTCCGTTGGGAATGAGATAACTTCTTTTTTTTCTAAATCATAAATATTAACTAAACTTTCATTTTTAGATGCAGCAATCAAAATTATGGGAACAATAATTACAGCTATTAACAATACCCATTTTTTCTTTAAGAATAGTATAACTAAAATGCCGGCAAAAGTACCTAGCCACGCCGCCCTTGTATAGCTTGAT
>CAYXKL010000173.1:0-4004 GCA_964464825.1 uncultured Melioribacter sp. | reverse complement strand
CAAGTAGATTTCATCCGTGGTGCCGCTCATTCTGAAGGAGGTAAACCAATTATTGCTTTGCCTTCTGCTACCAAAGATCTAAAGTTTTCAAAAATATCTACTATACTTAAACCCGGAGCTGGTGTTGTTACCTCACGCGGAGATGTTCATTACGTGGTAACAGAATACGGTATTGCCTATCTTTTTGGAAAGACTATACAAGAACGTGCGCGTGCATTAATAGAAATTTCTCATCCGGCATTTAAAGATGAACTTACAGAATTCGCTAAAAAAACTTATTATATTTGATTTATGATTGCTGTTATTGGTGATATACACGGTTGTTATTATACTTTGGTAGATCTTTATAAAAAGATTATTGAAGCCTATCCGGGAATTCTGGTTTATACGGTTGGCGATCTTGTTGATAGAGGTAACCATAGTTTTGAAGTTGTTCAATTTGCTATTGATAACAAAATTTATTTAACTCCTGGTAATCACGATTATATGTTTTACCATTTTTTCAAAGAGCCTTCAAGTGTCTTTGCTCGTTCATGGTTATTTAACGGTAACGAAACAACTTTAGAATCTTACGAAAATCATCAAACTGAAATGTTTACTCATTTAGATTTTATAAAATCTGCTCCTCTTTATTATAATTTGAATGATTGTTTTATTTGTCATGCTGGTATTTCATATCAGTATGAAAAATCATTACCCCCTGGTTTTAAAAATGATCTTAATATACTAGAACAATACATTCGTAATGATATTAAAACTGATAAAGGAGTTATGTGGACACGCGATCCGCTCCTAAATTTAGGTAAACTCCAAATTGTAGGTCACACTAAACAGCAAGAAATTACTCTTGTTGAAGACGCTAATGCATTATATATAGATACCGGTGCATGTGTCGGCAACAAATTAAGTGCAGTCATAGTTCAAGAAAGTAAGATTATTGAAACTCTTGAAGAGAAGACTCACTTAAATGATATCATCTAATTTTTTTACCCTCAATATCTTTAAAAATGAATTGCATAAGAATGTTTTTTTAATAATTTTTGATATGAATAATTGAGGGAGGTATTATAGAATCTTCTATACTGTAATTTATTGAACAATCAGTAGGTACATCATTTCCTCTTATAGAAAAAATATTTTGAGTCTGGGAATTAAGTTAAGTCTGTTCCCGGTAATTATTGTCAGTATTGCATTATCATTTGGGTTTACTAATAAAACAGAATCAAAATTCAGCAACCAACTGCTGATTGATGCATGTTTTAATTACCTTTCTCTTATCAATGCACATAATAACACTCTGCAAAATTTTAATTTTTTATCCGAAAATGATAAAAGTGAAGATGAAAATCTTCTAAAATTATCATTTGCAATTCCAGATACAACTATAAAAGCTGATTCACTCAGTGCCGATAGTCTAAAATTATTTGACTCAACCGCTGTAGTTTTATCAAAAGCTGATTCTATATTATTAAAAGTAAAGCAAGATTCTCTAAGAAGAATTGATTCACTTTCTCAGGATTCAACCGCACGTGTTAAGTATTTCAGAGCAGCAAGAAATGATTATTACTCAGTCCCATTCAGAGTTAAAAAGCCCTCATCATTTTTTGTACAGCCCTCTGCTACTTCATTAATCAGAACCGCCGAACTGGATTCTTCCGGTACAAAAGTGGTAATCAAAGAAAAAATTGCGGGGAAAGAAGCTAAGACTTTTTTAGAAATTCCTTTGGATGAATATATACAACTTAGATTAGATGCTATTAACCGGGATCTTTGGGAAAAACAAGGTTATGAGTATAAATTAAAATCTGATAAAAAAGACTTAAGCCAGTTAATCACAGACATTACAAATATTGAAATTCCACTTCCGAGTACATCTCTACTCAGCATATTCGGTCCCCCAAAAATCAATCTGAAAATTGCGGGTGCTGTTGATATTCATGGTGCTTGGCGTAATGAAACAACAACCGGTATCACTACTTCTGCTTTAGGTAATACCCGTAACGAACCAGATTTCAAACAGCAAGTCCAAATTAATTTAAGCGGTACTATTGGTGATAAACTTACTATTTCCGCAGACTGGAATACTGAACGACAATTCCAATACGAAAATCAACTTAAGATTAAATATACCGGCTATGATGATGAAATAATTCAGAGTATTGAAGCCGGAAACGTAACTCTACAAGCATCACCTTTAATTGGTGGAAGTGAAGCATTGTTTGGTGTAAAAGCTTTAGTCAAAGTTGGACCTTTTAGTTTGACAGCTTTAGCATCTCAGAAAAAGGGAGAAGTTCAGGAAGTTTCACTGAGCGGCGGTGCAAAAGCTCAAAAGTTTGAAATTCGTGCATACGATTATTCACCTAATCATTTTTTCTTGCATAGTGTTTATGCAAATACAACTTTAAATGCATTCAACAAATATTATGGTAATCCAATTCCTTCTGTTATCGATTCTATTCTTGTTAAAGATATCGAAGTTTGGAAATCTGTAACTGGCATTGTTAACCCAGAACTTGAAAGAAAAGCAAATGCATACATTAATCTGCCGCGTAGAATTAAAGGTCAGCTCTTAAATGAATTGCGAGACAGCACAAAAGAAACTATTCCCGGTATTCAAGAAATTGACCGGCGATTTGTACAACTTCAGGAAGGGATTGATTACGAACTGCACGATGCAACCGGTTTTATTAGTTTTAAAACACAAATTCAAAGTCAGGACGCTATTGCTGTTGCCTTCAGAATAGAGGGACCAACAAATTCCAACGAAGATGATATTTATTATGGAGAATTTTTACAAGATGTTGCATCAGATACTACTGCACGAATTGTATTGAAATTAATCAAACCACCGAATTTGCAGCCGCAATTCCGCGATGCTTGGCAACTTCAGCTTAGAAATATTTATCCTATTGGCGGAAGGGAAATAAAAGAAGAAGGTTTTGTACTCGATATAAAATATCAGTTCGAAGGTCAGGAAGCACAGAGTGAGTATAACGGTATAAAACTAATTCAGGCATTTGGTTTAGACAAAACTGATCCGAGCGGTACAAGTGCTCAACCTGATGGTGGTTTTGATTTCTTCCGTGGTAGAACTATTATACCATCTACCGGTGAAATAATTTTCCCAGTTCTAGAACCATTCGGAGATAATTTCCCGAGCACACCCCCTTTGAATCTTCCACAAGAATTAAGATACGATGCTATTTATGATACCACCGTTAGCGTTGCTAAAGAAGACAGAGCCCAAGATAAATTTATTATTATGGGTGAATATACTGCTTCAGTTTCATCTGTTTATAATGTTGGATTTAACGTTGTTGAAAATTCTGTTCGTGTTCTTTTAAATGAAGTACCATTAAAAGAAGGAATTGATTATTCGGTAGATTATAATTTAGGTCAGGTTATTATCCGTAAATCTGAAGCGTTAGTACCTGGTGCAAATTTAAAAATATCTTATGAACAGAATGATCTTTTTCAGTTAGCATCTAAAACACTTATTGGATTGCGCGGTTTATATGAATTTAACAAACAGACTTCTCTTGGCTTTTCTTTCTTAAATCTTAACCAGCAAACTTTAAGTGATAAAGTTAGAATTGGAGAAGAACCTTTAAACAATTCCATTTACGGTTTTGATTTAAAATCTTCTTTCGATCTTCCATTTATTACAAAAGCTCTTGATAAAGTTATTTCTACTAGCGCTCCATCTACGCTTACTTTGAACGCAGAATATGCATATATCAATCCCGATCCGAATACTAAAAAAAGTACAATTGCCGGTGATGATGGAAGAAGCATTGCTTATATAGATGATTTTGAAGGCGCTAAGAGAATTATACCATTAGGTATTGCTTACGGATCATGGAAAGATATCAGTGTCCCCGATGATCTCCCTTTGATTGGTGATTTACCGGTTTATTACGATCCATTAGAACCCCAGCCTCAAGATGTACAAATTAATTACAAAGCAAAAGCTTATTGGTTCAACATCAATCCTTCAGATGTAA
>CAYXKL010000172.1:0-4018 GCA_964464825.1 uncultured Melioribacter sp. | reverse complement strand
TTTATGATAAACCTTATAACCATAAAATTTTCCGTATAGTTCACCCTCAACATCAATTTCCCAAACACCATTTTCATCTTTAATCATGAAATACTCTTTCCCTTTGTATTCATCTGGTTTTGAAAAAATGCATAGACGAACTAATGTAGCTGAAGGGGCAAAGAGTCTGAAATAAGTTTTTCCATTTTCGACAAACGAACCTAACTTTTTATCTGAGTAAAATTTATCAAGTTCTTTATAATTTTTTTGAAATTCTAGAGTATCTGGATCACTAATCCTGGTTCTTTTTTCATGAGCGAACAATTTATCACCTTTAAAATTTAATGCAGCAATAATTGTGAATAGAATTAAAATTGAAATAATCAATGATTTGTTTTTCATATTAATCATTCTTTTTGGGTAGTAAAGTTAATGAAATGTTTGAAAATGGATAACAAAATTTTTAAAGTATGGAAATAAAAAAGCTCCGAAAAGAAATTTTCGAAGCTTTATTGATAATGGAATGATTTATTAGTATGGATTCATCATTGAATTCATAATACTTCCGAATGTTAAACTACTAACAATCCATCCGGTAATAAAATAA
This sequence comes from uncultured Melioribacter sp., assembly GCA_964464825.1. Taxonomy (GTDB): domain Bacteria; phylum Bacteroidota; class Ignavibacteria; order Ignavibacteriales; family Melioribacteraceae; genus DYJK01. The sequence continues at coordinate 3,432 of CAYXKL010000172.1, read as the reverse complement.
ACAACAATAGATGCTATAATTAGTGTTACAAAATATCCAACTAATTTATCTTGAGGAACTTGTTTAACTATTTTCATACCCTGGTATAGAAGAACTAAAGAATAAATTCCGGCAAGTGCTGCAATTATTGAAAGAACCGGGAATATCTGAAAAATACCACCCACCCAAGAAGCTGTGAACGAATATACTACAACCTTCATACTTGTTACTAAATCTTTTGTTGAACCAAAACTTGGAGCGAGCATGTCCATTATATATGCAATGATAAAAACACCAACAATTGATAAAACATAAGTTGCTATTGCCCATTTGATGCCAAGATCAAATGGTACTTTATAAGAACCAAACCCCCAAGAAATTCCAAAAACACTAAAACCGATTAAACCAGCTATTGCCGGTATTGCTGCAAGCAGAAGTGCATAGGACATAATTAAATCTTTTACTGTTGTCTGTTCTGATTTAATTACCTCCCACTCTTTTGTCGGACTAACGAGAATGTTTTTTACCCGTTCAACAAGATTCATATCAGCTCCTAATTAGTTATTGAATAATGAATGAACTGTAATAGAAAAATGTTTTTTTATAAACAATTTTGAAATAGTAATTCCTATTATAAATCTAAATATAAATCACATAAAATTATATAGGAGTAACGATTATTTTATTAAAATCATCTTTTTTGTTTGATGGGATCTAATTTGGTTGGAGGGATTAACAATACTAAGTGTGTAGAAAAATACTCCGCTCGGTAAATTGTAATTATCTGCATTTAATTTTACGCTGTAATTTCCTGGTAATTTTTCTTCATTTACTAAAGTTGCTATTTCTCTTCCAAGGATGTCATATACATTTAATGTAACAAATCCAGCTTCCGATAATTGGTAACTAATTACTGTACTAGGATTAAACGGATTTGGATAATTCTGATAAAGTTCAAAAGAGGTTGGTGTTATAAGATCATTATTATCAACTTTAGTTATTGAAAGAACTTGTTTTAGTATCCAATTATCGGGATCGAATTCAAAACTTGTAACTGCACTGTTCATCTCTGTTTCAAAAACTTGTTCTTGTTCGTTGTTAAAATATGTAACTATTGTATCTCCAAAGAGAGTCCATAATTTTACTTTAATAGGCATTGTAAAAAACTGTGGATTTGTATTTACATCTTGTTTAATTCTCAATTTAAAAACATGTTTTCCATTACCAATAGGTGTTGAATTCCAACCGAGTCTGTATAAAGGGTAATTTTCACCATAGATCCATTCACTAAAGAAATAATCAAGTTCATGTCCTGAGGTTTGCTCGGTAACATTTTTAAAATCTTCAGTTACAGCTACACCATATGCGTATCTTGAATCATTTGCGTACTCTTTCATTAAATCAAAAAAATTATCATCGCCCACAACTCTGCGTAACATATGCAGCACAGCCGCACCTTTAGCATAGGAACGCTGGTAATTAAAAATTGTACTTACGTTTGTTATATCACGAACATAAATTGAACCTACTGCATCCATTGCATTAGCAAATACATTATTCATTTGTTCCTTAAATGTTTCAGTTCCGTATTTCGCTTCATGGTATAATTTATCGCAATAAGTTGCAAATCCTTCATTTAACCAGATATGATTCCAAGTTTTGCAAGTAATTTTATCGCCAAACCACTGATGTGCAAGTTCATGTGCAATTGTACTTTCACTATTCAATGCACCCCATCCCATTGAAGTTGCAGTCTGGTGTTCCATACCGCCGCCCCAGCCAAACTGAGCATGTGCATATTTTTCATTTATATATGGATATTCACCAAACATTTCCGAAAAGATCATCATCATATCATTTGTTTTATCCAGACTTGTTTTTACCTGATTTATATATTCGGGATAGACATAATGAACAATCGGTAAAAATTTTCCTGGTTCATACTCAAAATATTTTTCGTATATGGAATAATCAGTTATAGCAATAGAGATTAAATAATTTGCAATCGGGTGACTGTTTTTCCATTTGTATGTTGTAGTACCATTTTTATTTGTAATAGTATCTATCAGTTTTCCATTGGAGACAGCAACAAAATTCTGATCTACTGTTAGCCAAACATCAGATGAATCAACTTTATCAGCCGGTGTATCTTTTGAAGGCCACCATTCGCGAGCACCGTACGGCTGGCTTAAACTCCAAATTACTGGTACACCACTAGAACGGAATTGATCTGTAAATCCGAAACCATCGAAACTATCCGGATTGCTGCCAGGAACACCTTCATAATTAATTTCCACGGTTAGTTCTTCGCCAGTATTAAAGGTTTTATCTAAATATATATTCAGATGGTTTGAACCCGGAAACAAATCATAAGTCAAATAAACTCCATTACGAACTACATAATTAACAATCATACCAGAAGATAGATCAAGAAAAAAATTATTTAGCTGTTCAAGAGCTTTTACCTTTACAAAAGCTGTTCCGCTAAGATAATTAGGGCTAGTTGTAATTCGAAGATCGAGTTTATAATAGAGTGCATCAATTTTGCTATCACCGGGGTATGCAGTTTGTAATAATTTGTTGAATCTTTTTACATTTCTGATTTTACCTGAAGAACAGACTTCACCGCCATCCTGAGCATTTAAATAAATTGTTGAGAGAAGTAGGAAGATAAAAATTTTTACTTTCATTAGGATTCCAATTAATCTCTGGTGAAAAGATATTTAAGTATAAAATTGAATAAAAGGGGAAATTTATACCACTAATATTATATCAATTTTCAATCAGAAATTTTAGATAATTATTTCATAATTTGATAACAAGAATTAATGAATCAGGGAAATAATATCCGATGAAAAAATTACAGCTTCACACAAAAATATTTATTGGATTATTTGTTGGATTAGTTTTAGGACTATCTGCAAACTTTTTTTTCAGCGGAAGTGATTGGGTAAAATGGACAGCAAGTAATATTGCACAACCTGTAGGACAGATTTTTTTACGAATGGTTTTTATGATAATAGTTCCATTGATTTTTACCGCTATTGCTCTGGGTGTTGCAGATTTCAGAGATATAAAAAAAATAGGAAGAATTGGCGGTAGAGTTTTACTATTTACAGTATTTATAACTGCAATTTCAGTAATTATTGGAATTGTACTTGTCGATATATTCCGTCCAGGTGTTGGTATTACCGAAGAAAATCGTACACAATTAATGGAGTCAATTTCTAACAATCAAACTGTTAGCGGAATTATAACATCTGCACATGAATCAAAAAGTATTCTTCAAATAATCATTGATTTAGTTCCCCGAAATCCATTACAAGAAATAGTTTTTTATCTAGATCCCAACTACCGTGGTGGCGGTTTACTTGCCTGGATGTTCTTTGCTTTAATTTTTGGTTTGGGAATAGCATTAACGGAATATGAAAAAGTAGAACCTCTGATTAGAAC
>CAYXKL010000171.1:0-4051 GCA_964464825.1 uncultured Melioribacter sp. | reverse complement strand
TCCTTACATTCAAGTAGGGAGTGTTGTTTCACCCGGTACTGTATTATGTATTGTTGAAGCAATGAAACTAATGAATGAAATTGAAAGTGATGTTAGCGGTAAAATTGTTAAAATTTTAGTAGAAAATGCTTCACCAGTAGAATACAACCAACCTTTATTCCTTATAGAAACTTAGTGATTCCTTAATCTGAGAGGTTATTTTGTTCAAAAAAATTCTAATAGCCAATCGTGGGGAAATTGCACTAAGAATTATCCGCACTTGTAAAGAACTTGGTATTCAGACAGTTGCTGTTTACTCTGAAACAGATCGTGATTCATTACACGTTGTCTTTGCCGATGAAGCTGTTTGCATAGGACCCTCACAAAGCTCCGAGAGTTATTTAAAGATTCCAAGTATACTTTCAGCTGCAGCTATAACCGGTGCAGAAGCAATTCATCCCGGTTATGGATTCTTAGCCGAGAATGCAAATTTCAGTGAAATTTGTGCTGAATCTAATATAAAATTTATCGGACCATCACCGCAATCCATACGCAGTATGGGTGATAAAGCATTTGCCAAAGAGACGATGAAAAAAGTTGGTGTTCCGGTTGTTCCCGGTAGTGATGGTGTTGTTAATACAGTTGATGAAGCAAAAAAAATCGCATCCGATATTGGTTATCCGATTATGCTTAAAGCTTCTGCTGGAGGTGGCGGTAAAGGAATGAGAATTGTCTGGGAAGAAAAAGATATTGAAAAATTATTCCAGACTGCAAGTTCAGAAGCTCAAGCTGCTTTTGGTGTTGCTGATTTATATTTGGAAAAGTTTATTGAAAATCCACGACACATAGAAATTCAAGTAATCGGTGATCAATTTGGAAATGCATATCATTATGGCGAACGAGATTGTTCTATTCAAAGAAGACACCAAAAATTAATTGAAGAAGCACCATCTGCTATAATCACTCCTGAAATCAGAAATAAAATGGGTGATGCTGCGTTACTCGGAGTGAAATCTGTTAATTATGAAGGTGCCGGAACAATTGAATTTCTTGTCGATAAATATTTGAATTTTTATTTCATTGAAATGAATACACGAATTCAGGTTGAACATCCGGTAACAGAAATGGTTCAGGATTTAGATTTAATAAAACAGCAGATTTTAGTTGCAGCCGGTGAGAATATTGAAAATCTTCCTAAAGAACCAAAAGGGCATGCAATTGAGTTCCGAATTAATGCTGAAGATCCTGGAAATAATTTTAGACCATCTCCGGGAAGAATTGAGTATTTACATTTTCCGGGTGGTTTTGGTGTAAGGATTGACTCGCATATATACAACGATTATGTTATTCCCCCATATTACGATTCTTTAATAGCTAAGATGATTGTTTGGGGGACAGATAGGAAACATGCAATAGCAAGAGCAAAAAGAGCATTCGATGAATTTAATGTTGAAGGTATTAAAACAACTATACCATTCCACAAAAGAGTTCTTGAAAATGAAAAATTTATTGAAGGTATTTTTGACACATCTTTTATAGATAAACATTTTAATCAACTTATGAGGGGATAATGAATATTCCAGCAAATTTAAAGTACACTAAAGACCATGAATGGATCAAAGTTGAAGGTAACATTGGTACGATAGGAATTACTGATTTTGCACAAGGAGAATTGGGAGATATTGTTTATGTTGATATCAATCCCGATTTGGCAGAAATCAAGCAAGGTGAATCATTCGGTACAATTGAAGCCGTTAAAACCGTAAGTGATATGTATGCACCGGTAGATGGTAAGATTATCGAATTAAATAAAAAACTGAACGATGAACCACAGCTAGTAAACACTGATCCTTACGGAGAAGGTTGGATTGTAAAAGTTGAATTGACTGATGTCAATCAGGTCAATTCTTTACTAGATTCTACAGCTTACCAATCTCAGCTTGGTCAATAATATTATAGTAAATTTTAATATAGCGAAACTCTCAAACGAGTTTTGCTTCATATTTTAAATCCTCCTGAAACTATGCATCATTTACAAAAAATATTAATACTAGATTTTGGTTCTCAATACACACAATTAATTGCACGAAGAATTAGAGAATCTCAAGTCTATTCAGAAATTCACCCACATAGTTATCCGCTTGAAAAAATTATTGAAGAGAAACCTAAAGGTATAATTTTGTCGGGTGGACCAATGAGTGTTTATGATAAAGATGCACCAAATGTATCTTCACAAATTTTTGACTTGGGAATACCGGTTTTAGGTATTTGTTATGGCTTACAGCTTATTGCACAGCATCACGGAGGTAAAGTTGAACCAGCAAATGATAGAGAATATGGAAAAGCTGATTTAGTAATAACTAAAAAAGATTCATTGCTGCAATCAGTTGATAACTCTGTGGTATGGATGAGCCATGGTGATTATTTAACAAAAATTCCGGAAGGATTTGAAGTAACTTCCAAAACTGTAAATTCACCATTGTGTTCTTTTTCGAATGAAAATAAAAAAATCTATGGATTGCAATTTCATCCTGAAGTTGTACATACACAACAAGGAAAGAAAATATTAAATAATTTTTTATTTAATATTTGCCAATGTAAACCAGACTGGAATTCATTGAATTTTATTAAGCAAGAGACTGATGAAATAAAAGAATTGGTTGGAAGTAAAAAAGTAATTTGTGCATTAAGCGGAGGTGTTGATTCATCAGTTGCGGCAGTTTTGATTAGCAAAGCTATTAATGATAATTTGATTTGTATTCATGTTGATACCGGATTGATGCGTAAAAATGAGAGTGAAAATATTATTAAAATGTTTAAAGAGAATTATCATCTTAAAATAATTCACATAGATGCTTCTGAAATTTTTCTATCTCGTTTGAGCGGTGTAATTGATCCGGAAATCAAGAGAAAAATAATTGGCAATACTTTTATTGAAGTTTTTGAACAAGAGGCAAAAAAATATTCAGACGCTAATTTTTTAGCACAAGGGACACTATATCCGGATGTTATTGAATCAGTTTCAGTAAAAGGCGCTTCTGCTACCATAAAAACGCATCATAATGTCGGCGGTTTACCTGAAAAAATGAACTTGAAGTTGATCGAACCATTCAGAGAATTATTTAAAGATGAAGTGAGAGCTATAGGAAAAGAACTTGGTTTACCTGAAATATTTATAAAGCGGCATCCATTCCCTGGACCCGGATTAGCAGTGCGTGTTCTAGGTGAGGTTACAAAGGAACGCTTAGACATTTTACGTGAAGCTGATAATATTTATTTAAATGAACTTCATGAAGAAAAAATTTATGATAAAATATGGCAAGCATTTGCTGTATTGTTACCAATTCAAACTGTTGGTGTAATGGGCGATTCCAGAACCTATGAGAATGTTGTAGCTTTGCGCGCTGTAACATCCACCGACGGTATGACTGCAGACTGGTTTAGATTTGACTACGATTTCTTAGAAAAGGTATCAAATAAAATAATAAGATCTGTAAGAGGTATTAACCGTGTTGTTTATGATATAAGCTCAAAACCTCCTTCAACTATAGAATGGGAATAGATTAGCTAGCGGAGGAATTATTTCAAAAATAAAAGAACTTCCTTTAGATGATAGACCTCGCGAAAAATTATTATTAAGAGGTCCTCAAAGTTTATCTAATGCAGAATTAATTGCCATACTTCTTCGCACTGGTGTAAAGGGTCAAAGTGTTATAGAAGTTGCACAAAAGTTAATTAATCATTATGGTGATTTGAATGTTCTTAGTTCACAATCTGTTGAAGCTATAAAAAAATCTAAAGGAATTGGAAAAGATAAAGCAGCAACACTAGTAGCTGCTTTTGAATTAAGCCGTAGAGTAGATTCTCAAAAAAAGTGGAAGTATAATAAAAAAATTACATCACCTTCAGATGTAGCAGAAATCTTCATCCCGATTTTAAGAGATGAGGTTAAAGAAAAATTTTTAGTTGTTTGTCTAAGCTCTGCTAATAAAATTATTAAATATGATCTTATTACAGTTGGACATTTGAATGCAAGTGTTGTCCATCCCCGAGAAATTTTTAAGACTGCAGT
>CAYXKL010000170.1:0-4053 GCA_964464825.1 uncultured Melioribacter sp. | reverse complement strand
TGTTCTTACACTTCCTATCAATTATGTTGAGTATGGAGATGAATTAGTTCCAAATTATCCAAAACCGCTTTCTAACGATTCTTATATACTTGAAATGTCAACTGTTAATAAAGCTATGGAATTAATTTCTAAAGGTGATCCTAATAAAAGTAATTATGAAATTCTTAGCTGTATTGCTGAAGTACTTTCTTTGAATGAAGAATTAAGTTTTTATTATAATGCTACTGCACGGGACCGGGATATTTATTCTGTAAAACTTGATGAAACAGATTTTTCAAATATTACAAATGGTTACGGATTGTTCGGTGTCTATATGCGTACATATCACGTTATGAGATTTACTCATGAATACATTAGATCATTTGGTTATGAACCAGGATTGCAAGATGTTAATTAAGAATTATGGATTTAAAATGAAAAAAATATTTCTTGTTATAATATCGATTTTTTCGCTAATATATTTTAACAGCTGTGATAAAGAAGTATATACCGGCATAACAGAAATAGAATATTTTGAAAATGGGAAAATATTTTTAAGGAGTAATCCAACCGGTGCAAGAATATTTCTTAATGATAAAAATATGGGTTTGGTTACACCGGATTCATTGACATGGTTATCTACCGGTAGTCATAAAATAACACTCAAACTAGAATATTTTAAGGATACTACTTTTTACTTAACTGTTATAAATGGAAATACCACTAATGATTATGTTGATTACTATCAAAATCCAGGTCACTTCGGGAAACTTGAATGTACATCAACGCCCCAAGGTTCTGAAATATTTATTAATGATTCAGTAACTACTCAAACAACACCTTATACCTTTACTTTTTTGCGACCCGGTACTTATAATGTCCGTTTTAGTTATCCAGTTCATAGAGATTATGTTTCAAATGTATTAATTAAAGGAGGAGTAACAACAAAACTAAATGCTGTTTTAGATGACACAAGTAAATGGGTTACATATAATAAAGATAATTCTCCTTTATTAAGTAATTACATAACACAAGTTGTTTATGACCAAAATAATATTAAGTGGGTGGCTACTAAAGACAAAGGATTAGTAAGATTTAATGGAAATACATGGCAAACATTTACATCGGATAATTCAAGCCTACTCGCCGGTTCTATAAATACTATAGTAGTTGATAATAGCAATAGATTATGGGTTGGCATTGGTTCTGGCTTAATGCTTTTCTATAATAACGGATTTATCGATTATTCTTCATTACTTCCAAGTAAAAGTGTTTTTGCATTGCATGTTGATCGTTCGGGTAATCTGTGGGTGGGTACTGAAAAGGGATTGATTAAGTTTGACGGCACAAACTGGAGATCTTATAATACATCGAATTCCGGAATAAGTGGAAATTTTGTAATTAGTATAACATCAGATGAAAATAATAATTTATGGGTTGGTACAAGCTCTTTTGGTTTATCAAAATTTGATGGTACTAATTGGACTACATGGAATATGGGCAACATGAATCTTGGTGCTAATCTTGGTAATTCTATTAAATCAATAGAAGTGGATAATGACGGAAGAATCTGGGCTGCTCATATCGAAAATTACCAAGCCGGAGAACTTGGCGGCTTATCAATGTATGATGGTAACTCATGGCATAATATTCAAATCTCCGGAGTTTCAATTACAAGAATTGAAAGTGTAAGTAAGGACAGATTAGGATATATGTGGGTTTGTACGAAGAATGGTGCTGCACGTTTTCTTGATTACAATAATCCAATATTATATTTGACTCAGAATTCTAAAATTGCATCTAATCATATCATCTCTGCTACAATTGATTTAGATGAAGATATTTATTTTGGGACTTTCGGTGCTGGATTTTCAAGACTCAAAAAAGGGAATTATTGAGTATATCTATTTCAAATTTTGAACTATTTTACTTTATAAATAGAATCCAGTAAAGTTCCATCAACCCATTTTACAACAGCAACAACTTTATTTTTATCAATATTTGGTTTTGCTGGAGCACCCCCGCAAATTTCATAAACTTCTTTTTGAATTTCTTTTATCGAACGAATCGGTAATCTGGAATTTTTTGTTGATTCAATCAAATCTTTTCTTTTTGGATTGATTGCAATTCCTCTTTCAGTAACTATCACATCAATCAATTCACCAGGACCGCAGAGTGTTGTAACTTCATCAAGAATTACCGGAATGCGATCACGGAATGATGGGATAGCAAGTATAGTACATTTTGAGAAAAGACAATTTTGCCATCCGCCTATACCATGAAGCAAATAACCATCCGAATGTGTTACAACATTAGCATTGAAGTTGACATCCACTTCAGTAGCACCTAAAATTGCAGCATCAACTATTGATGCAAAATTTCCTTTTCCGTGATAATTGTAGCTTGTGAATGGAGAAGTCATAACATGTTTAAGATTATCGCGCATCGAAATTACTGCATCAAGATCGAATGTTTGTCCATCGAGGATGTAATCAGTCAATTCTTCCTCAAGCAATTCAACTAAATATTTTGTTGAACCACCGCGGACAAATCTTGCTTTCACACCTTTTCGTTTCATAATTTCTTTCAGATATAAAATCACAGCAAGATTAATTCCGCCGGCACCAGCTTGATATGAAAATCCATCTTTTACAATTCCGGTAGCATCCATAAATTTTGCGATGTATTCTGCAATCAGTAATCTATCCGGGCTTTTAGTCATCTCAGTAGTGCCGCTAACGATTTTTGTTGGATCACCGAGTGAATCAACTTCAACAACATAATCAACATTGTTACCTTGTATTTGCCAAGGCACACAAGGGAAGGGAACAAGATTATCAGTAACAACAATTACTTTGTCGGCATATTCAGAATCAGCAAGTGCAAATCCTAAACCACCGCAAGCTGATTTACCTTGAACTCCATTAGCATTTCCAAATGGATCTGCTGTTGGTGCGGCAATCACTGCAATATCAATATGTACCTCACCATCTTGTATGGCTTGATATCTTCCGCCATGTGATCGAAGAACTCCAATACCTTTCATCTTTCCTTCACTTGTAAATTTACCAAGCGGTCCATTCATACTTCCTTCGATATGATGAATTGTACCATCTTGTAAATATCTTAATAAATGAGAATGACATGGAAATGATGCTGAAGGAAACCAACGGAGATTTTTAACGCCAAGCGAATGAGCCGCATCAAATATCTGATTGGCAATAACATCACCGTTTCTTAGATGATGATGTGTAGAGATTGTCATTTCATCTTTCAATCCAGCTTTTTTCAATGCCTCTTTAAGATTTTTTACAATTTTATTTCCATCGTCAGGATAATCTGCACAAGAACTAATAGGTGGACTAGAAATTTTTCCATCTGGTTTATATTTACCAACACCTTTGAATGGAATTTGTTTTTGTCCGTTTACAATAGATGGGACTAATCTACCAGCTTTGTTTTTGATAAAGTTCATAATGTTATATGGTTCAATTGTTAATTGTTTTATTGTTATAATGACAGCTTTGAGTTTGTATATTTAATTAGTTCATTAATTTGTTTTGGAAGTTTTTTAAGTTCAGTGAAAATATAGTTGTATTCTTCTTTTGTTATAAGATTTCTAACTTTCGATTTTTCATTCCAGTCTAAAGATTCATAAACAGATCCTCGGGCAATTCGGTAGAATAATATTTTGTCTTTTTTATAATGCCTCCCAAATCCTTCTGAAAGATTAGCTGAAACAGAATCAACAGCTCTGGCGAACTGTTTTCCTACCGTGTCTCGTTCAAGATGGTTCCACTTAATCACAATTTCCCAAACGTAATTTCCAAGCTTAAAAGCAGTTTTATATGATTCGATATCGTTTAGTCTAAGATATTTTTTATCTTTTTCCATATCTGTTTATTAACAATTTGACAATAGAACAATTAAACAATGATTATTTTTTTAATTGAAACCAATTCCCATCTACTAAACCATTCTGTATAGCTAACTCAATAATATGTTTTGCTCTTTTAACTACCGGTGCATCAATCATTTTACTTCCTAGTGCAACAACTCCAAGTCCTTTTTTTT
>CAYXKL010000169.1:0-4113 GCA_964464825.1 uncultured Melioribacter sp. | reverse complement strand
TTATTAGGCAGTGAATACTCATCACAATTCCTTGAATATTTAGATCAAAATAAATCAGTTTTTGATTTAGGATTAGTTGGTGAAAAGGCATTTGAAAGATTTAGAATAGAAAATGGAATCCCAGCATTCCCTAATGAAATAAACGATAATTTCAATCCATACGATATAAATTTATTGAATGAAGTTAATTTTAAAAAAGGTTGCTATATAGGTCAAGAAGTTATTGCAAGGTTAGATACTTATAATAAAGTTCAGAATAAAATGTTAAAAATTGAACTCAAATCCGATTTACCATTAGAACTACCAACATTAATTTATAATGATGCAAATGATGAAGCTGGAGAAATTACCAGTTTAATTAAAATTGATGAATCAACTTTACAAATCGGCTTGGCTGTTGTAAAGAAGAAATTTATTCTTAAGGGTGAAAATTTAAGTGTAACAATCGGAACAAATACTTTTCCAATTAACTATCAAGAATTCCTTAAATCATAATGAAAATTTATACTAAAACTGGTGATAAAGGTGAGACATCACTTTTTGGCGGAGAACGTGTTCACAAAGATGATCTTCGTATAAAAGCATATGGAGCATCGGATGAATTAAACTCTGTTTTGGGTATTGCAGTAACGGAAATAAAAAACGAAGAATTAAAATCAGTAATTAAATCTATTCAAAATGATCTATTTACTTTAGGCAGTGATCTTGCAACTCCTTTGGATAAAGGGAGACATGGTTTTATTATTCCACGGATAGATGAAAAATTTTTTTTAAGATTGGAATCGCTCATCGATAAATATGATTCACAACTTGCTGAATTAAAAAACTTTATATTACCGGGCGGATCAAAAGGTGCAAGTTATTTACATTTAGCACGGACTGTATGCCGAAGAGCTGAAAGAGAAATTGTATCTCTTTCTAAAATTGTTGATATCGGTCCTCACATTATTGTATATTTGAACCGTCTTTCGGATCTTTTATTTGTTCTTGCCCGTTTTGAAAACTTCTCGAATAATTGTGAAGATATTGTTTGGCAGAAATGATTTGGAATTGTGAGTGATTATAATTTTTCACTCAGCATTCTGCGCTCTTCACTCTTTACGGGGGTGAAATTGGCTTCGACGGGATTATTAGTTCTTTGAACTGCGCACCGTGTTCTCCGTAGACACGTAAAACGACGGTAAAAAAAATAAACGGCGAATATAATTACGCTTTAGCTGCTTAATAATAGCAGCCGTTCTTTGCGTCTTCTCGCATTGGGATTCAAAGAGCGCCGACTAAGATGCGATAGCTGAATCGAGCATCCGTGTAGATGAAGCGAATTTGTTTACGGGTTAGTCCTATTAAAATTTGTCTGCCGATGTTATTAGGATGAAATTAAAAGACAGACTATGTGTGTAGACGTTCATCGAAAGGTAATTTCGGACCGGGGTTCGACTCCCCGCACCTCCACCAAAGTTTACAATCTGATTTTTTTCTTATTTGAATCAGTATCATTATATCTAAAGAATATCTCAATAAAATCCGCATAAATTACCATTATCAACCTATTACAGATAATGATTGAACATTCAAATTTACTTATCTATATTACATACAAATTTATGATATTAAATTTAAAGAACAGCAATTTTATAGAATATCAATTAAAACAAATTTTGTGTTATTTGTCCTGATATAGATTATGCTTAGTGCAAAATTATTTCAAAGGATTTTTCTACACATAATTACCCTCGTCTTTATTACTATTAATTCATATTCACAAGAAAATGAGCTTCAAAAATTATTAAGTTTAGATCTTGAAGATTTAACTAAAATAAAAGTCATATCAGCAACAAAAACATTTATCAAAATAAATGAAGTTCCGGCTACTGTTAGAGTAATTACAGCAGAATCCATCAAAGAAAATGGTTTCTTAACATTAGAAGATGCATTATCAAATTTGCCTGGCTTTCAATTCAGAAATATTCTAGGTTTTAACAGTTATGTTTTCCAGCGCGGAATTCCAAGTCAAAATAATTTAATTCTTCTGCTTGTTGATGGTATCCAAATAAACGAATTGAATTCTGGTGGATTTTATGGAGGTGGTCAATTCAATTTAGATAATGTTCAACAAATAGAAGTACTTTACGGGCCAGCTTCTGCTTTGTATGGTACAAATGCAATTTCAGGGATAATTAATATCATTACAAAAGATCCTGAAAAAAATAAAGGTTTAAGTATATCTGGATTGTATGGATCTTTTAATACCTACAATGGAAATATTTCTTATGGTTATTATGATGAAGAAAATGAATTTGGCTTACGATTAGCCGGTATGGTTAAAAGTTCTGAAAAAGCAAATTTAGCTGGAGCAGAGGGAGATTTTAATTGGTCTGAGAATATGGAAAATTTTGAAGATGATTTTACCTTTGAAATGAAAACAGAATATAAGAATTTAAAATTCGGATTAATATTCCAGAATAAACAATCATCGCGCACTACTAATTTTAAGTCTGTTGGAACAAAATTTCTTGATAAAAATACATTATGGAATATTAGTTTCTTCAATAGTTACTTAAAACATTATCTCAGTTTTACTGAAACCCTTGATCTCTTATCAACAATTTATTTTAGAAATGCTACAATTCTCGATAACACCATATCGCAAATCAATGATACCTCACAAGTAGGATATTATCGACCAAACAGTCTTGGCGGTATTGAAAGTATGTTATCTTATTCACCATTTCAGGATTTGAAGTTAGTTGGTGGAATTTTATTTGAATATGAATCACTCGCAGATGATTTTTCTATAACATACAGTAATTCTCCAAATGAAAAACCGCCTACACCACCAGCACCAATTATGGATAATAACACACTTTTAAGTGTGTATCTGCAAACTCAATACACATTAAATGATTTTTTTAACTTTTTTGCCGGTGCACGATGGGACCACAGTAGTATTTATAACAATATTGTTACTCCACAATTCGGATTAGTTTATAATGAAAATAAATTAACAGTTAAATTTCTCTATTCGGAAGCATTTAGAGCACCGAAACCCTGGGATTATACATTTGGTTCGGGTAATTCAAATCTAAAACCGGAAGAAATGAGATCATTTGAAATATCCGGTATCTATTCTATCAATGAATCAATTACATGCGATCTATCATTTTACAAAAATAAATTATATGATATAATCATTTTAGAAACTAATGATATTGCTTCACGATCTACAAATAGTGGTGATATAGAAACTTTAGGATTAGAATTCAATCTGAACTACAGCAATAAAAATATCAGCTCATTTCTAAATTACACATACAACGCCTCTGTGGATAATGAAGAGCGAGTTGTTCCTGAAATTGCTAAGAATGTTGTTAATGCCGGATTTATATATCACCCGATAAAAGAAATAGGTTTATCAATGCGATGCTCATACGTTGGTGAAAGAAAAAATCCCAAATTGATTAGTAACATAGGTAATGATTTCATTGATGATGCTTTTGTAGTCAATGCATCAATTAATTACATAGGTTTCGAAAATTTAAGATTAAACTTAACAATTAATAATTTGTTAGATCAAGTTTATTATCATCCTTCAAACAGACCGCCTGATAGATATAGGCAGCCGCAAAGAACTTTTTTAGTTAAAGCTGAATATAACATATAGTTATGTTTTTGATAATATATAAATAAAAAAAATATAAGTACAATAAATTATTAAACTATATTTTGTAAAAATGTAATAAATCTTTAATAAAATAATATTTAGGCATGATTAATAAACCATAAACAATTTATAAGTGATTTTATGAAAAAGAAAATTTTAGTTGTAGAAGATGATGAATTAAACCAACGAATTTATTCTCTGCTTCTCGCAAAAGATTACAGTATTACAATATGCAGCAACGATAAAGAATTTTCAGCTGCAATAAATAAAACTGATTATGATTTATTTATAATCGATTTATCACTCCATTCCGAAAAGGATGGTATTCAGATAATCAAAGAATTAAGAGAGATGGATAAGTATAAAAAGATACCAATTATGGTAGTAACAGCCCATGCCTTTAAGAAAGATGAGGATAATTCTTTAGCCGCCGGCGCTAATGTGTGTATTGT
>CAYXKL010000168.1:0-4116 GCA_964464825.1 uncultured Melioribacter sp. | reverse complement strand
TTTATATTCTGTGCGAAATTTTTATCGAAAGAATTATAGGGTGAATTAACTAAACTTAAATCAGCTTGTATATTGAGTTGATCACTAAATTTATATATCATACTGTTGGTATAAGTTGTTAGAGCAATATTGCCAAATCCCGATGTTTGATAAGAGAGATCTAAAGTATGGCTCATCTTAAAATTGTTGAGATTAAAAAAACCGAATAACGATGATGAGTAATCATTAACAATTCCCCCTTTTACATCTAATTCTGTAGGTTGGTCTTTATATTGAGCATTAATAGAGATTGCTGTAATCAGAAAAAGTAAAAAGAAAAAATTTTTCATCACATATCCATTTTTTTTTCAGGTTAAACATTCCTAATTATAATTTTGTTTCTTTATAGCTCTTATGCAATATTAAACTGCGTATTGTTTAATATCAAGTCATTTTGCAATCTTAATTACTTAACTTTAACAATCATTTCAATTTCAACCGGAGCATTCATCGGTAAATCGCTAACGCCAACAGCACTTCTTGCATGTTTTCCGGCATCCCCGAATAAATTTACAATAAACTCTGATGCACCGTTAGCAATTTTCGGCTGCATATGATAACCGGCTGCTGAATTTACAAATACAGTTAGTTTAATTACTTGATCAACATTATCAAGATTATCAATCACAGATTTTACAGCGCTCAAACAATTAATAGCACTCATTTTAGCACACTCAATTCCTTGAATTTCTGTAACATCGGCACCCACTTTCCCTTCAGCTAAAAGTTTTCCTTCTTTAAATGGAAGCTGCCCGGAAGTGTAAACATAATTATCAATTTTCTTTGCCGGTACATAAGCTGCAAGTGGTTTTGGTGCAGCCGGTAATTCAGTTCCGATAATTTCTTTGAATTTTTCTTCTATCATTTTTATACCCAAATTTTATATGCAAATATATCAAATTTCACTATTAACAATCTTTGGAATCATTTACCAAACTCTTTATCTTTGCCCTAAAAATAGGTACAAAATGACTGGTCAGAAATTTCAAGAACTATATGAAGTAATGCTAAGATTAAGAAAAGAATGTCCGTGGGATAAGGAACAGACCCATGATTCAATTAAAGCGGCTACGCTTGAAGAAACACACGAATTGATTGAAGCTATTGATGAAAAAGACTACAATGAAATGAAATCTGAGCTGGGCGATCTGCTGCTTCATATCCTTTTCCACTCGGTAATAGCTGCTGAAGAGAATAATTTTAATATAAACGATGTAATTGATTCTATTAAAGAAAAATTGATAAGAAGACACCCACATGTTTTTGGAGATGTTAAAGTTAATGGTACAAAAGAAATCTTAAAAAATTGGGAAGAAATTAAATTAGCAGAAGGTAGAAATTCAGTTCTTGAGGGTGTTCCGAAAAACCTACCGAGTTTAGCAAGGGCATTCAGACTGCAAGAAAAAGCATCTAAGGTTGGATTTGATTGGGATAAAAAAGAAGATGTTTGGAAAAAAGTGATTGAAGAAATAGAAGAGATGCATCAGATGGAAATTAATGGTAATCAGGATAAACTTGAAAAAGAACTTGGTGATGTTTTTTTTGCGATGACAAACTACGCGCGTTTTTTAGGTATTAATCCGGAAAATGCATTAAGAAGAACAAATGAAAAATTCATCACTCGTTTTCAATATGTGGAAAAGAAAATAAAAGATAATGGAAAGAGTCTTTCTGAAAGCTCACTTAAAGAGATGGATCATTTTTGGGAAGAATCAAAAAAATTAGAGTAGAATTTTATTTATTATTATTCTCATAATGTTTTTCGTATGCATCTATTATATCTTTAACTAATTTATGACGCACAACATCACCCTTATCAAAAAATACAAATCCTACACCATCAACATTTTTAAGTATCTCTTTCACTTGAACTAATCCACTTTGAGAATAAGAAGGAAGATCTATCTGAGTAATATCTCCGGTAATAATTGCTTTTGAATTAGGACCCAAACGTGTCAAAAACATCTTCATTTGCATAAGAGTAGCATTCTGTGCTTCATCAAGAATAACATATGCATTATTCAATGTTCTCCCTCTCATAAAAGCAAGTGGAACAATTTCAATAACACTTTTTTCTATATAATTTTTCAACTGTTCGAAAGGAAGCATATCTTCTAATGCATCATAGAGTGGTCTTAAATAGGGATCTATTTTCTCCCGAAAATCACCCGGAAGGAAACCCAAACTTTCACCAGCTTCTACAGCCGGTCTTGCTAAAATTATTTTTTTAACTATTCCTTTTTTTAGTGCTGCTACAGCTACTGCAACAGCTAAAAAAGTTTTTCCGGTGCCAGCCGGACCTATAGCAAAACAAATGTCGTTTTCTTTAACAATTTTTAAATAAATGGTTTGATTTGGAGTTTTAGCTTTTATTACATCTTTTTTAGAGTATAAAACAATATTTTCATAGTCATTATCGCTTACAATCTCTTTACCTTGAACAGTGAGATCGATTATAGTCTCAATATCTTTTGTATGCAACCTTCCGGTAGTGTTTAAAACAAAGATCATTTCTTTGAAGATTTTTTCAACTAATTCAACCTCTTCTAGAGTACCTTTAAGAATTAAATTATCACCACGGACAGTAACAATTGTATTAAATCTATTTTCAATTGGTTGAAGATTAGCATCGTTATAGCCGAGCAGAAGCATTAAATCAACATTATCAAGTTTTAGAATTTTTTCTATTTGCGTAAAACCTCCATAAAATTAAAAAGCCCTCTTCAAAATAATGAAAAGGGCTTTTAAATTAAATTATGATTAGGAATTATCTATCTGTTTGAGTTTGTGTAGGAGGAGCGGGTTTATAATTTCTTCTTATTTTATCGTATTTCGATTTTTCTTCTTCGGTTAAATTTGGAATCTTGAATATCTGTTTTGGATAAATAAGATCTGGATTTTTAATTTGATCTCTGTTGGCTTTATAAATTATTGGCCATGCAAAAGGATTTTCGTAATGTTCTTTCTTTTTAGCAATGCCCCAAAGATGGTCACCCTTTACTACAGTGTACATAATTTCTTTTGGTGCTTCTTCCCATGCATCTAATTTTCTTTGCAATTGGTTATGAACTTTATCAAAGAATTCCGGTAAAGCAGAAATCTTATTTTTCTTCATAGCATCAAGTTCTGCTTGCCGATCAGCTTTTGGAGCTTCTCTTCCATCAATTTTTTTAGTTAATGCATCTAATTGATTTCTGAAATTATCAACATCAGTTTTAGTAGCTCCAACCATTGCATATAATTCATTAATGCAATCGTTATAAGTCTTCATTCCATCTCTGGTAGATTGTAATTCAGCCACTTGATTTCTAAGTGAATTTAATTCTGATGTAAGAGCAACTTTTCTTTCAGTAAGACGATTAATTTCTGCTTGCCACTCCTCTTCCGTCATTTCTTGCTGTTGCGCAAAAGCATTAGTAGAGAGGAGTACAAATGCAGTCAATGCTAACAATAATTTGTAAACTTTCATTTATGACCTCCTTATAAAATTAAACTTTAAAATTACATTCCAATTTTTTCTAGATTTTTCTTAGTATCTGCTTTTGCTTTAGCGCATTCATCCAGCTTAGCATTTTTTTCAGCAATTTCTCTTTCAAGAGCAGCTTTTTCACTCTTAAGCGAGTTAACTTCCTTTTCTAATGCTAAAACTTCAGAACGAAGTGCTTCTAATTCAGCCATTTGTTCTTCAGAAACACCACTGCAACCGGTTACTCCGAGCATACCAACGAATAGTAAAACTGTAAGCCCAGCGGTCAAAAATTTCTTCATTTTAGGCATATTCGACCTCCTTTGATTTTGGTAATTATTCTTATTTAATCGAAATATAAAGATTTTTTTATCTAAATGAATAGTAAAAACTATATACCTCCATAAATAATACTAAATTAATCTTCTTTCAATAAAACTTGTATAAGTGTCACCGGCTACAATAATATGGTCAAATAATGGAATTTCCATCATTTTACCGGCTTCTACAAGTTTTTTTGTGAATGATATATCTTCATTGCTTGGTTCAGTATTACCGCTTGGGTGATTGTGAATAACTATAATACTTGCTGAATTATTTTCCACTGCAGT
>CAYXKL010000167.1:0-4127 GCA_964464825.1 uncultured Melioribacter sp. | reverse complement strand
TTCGAACCCCCGACACGTGGATTATGATTCCACTGCTCTAACCTACTGAGCTACCTCGCCTCTAATTAAATAATAACCTGATTTTTATTAAAAATCTTAAAAACCGGGCATCAAATATAAAGACTGATACCCCAAACATCAAGCTGAGTAATTGAAAATAGCTCGAAAATGCTTATTTAAGTCTGCTTTTAATATTCTTTTGGTAATCTTCTTTAAAAAATCCAGAACCGCTGTCCTTATAAGTTTTAACATCCAATCCAAGGGATTTTAAACGCTGCTCTGCAGTATTAATACGTGCAATCGGATCTGGATGAGTAGAAAGAAATGTAGCAATACCTCCACCACCGCTAGAAACTTTACCATCATCCCTTAATTTTTCAAAGAAAAATTTTACACTACCGGGATAGAAACGTGCACTTTGCAGATATTTTATTGAGTACTCATCGCTTTCATCTTCATTTGCACGGCTGTTAGCAAGCAAGGTTAAACCTGAAAATAAATTTGCAACAATCTCTGCAATTTGTGATGGATTATTTCCGAGTGCTATATTCATTAATAGTGATAATCCGTATGCAGATGTAATTCTTTGTGTTGCATGTCTTCTTTCCACGTGAGCAATCTCATGACCGATTACACCGGCGAGAGCTGCCTCCGAATCTAAATATTTTAATAATCCGGTATAGATGTAAACGTAACCGCCCGGAACTGCAAATGCGTTTAGAGTTGTATCGTTTTTAATAATTTCAATTTGATAATTATAGACAGTTGCTTTTTTCACTTCGGGCGAATTAACAATTTCCTTAAATATTTTTCTATCGATATACTCTTTTAGCTGCGGATCATTGTGGATCGGATATTCCTTCGGATTTTTTCTTATCTCTTCATCAAATTGTTTACCTAATGCAAGCTCATCATTATCGGTAAATAAATTAATACCGGTAGAACAAGCAGCAAATATTACTAAGCCGCTTAAAAATATTTTCATTTTTTTAAGTTTCATTATCCACCTTTATAAAAATAATTTAAACCGTTTTCTAAGCAAAAGAATAAATATTGGTGCGCCAATAAGGGCTGTAATAGAGCCAACCGGAAGTTCGGCTGGAGAAATTAATGTACGTGCTAAAGTATCTGCCAATGTTAAGTATGCCGCTCCAACTATAAATGATGCCGGGAAAACTATTCTATTGTCAGATCCAAAAATCATTCTGCAAACATGCGGAACAAGTAAACCGACAAATCCGATAATTCCGCTAACAGAAACAATTGTACCAATCATAATACTACTTAAAATATAAGTAATAATTTTTAATCTGTTCGTGTTTACACCAAGCTGTTTAGCATAATCTGAGCCCATACTCATTATATTAAATTTGTTTGAGAGAAGAATCAAAACAATTGAAATGATAATTGTAATTGGAAGTACATACCATATATTCCCTTTTTCTGCCAGAGCTAAATTACCCACAATCCAAAAAATTGCAGTCCTAAGGGAATCATTTAATAAACTTATCATCAGTAATATTGCGGCTGAAAAAAAAGCACCCACCATTACACCGGATAGCAATAATACATTGGGTTCCAATTCACCAAACCTTTTACCAAGAAAAAAAACTATAAGCATTACACTTATAGATCCGGCAAAAGCTAATAACTGAGTGCCGAAAAAAGACACACCTAAAATAAAAGATAAAATTGCACCGAAAGTACCTCCGCTAGAAATTCCCAGAATATATGGTTCGGCAAGTGGGTTCATAAGTATTGCTTGAAATACAGCACCCGCTATTGAGAGTCCACCTCCAACAGCTATTGCATAAAGAACACGCGGTAAACGAATATCAAAAATTATTTGTGAAGTAGTTGTGTTTGTATCAGGTGAAATTATTGATTGTAATAATTCATTTAACGGAATATTAACGGAACCGGATACTAATCCTATCATTGCTGAAACAATAACAATTATCAATAACAAAAAAATTCGGATTATATATTTGCCGGGAGTTAATCTTGAAGTTGATTCCATAATGTGTCTAATAATTGCTGGATTCCATATCTGGTTGCAGATGAAAACACTTCTATCGGTCCTGAATGACCGGCAAATTTTTTCTTTTTGAATTTATCTATTGTACTTTTATCAACAAGATCAGCTTTTGAAAATGCAAGAATTTTTTTCTTCTTACTTAAAATTTTGGAATATTGATTCAATTCATTTATAAGCGTCTTGTAATCTTTAGCCGGATCTTCTGAGGTAATGTCAATCATAATTAATAAAATCTTTGTTCTTTCGATATGACGCAAAAAAGTTAAACCGAGTCCTTTACCGAGATGTGCACCTTCGATAATTCCAGGAATATCTGCAACGATAATACTTTTATAATCTTTGTAACGGACAATCCCGAGATTAGGCAATAAAGTTGTAAATGGGTAATCGGCTATTTTAGGTTTCGCTTCTGAAATTGTAGATATTAAAGTTGATTTTCCGGCATTGGGAAATCCTACCAAACCAACATCTGCAATAAGTTTGAGTTCTAAAGCAATTTCTTTTTCTTCACCCGGTTTTCCATTTTCAGCAAAACGTGGAGTTTGATTTGTTGGTGTTGCAAACTTGCTGTTTCCTTTTCCTCCTTTGCCTCCCTTTGCAGCAATGAATTCTTTCCCTTCTGTTTCTAAATCAGCAAGTATTTTTTCTGTTCCAATCTCTTTTATAATTGTTCCTAATGGTACTTTAATAATGATATCACTGCCGTTCTTTCCGTCTTTTAAGGACGATCCGCCCTTATCTCCATCATCTGCTTTATAAATTCTTTTATATCTCAAATCCAACAATGTATTTAGATTTCTATCAGCAACAAAAATTATATTACCGCCATTACCGCCATCGCCGCCAGCTGGACCTCCTTTGGGAACATACTTTTCCCTTCTGAAAGCAACAGCTCCATCTCCACCTTTACCAGCTTTGATTGAAATTTCTACATAGTCTATAAACATTTTTATTTTCGTTTAAAATATTCTGAAATGATTTCTCTAAATGCAGTTGCCTCTTTAGAGTTGCGGCTAATATTATGATTTCTGAATGTTTGATTTAACACTACATGTGCATCATCTATAAATTTACAGTTTGATATTTCATCAATCACATTAGCAAATTCCTCAATGTCATAATCAAAAATTACTTCGATTATTTTTGTCATATCTTTATGTTCAAGAAGATCCGTTAATTCCACTTTAACACTCTCATCCTTTTCTAAAATATTCTCTTCTTGCTCATCGTCTTCAATTTTTTCTTCAGATAATTTAATTTGATAGTTCTCTTCAACTATATCTTTTTGATCATCTTCTTGGTTGGATTTTAAAATTACATCGAGCATACTCTCATTTTCTTCATCATCTATTTCCCTTTCATCTAACTTTTCTTCTTCATTGTGCAAATTATCAATGCTTTCTTCCGTTTTTGTTTGATTATCTATATCAGAAATAATGTCCTTGTTTAATATTTCACTTTCATCTTCAAGTGACTCATCCTCATTTTGTAAATCTTCTTCTGTTTCCTCATTGTAAAAGCTATTACTACTTTTATCTAAAATTTCATTTTCAACTTCTTTAACTAAATTAGTTTCCTCATAAACCTCTTCTTCAATCGGTTCAATTTCATTTTCCTTATCAATTTTAATTCTAAGTTTGCCGGATAATAATTTATCACCTTCTTTATAACTTTCTACATAAGATATTAGTTCATCAGTATCTTCAATTGCTAATTCATCAGCCAAGGTTACCGGTTCTTCACCAGACTCTGGTTCGGGGGATTCAATCGGCTCTATTGGTTCTTTAAACTCTTCTGTTTCAGTAACTAAATCAGTTAATACTTCAGATTTCTCGATCATAATACCGTCAAATGCTTTCTGCAGATCAGTAACGTTTACTTTTTGATTTTTATCGTCACCATAAATAGATTCCAATTTATGCAAATGTTTATTTAATTTTTTCTCTTCTAAAAATAATTCAACTGCGGTTAACGGAATTTTATTCTTTTGTAGTTCTCCAATATTAAAAAACTCAGACATTGATTTTATTGTATTCGTAATTATACTGTTTAGATAGTTTTCCATCCCTAAATTGTCAACTTTATCAAG
>CAYXKL010000166.1:0-4227 GCA_964464825.1 uncultured Melioribacter sp. | reverse complement strand
GGTTAAAGCTGCTAATGTTAAATTAGTAAGCAAAGAAAAAATCACAGCGGCATTGGTTACCGTGAAAATTATCGGCGAGGTTGCAGCTGTAAAATCTGCTGTTGATGCCGGTGCTGCAGCAGCTCAACGTGTTGGTCAATTAATTTCTGCTCACGTAATACCAAGACCCGATAATCAGATTGATGAATTTATTTACTACTCTTCTATCCTACCTGAAAGAAAACAAAAAGAAGAAAAAATTAAGTCTGAAGAATTAAAAGATCTGTCTGAAAATGTAGTTGAAGAATCAGAAAGTGATGTAACATCTGTAACTCTTATAGATGAAGTTGATAAACACGATGAAGAATTATTTAAAGAAACACCAATCAGAGTATCAGGTCGTAGAGGAAGACCTAAAGGTTCGCATAAAACTACATTACCAGAGTCAACAGAATCTAGACTAGCAGCATTGCGGAAAGAAGCTATTCAAGAATTAGGTGGAAGTGAACCTGAAAAAAAAGAAGAGTTTGAATCTGTATCTACAACTGAGATTCCCACTAAAGAATTTTTAGATACGCTTAATGTTCACAAACTTCGTCATTATGCACGGGCGTTTGAGAATTTCCCGATCAAAGGAAGAGAAATTTCCCGCGCTAATCGTGATGAACTCATAGCACATTTTGAAAAACTAAGATAATTTTGATCAAATAGATTATTACTAAACTCCACGTATGTGGAGTTTTTTTTATATTTTTAACTTATGAAGATAAAATTAATACCAATCTTAGTTATTATACTTTTCTCTATTATCCTTTGGGGTTCTGTAACTTTATCGGGTGATTTTACAGCCACTATAAAGGTAAAAGTGCAAGTTATTGATCTACCTAAAAATTTTTCTTTGGGCAGTATATCTCATAAGGAAATTTATCTGCGTGTTAAAGCAAAAGGATGGGAATTAGCAAAAATTGGACTTAGCAGCGAATTTGAATTTTTAGTCTCTGCACATCGTAAAATAGGTAAAACAAGAATAGATTTACGAAATGAAGTTGAGAATAATCCCTGGTTAACATCATCATTTCATCTTGTTGAAATTGCCCCTTCTCATTTAGAAATAATTATTGATAAAACTATTACAAAAAAAGTTTTTATTAAACCGGTAATTAATATCGAGTTTAAACCTGATTATGGTATAGCTTCAGATATTATAATTGAACCAAACCGAATCGATGTAACCGGTTCTGCCAGTTTACTTCAAGATATTGATACAATATATACACAAACACTTGACCTTAAGAATATTGATAACAAAGTAGTAACTAAATTACCTCTGGTGGAAATAGATGGTATAAGATTTTCTAAAAATGAATGCAATATTGAATTTGATGTTCAAAAAATTGTAGATAAATCATTCAATGATCTGGCAGTTGAAATCAGAAATGTTCCATCTTCCAAAGAACTGTTACTCAATCCACCCAATATTTCAGTTGTATTAAGAGGTGGAATTAATAAACTTGGAAGGTTAACTAACGATAGCATTAAAGTTTATATCGACTACTGGGATGTTTTAAGAAGTAATAGTGAATCAATTGAACCAGTGATTGAAATCCCGACATTTACAACATTAATCGATATAATACCTAAAAAACTAGAATACGTCATTAAACAATTCTAACTATGTTTATAACTTTTGAAGGATTAGATTTTTGCGGTAAATCCACACAAGTGGAATTATTAGAGAATTATTTATTAGCGAAACAAAATAAAGTTATTGTAATTCGAGAACCAGGTGGTACTCCAATTTCAGAAAAAATTAGGAATATATTACTCGATAAAAAAAATAGAGAGATGTTCGATACAACTGAACTTCTTCTATTTTCTGCAAGTCGGTCTCAGTTAGTCAACCAAACGATTCTTAAATCACTCGAAAATAATTATTATGTTATATCTGACCGGTTTCATGATTCATCTATAGCTTATCAAGGTTATGGCAGAAAAATTGACATTGATTTTGTAATCAAATTACAAAAATTTGCAATTGGTAAAGCTATTCCGGACATTACTTTTTTTATTGATATACCAGTTGAAGAAGTGGTTAAAAGAATGTCGAAAGTAAAGAAAGTAGAATTAGACAGAATAGAAAATTCCAGATTAGATTTTTATGAAAGAGTTAGACAAGGTTACATTACATTAGCTGAAAATGAAAAAAGATTTAGACGAATTAACGGACTGCTTCCAAAAGATGAAATTAATAATCTTATTGTAAAGGAAATTGAAAGTTTTAGAAAGGTAGTTTGATGAACAAAAAAAATATCTTATTTGCGGCATCAACAGCTATATTCTTGTTCTCAGGATTCATTAAAAAAGATACAGATATTTATTTCGAAATAAATAAAAGCATTGATATCTTTGGAAAAGTTTACCGCGAAGTAACTTTAAATTATGTTGAACCATTGAATCCCCAAGAGTTTATGCTCGCTGGAATTGAAGGGATGCTTCAATCATTAGATCCTTATACTAATTTTATTGATCAGGATAATCAAAAAGATATTGATATAATAACTAAGGGTAAATATGGTGGCATAGGAGCAACAATTGGATTGAGAAATGAGAGTATCACAATTGTTGATTTGATTGAAGGTTATTCTGCGCAAAGACAAGGAATGAGGATTGGTGATGTAATTGTCAAAATTGGTGATGTACTAATAACTAAAGATAATTATGATGAAATGAATGAATTGCTAAAAGGAGACCCGGGTACTACAATCAAAATTGAAGTTGCAAGAGAGGGCAACGATGAATTGATAATTTTTAATCTCGTTCGGGAAGAAATAGAAATAAAAAATATTAGTTATTACGGATTTGTCCCTCAGAATAGCAATAATGCTTATATCAAGTTAAGTGGTTTTTCGAGATCTGCTGGTGATGAAGTTAAAAAGGCACTTACTGATTTGAAAGACCAAAGAGTAATTGAATCGATTATTTTGGATCTGCGTGGAAATCCTGGAGGATTATTGGATGCTGCAATAGATGTTTGTGAAAAATTTATTAAGAAAAAACAATTGGTTGTTTCTGTACAAGGTAGAGATAGCTTAAGTTCAAAAAAATATTACTCCTACGAAGAACCAATTATTGGCGACATCAAATTAGCAGTTTTAATAGATGAGAGTTCGGCATCTGCATCAGAAATTGTAGCCGGTGCAATTCAAGATCACGATCGAGGAATAGTGGTCGGTGTTAATTCATATGGCAAAGGATTAGTACAGACCTTAATACCTCTTTCGTACAACACATCGCTCAAAATTACAACCGCACGTTATTACACACCAAGTGGAAGGTCTATTCAAAAAGTAGATTACTCTGAGAAGAACAAAGTATTTGAAATAAATGGAATGATTAAACAGAGCCAATATAAAACTGATAACCAAAGAATTGTTTTTTCAGCTGGTGGAATTAAACCCGATACAACTGTTTTGAATAAATCAAAATCCATTTTAGTTCAACGGCTTTTAGCAGATGGTATGTTTTTTAAATTTGCTACTAATATTTATAATAATAATATAAAATCAGATTTCAAAGATTATAGTGATGAGGATTTATTAATTAAATTTAAAAAGTACCTTCAAGATCAAAAATTTCATTTCGTATCAACTGCGGAAAAATTAATCAATCAATTAAAAAAAGCAGTAGTTGATGAAAATCTAGATAAAAAATTCCTTGAACAGCTGGAACAAGCTGAAAATCAGATAGATGATAGTCATTCTAAAGAAATTGAAAAATATAAGGATGATATTATTGCATCTATTAAGGAAGAATTAGCAGCTCGAACAAATGGACGGCAAGGAAGAATTTTAGAATCTCTTTTATATGATAAACAAATAGAGACAGCTTTTTCTCTTTTGAAGGATAATAATCAATATAAAAAACTTTTAAAAATAGCCAATTGAAAAAATTAGAAATTTTAGTTCATCGTGATCCACAATTTGCTAAGTGTCCCGGCTGTGGTAAAACAGCTCATCTTCATCGTTCACGTGCAAAGAACATGAAAGAGCAAATTATAAAGAAGCTAACATTTTATAGAATATTTCGTTGTAAAGAATGCGGATGGCGCGGATATATACCAAGTATTACCTTTTCTAGGAATGCTTGGAAAGCAGTGGTTTTCTACTTAGCACTAATTTTCATAACTGCCTATGTTGTAAAAGTTATTATTACAAATTAAGATTTTAGAAACTTTTTGTTAAAAAAACA
>CAYXKL010000165.1:0-4227 GCA_964464825.1 uncultured Melioribacter sp. | reverse complement strand
GTTACGGCGTGCGGTTGATGATTGAATATCTGAGCAAAGTTTAATTTTACGAGTAACTATTTTTAACTTGTAACTCTGAACCTGACTGTGGTTAGAGCGAGTTGCAAAATATTAAATTTTGATTTTTCCTCTGCGGTCTTTGCGCATTATTTTGCGACCTTTGAGTTAAAATCTTTTTAATCGCAGAGCCCGCTGAGAAGTCGCAGAGAGTTGTGCAACACACTCGTTAAGCAATTTTGGTTTCAGAGTCTAACTTATTTTTTCCACCATGATTTTTTACATGATGCTTTTCCGCTGCCGCCTAACGAAATAGATAATCCTAACAAGTAACCTAGATTGTACCATCCGCCGTTATTGTAAACTGCATAGATGGCAACCGATTCATCGAAAAGGGAAATGATAAAACTGATAGGTGCAATTATTCCGTGCCATAATCCGTACCAGAACCCAACTTGCTGAATATCTTGTGAATACTGGTATTGAATTGCATCTGCACAACTGCTTAATAAAACAGCAAACACTATTGTTGTTAAAGAAAAAAATAATTTTTTGTTGAACATATACTGCCTCATTTATGTGATCTATCAATTTTAAATTAGTACTCGTCATAGGATTATTCTTGATGTAAGACCTAATGATTCGTATCAGTTTGAAAAACTAATTCACATTTTATCCAGTCGCTTAATTGTGTTGGCGGAGTTGGATCACCTTTCAAAGCAGCACAAGATGCTCAACCTGTAATTAGCGTTCCAACTGTATAAACCGTAGCTTCTTGCGTATCTTAATCACTATATGCTTTCTCTTAAATAAATAAGCGATATTTCCCATAAGATTAGTCAACCATTATTATTTCCCAAATGCTTTTTTCACGAGTTGTACACTTACAATACTTTTTTATACCATAACTCCTTACCATTATTTATAATACTATACAAAAGTTAATATCTTGGAGCAAGCATATAACAGCGTGTTATGTTTAAAATCAATACTGCCGTTTTGATTTCTCTCCGCTCAGACGGATCAATTAATTATTTTTTTCTAATCTAAAGAAGTAATAACCTTTCATTGATTGGGATAAGTATATATAATTCTCAGTTTATTCATCAAAACAAAGTACACGCAAAAAGTTGTTTGATACTTTCACAACTTAGCAGAAATGGGAATTGTTGTCAATTGTTTTTTATCCGCCAAAAAGATGGCGGACAAGCCCGCCACTAAACCAACCATTCCTTCTGCCCCCACTCGGCTTTGCTGGTTACCCCTCCAGGGAGGGGACTTAAGAGGTGGGTATAAATGAGGGGAAGGGGTGAGGTCAGATAATATTCCCATCCTTCATTTCAAAAACTTTTTCACCAATTTTAATCAATTCGGGATTGTGAGAAACGATGAGAAGCGTTACTCCGAATTTATCTTTTAGATCCCTAAATAGTTCGTGCATCAACTCACTGTTTTGGGAATCGAGATTGCCGGTTGGCTCATCTGCAAAAATAATTTCCGGATTGTTAGCAAGCGCTCTTGCAACAGCAACACGCTGTGCCTCACCGCCGGAAAGTTCAGATGGTTTGTGATTCACTCTCTCTTTTAATCCGATTGTATTTAATAATTCCACCGCCCGTTGGATAGCTTTTTTCTTCGGCACACCGGCAATCATAATTGGTATTGCCACATTTTCAACAGCGGTAAATTCCGGCAGTAAATGATGGAATTGAAAAACAAACCCGATCTTTTCATTCCGGAATCGGGAAAGTTTTTCATCGTTCAATTTGAAAATATTTGTTGTGTTGATTAACACCTCACCGGAATCGGGGTAATCCAATCCGCCGAGAATATGAAGCAGAGTGCTTTTGCCGGCACCGGATGCACCGACTATAACAGAAATTTTTCCTTTCTCTATCTTTATTGAAACACCTTTCAAAATATTTAGTCGTTTCTCATCAGCTTTGAAAAATGATTTTTTAATTTCCTTTGCTTCTAAAATTATGTTATCCATAATCACTCGTATTTAATTGAATCGATTATAATTGTATTTGCTGCTCGTTTAGCCGGGTAAAGTGATGCTATGAAAGATAAAAATAGAGCCATAATACTGATTGCAAAAATATCGGTTAATCTTATTTCAACCGGCATTGCATTGATTATATATTTTGTAGGGTCGAGAGGATAAAAATTGTATTCAATCTGCAGATAGCAGATTACCAAACCTAAAATTACACCAATCAACGTTCCAATAATTCCAACTAACAAACCCTCGAACATGAAAATTTTAATTACAGATTTTCTGTTCACACCAATTGTTCTTATAACACCTATATCTTTTTTCTTTTCGAGAACCGTCATAGTTAGCGATGCAAAAATATTGAATGTAGCAACTGCAATAATTAAACAGAGTAAAATATAAGCTGTCCACCGTTCAATCATCATAACATTGTAAAGGTCTTTGTGAAGATCGTACCAGGTGTTAACGGAAAAATATTTTGAATTGATGCTGCTCAGCAATTCATCTTTTAATTTTTCTGCATCATCAATATTTTTAAGACGTATCTCGTAACCTGTAATTCGATTCCGTAAACCAAAGAGGCGCTGTCCCGATTTTAATGATGAAAAAACCGAGCCGACATCATAATCACGATTGTTCGATTCGAAAAGTCCACTAACAATAAATTTCATAGTGTTGGGCATTGATAGTGTTGTGATAGTTTTTTCGATGTTGTATGCAGAGGTAACAAAAATTGTATCGCCTACCCGTGCAGAAAGCCGTAATGCTAATGGAAGACCCAAAACAATTTTGTTTGAATTATTTTCATCGCCAAGATCGAATTGACCGCTGATAATTTTAGTTTCAACACCCCAGTCTTTGTTCTTATCGGAATCTGCAATCCCTCTGAGATCTACAATTTCATAAGATTGATTATTTAATATAATCACTTTTCCTTCTGCAAAAGGGGTGAATGAATCAATGCCGGAATTATTTGTTAATATCTGCTCAACCTCTTTCAATCGGCTGAATCCGTTTTCATCGATAACGGATATTCTAATGTGGGGATCGAAACTTACAAGTATAGATTTTACCAGCGATCCGAATCCATTGAAAACTGAAAGCACGATAATCAATGCTGCAACGCCGATCGAAATCCCGAGTGTAGAAAGGAGCGAGATTATCGTAATGAAATTCATTTTGTGTTTGGACTTCAAATATCTGCGAGCAATAAATAATTCAATCATTAATCAAACCGTATTGCTTTTAATGGTGTAATTTTAGTGGCAATCCATGCCGGCAGTAAAGATGCAGTTAAAGAAATTACAATTGTTATTGCAGTTACTAATAGATAATTATTCAGTTCAATTGAAATTGGAACGTGTGTTACAAAATAAATTTTATCCGGTAATGAAATTATATCAAACTTATCTTGCAGCAGACTTAAAATGAATGCAAGCAGATTACCGGCAAGCACACCCCAAAAAGTAATGTAAGCGCCGTTAATCAAAAACATTTTCATAATATTTTTTCGGTTGAATCCCATCGAGCGCAAAATACCGATAGAATTTGTTCTTTCAAGAATTATCATTAATAGTGTACCGATAATATTAAAGACTGCCACGAAAATTATTAAACCTAAAATGATTGGTATCGGTTTTTTCTGCAGCTCAAGCCACATAAAAATATTTTGATGAACTTTGAATATTGAGCGGACATAAAATGGATATCCCAAAAAATCCTGAAGCTTCTCGGAAACAATTTCAACTTTATTTATATCATTTACTTTAATGTTATACCCTGAAACATTATCGTGCATATTGAACATTTCTCTTGCGGTATTCATTTTTACATATGCATTCAAATCATCATATTCAGAAATGCCGCTTTCAAAAATTCCAGCTATGTAAAATTCTTCTATAATTGGAGGATTATCAGGTGATGGGAGTTTATTGCTATTAATTGTGAACAAAAATACTTTGTCCCCCGTTTTAACAAACAATTTCTCAGATAATTTTTTACCGATGTAAATTTGATTGGCTGAATCGCTATTTATAAAATTTGCATCAGTCTCTACAAAATGTTTTTTTAGATTTAGTTCTATATCATCATCATTCAAGCCGATAATTGTAATTCCTTCAGCAAGATTTCTTGATTTGATGATAACAAGTTTTGAGATAAACGGTTCAATTGCATTAATATCATTCCCGAAATTTTTTAATAACTCAGTTTCAATAAATTCGGGTTTTGGG
>CAYXKL010000164.1:0-4288 GCA_964464825.1 uncultured Melioribacter sp. | reverse complement strand
AATTTGGGTCATTGCTCGATAATCTTCCTGGAGATGCTGCAGTTTGATTATAGGTTGTGTGTACTCTTCCCGTTTTTGGATTTATCAAATCAGGTAGTGAATCGGCATACGTAGATTTTAATTTCTGCACCTGACGGTAATCTAAGATTACATCAATTATATCATGTGAACCTTTTAATGATTCTAACGTACGTGCATCAGTAGAGTAACCGGTTTTTGTTTTATTTGTCTGCGGTAATTTTAATTTCTCAAATAAAACTTTTTGAAGCTGCTGAGTGGAATTTATATTAAACTTTTCTCCGGAAAGCTGATATATTTTATCAGAATATTCATCTAATTTTAATTTTAATTCATCACTAAAATTATTAAGACTCTTAATATCAATTTTAACACCGGTTCTTTCCATATCTTCTAGAACCGGTACAAGAGGGAATTCAACTTCATAAGCTAACTTTTCAAGTTTTTCTTTTTTTAATTCTTTTTTAAATATCTCATAAAGTCTGAATGTTATATCAGCATCTTCGCATGAGTAATCAGAAAGTCTTTCAGGTTCAACTTCAAATATTTTTTCCGGTGTTTTTTTAGAACCAATTAATTCTAACAAAGGAATAGGTTTGTAGTTAAGATATTTCTGAGAGAGATCATCCATACCATGTTTTTGATCAGGATCTATAACATAACTTGCAAGCATAGTATCGAAGTAAAAATTCATAACATTAATTCCTAGATGTTTTAAAACTGCAATGTCATATTTCCCATTCTGGCATATTTTTTTTGTTTCATTACTTTCAAATAATGGCTTGAAAATTTCGATAAATTCTTCAATTGGAAGTCTGTTAGATAAATCAGTCGTAAAAAGTCCGGCAGATTGGCGGCTTGGATTTACAGCTACAAAATATGCTTCACCCGGTTTTAATGAAAAAGAGCATCCAGCTAAATTAATATTAAATGTATCTAATGAATCTGTTTCAGTATCAAAAACAAATAACCCATTTTGTTTTAATAATTTTAGAAGTTCTTTAGCTTCTTTATAACTTGTAATCAGTTTGTATTTTACTTTATTTCGATCAAATACTGTAACGGCTCCCGATTCGGTCTTATTTTTTGTAATGGTTACATCACTATTTTTATTTTCAATTGGTTCATCTAAATATATTTTCTTTAGTTTTGTTGCAAATGAACGGAAATCAAGTTCTGAAAAAATTTGAAGAATTTTTTCGAGGTTTGGTTTCTCATAAACTGCTTCATCAAAATTTATATTGTAATCTACAGTTGTATGAATGGTAGCAAGTTCTTTTGATAAAAATGCATTTTCCTTATTATCCAATAATTTATTTTTTAATGATTCTTTTTCAATTTGGTCTATATTTTTATAGATATTTTCCAATGATTTGAATTTTTGAATAAGCGGAACAGCAGTTTTTGGTCCAATTCCGGCAACTCCGGGGATATCATCTGATGAATCACCAACTAATGCAAGATAATCTATCATTTGAGGCGGATCGAAACCATATTCCTCTCGAACTTTGTCTTCATCAATAATAATAATTTCATCAGTCGATTTACCGGGTTTTATCACTTTAATGTTTTTTGTTATTAACTGTAAATAATCTTTATCTGGTGTGATAGCATAACTCAAAAATCCATTTTGTTCTGCTTTTTTAACAGCAGTACCAACAAGATCATCGGCTTCGTAACCTGGTAAAATGTAAATTGGAATATTGAATGCTTCAATAATTTCTTTTATTCGTTGAATTTGTGGAATCATATCTTCAGGCATTGCTTCCCTGGATGATTTATAGTTCTCGAACTTCTCATGCCTGAATGTTTTTTCTTTGGAATCGAATGCTACGGCTATATAGTCCGGTTTTGTATCTTCTATAATTTTCAATAGTTGATTCACAAAACCAAAAACAGCAGATGTAGGTTCACCTTTAGAATTTGTTAGCGGTCTAGAGATAAATGCATAATATCCTTTATATGCTAAAGCCATTGCATCAATTATTACAAATTTTTTCTGTGAACTTTCCATGAATACCTTCTAATGGTGAATATTTTTAGTTATATTTTCGACCGAAAATAATAATAAACTCCAACAATAACTATTCTATGATACTCAAAAATCGATATAACTTCATCAATTTATTAATCATTATACTTTTACCGCTTACAGTAAGCTGTCAGGTTAAAGAGAATGTTGATTCATTTTATGTAGCCAATTGGAATATTGAAAATCTTTTTGATACTTCCGATGACCCCCAAATAAATGATTCCGAATTTTTACCTGAAAGTAACAAACAATGGACTGAAGACAAATTAGACAGAAAAATTAATAACCTCGCTAAAGTTATTAATTTTATGAATAATGGATGCGGACCGGATATTCTTGGATTTCAAGAAATTGAAAATATTAATGTGCTTAAAATGTTGATTTATAAATTCCAAGATCGGGATTACATCATAGTCCATAGGGATTCTCCGGATGCAAGAGGAATTGATGTTGCACTAATATATGACAGAAATGTTTTTGATATTTACAGTGTGGATACAGTTTTTGTAGAGTTACCTACAAATTATAAAACCAGATTTATTTTACATGTTGGATTGATTCATAAAGCGAGTAATTCTTTAATTAATTTTTTTGTTAATCATTGGCCATCTAGAAGGGGAGGAGAAGTTAAATCTGAAAGAAATAGATTTGCTGCTGCTTCTACTCTGCGAAAACATATCGACTCATTATTTAGTGTTAATGAAAATAAAATTATAATCATGGGCGATTTTAATGATGAACCTAATAATGAATCGATAAATAAAGTTTTAGATGCACGAAAATTAGATTGCAGCGAAACTAAAAATAATTTACTTATTAATACTTCATTCTCAAAATTTGAGAATGGTGAAGGCTCGTATCGTTATGGATCAAATTGGAATATGCTCGATCAGATAATCATCTCGAGTAATTTTATTTTAGATAAAAAATTAAAATATGATTGTGAAAGTTTCGAAGTAATTAAACCGGATTTCATAATTGCAAAAGAAGGTGAAAAAAGAGGTACTATTTTACCAACTTACTCTGGTAATAAATATTATTGCGGTTACAGCGATCATTTCCCGGTTGGTGCTAAATTTTACTATTGCAAAGATTAAATTATGAAAAAAGTATTTCTTATGTTCGGTTCATCCGGCAACCTAGGCAAAACTGCTGTTGATTATTTTTTATCTCAAAATTATGATGAATATTTTTTATTTACTCGTAAACACTTAGACTTAAAATCATCACAGAGAATACAGAAAATTTTTGTTGGGGATTTGTCAATAGAAGAAAATGTACAAATAGCATTTAATAATATATATCCAGACAAAAATAATATCTACTTTCTTTTTAATACGATAGGCGGATATTCAGGAGGTAATTTAATTTCTGACATTAAGATCGAAGATTGGCAGAATCTTGTCTCAAAAAATCTAACAACTTCTTTATTGATTGCTAAATACTTTTTTAGATTAGTAAAAAGCTCTTTTGGCGGTTCAATATGTTTTACAAGTGCATATTCAAGCACTAAACCTGAGAAAAATTTTTCAATTTATGGTATGTCTAAAGTTGGTTTAAATTATTTGGTTCAATCTCTTTCTATTGAAGGGAAAGAATATAATTTATCTGCCAATGCTGTTGCACCGTATATCATAGATTCTGAGGAAAACCGTAAATGGATTAAAGATTTTAACAAAATGGTAACAACTGAAGAGATATGTAAGACTGTACAGAAGACATTTTCAGAATGGAATACATTTTCTGGTAATATAATAGCATTACCTGAAATAAAAGAGAGAAATAGACAGTAGTGTCAAAAATTATTTGTTGACTTTTTTTCATAGTTTGATTAATCTTCGCAAGCTTAATTTTAGAAAAACAACGATTTTTCTTAAACATTAATAAAAACAACTATGGAGGTTGTCTCTTATGCAAATCGCAGAGATTAGTGGATTCATTACGCTTGTTTTAGGACAAGTACAAGATGAAGGTATCATAACATATTTACAACAGAAATTTATTGAAGGTGGTTTATTCATGTGGCCAATTTTAGGATGTCTAATTATTGGTCTTGGTTTTGTATTCGAGAGATTATATACCCTCTCCAAAGCTTCAGTTAATACAAAGAAATTCATTGTACAAGTAAAAGATGCTTTGAATAAAGGTGGCGTTCAGGAAGCTATTAAACTATGTGAAAATTCACGTGGTTCTATCGCATCCGTATTTCATGCCGGTCTTTTACGTGCTGATGAAGGA
>CAYXKL010000163.1:1333-4299 GCA_964464825.1 uncultured Melioribacter sp. | reverse complement strand
GAGATATCGATTCAGAATCTGATCCTTTAAGATTGTTATTAGATCAATCTCTGTTAACACGTTATTTCGGGAATCTTAATGATAAGAACTACGGCACAAGCGTAAATTTTTCTTTGAAACCATTTGATAATCCTGATATGCCGAATTTTAAATTCGGTTATACATTAGATAAAAAAGATAGGGAGTTTGATGCTAGAATATTTGGTTTTAGGAATATTCCCGGTGGTAATTTCTTAAATGAAGATAATATATTAAAACAGAATATTGATGTTGTTTTCCAATCAGAAAATATTAATCCAACTTTTATAGAAATTACAGAGATAACACAACCAACGGATAGTTACGAAGCTGAACAATCTATTAATGCTGCTTATTTTATGCTTGATTTTCAGCCATTTGATGTTATTAAAATAGTGACCGGATTTAGATATGAAAATTCAATTCAAAAGTTGTATTCCAATTCTCGTACCGGTGAACCGTTACGCGTTAATGCGAAGTATAATGATTTTTTCCCTAGTGTTAATGTTACGTTTTTAATTAATGAGAAAATGAATTTAAGATTAGCATACAGCAGAACATTAGCACGTCCAGAATTCAGAGAATTAGCACCTTTTACATATTTTGATTTTGTGACTAATGAACTTGTTGAAGGGAATATTGATCTTAAAAGAAGTTTGATAACCAATTACGATATAAGATATGAATGGTACCCGGCTCCTAAAGAATTATTTGCTGTAAGTGGGTTCTATAAAAAATTCTTGGATCCAATCGAACAAATACTATTATCATCATCTTCTTTTGATCCAATCCGTTCTTATGAAAATGCCAAAGATGCACGTAATTATGGAGTTGAATTTGAAGCTCGAAAAACTTTGGGATTTATCGGCGACTCATTTGATAACTTCTCTATTGTCAGTAATCTTAGTTTGATTGACTCTAAAATAGAATTGGAAAATAATGGATTTCAATTAGCGGAAAGACCGCTCCAGGGACAAGCTGATTTTATCTTAAACTTAGGTCTCTATTTTGAAAACTTAGAATCCGATCTCAGTTTTTCTGTAATTTATAACAAAGTTGGTGAAAGAATATCTCGTGTAGGATTTGGAGGATTAGGTGATGTTATCGAAATGCCGAGAGACCAAATTGATATTACATTTTCTAAAAAGTTTTTCGATGTGCTTACGCTTAAAATTTCAGCAAAAGATATTTTAGCAAAAGACATAAAATTCATTCAAAAAACACCTTACGGTGATAAAAATTCTGAAATAGCAAAAAGAAGTCAAAATATCTCGGTCGGTTTTACTTATCAATTATAATAAATTGTTGTTTGTATCACCGGTTCGAGTGAAAAATTATAAATCATAATGGAGGAAAAATGAAGAAGTTGTTTTTACTGCTTTTAGTGATGTTTTCATTTTCATTAATCACTTTCGCTCAAGAAATTATTTCCGGTGATATTACTACAAACACAACATTAACTTCAGATAAAACATATTTGTTAAGAGGGATTGTTAGAGTGCAGAGCGGTGCTACTTTAACAATTCAACCTGGAACAATTATTTACGGAGAAAATTCTTCTCAAGGCAGTTTGGTTATAAAACCAGGTGGGAAAATAATGGCTGAAGGAACTCAAACACTTCCGATAATTTTTACAAGCGAATTTAATAAACCTGGATCAGGGAGAGCACCAACTTATGGTGATTGGGGTGGAATAATATTACTTGGTAATGCACCAATAAACGTACCCGGTGGTACTGCTTCTATTGAAGGCCCGGGTGATTCTTATGGTGGCCCTGATGCAAATGATAACAGCGGTGTTATGAGATATGTACGGATAGAATATCCCGGTATTGCATATTCATTAAATAATGAAATAAACGGTTTAACATTTGGCGGTGTTGGTAGAGGTACAACAATCGAATATATCCAAGTTAGTTATTCAGGTGATGATTCATATGAATGGTTTGGTGGTAATGTTAACTGTAAATATTTAATTGCTTACAAAGGATGGGATGATGATTTTGACTCTGATTTCGGTTACAGCGGTAAACTTCAATTTCTTTTATCTGTAAGGGATCCTAATATAGCAGATCAATCTAGTTCAAATGGATTTGAATCCGATAACGATGGAAGCGGTTCAACAAATGAACCGAGAACATCACCAACATGGTACAATGTAACATTAATTGGTCCGGCAGCAACAACAAGTTCATCATTTAATAGTTTATACAAAAGAGGAATGCACTTAAGAAGATCATCACAGAATAAAGTATATAATGCATTGATCATGGGTTGGCCGGAAGGATTGTACATAGATGGAACAAACACAGTAGCAGATGCACAGAGTGGTGTTGCACCGTTCATGAATAGCATAATATCAGGATCAGTAACAACAACATTTAAGTCAACCGATGCAACATTTCAAACAAATATGCCTACATGGTTTACCAACAACGGTGGCAGAACATACGCAACCAATACAGAAGTATTGTTAGCCGATCCGTTTAATGTAAATAATCCTAATCCTATGCCAACAATTGGTTCACCGGTATTTAGCGGCGCGGCAATACCACCGGCAGATGGTTTCTTTGATGCAACTGCTAATTATGTTGGTGCTTTTGGTTATAGAGATTGGACAGCATTTTGGAGTTCATTGGATATAGATGTTCCAGCAAAACCTGATGAAATTATAGCCGGTGATATTACCACAGATGTTACTCTAACAAACGATAAAAATTATACATTAGTAGGTATAGTAAGAGTGCAAAATGGAGGTACATTAACTATTCAACCAGGAACAACAATATATGGTGATAATGCAACACAAGGATCATTGATAGTAAAACCTGGTGGTAAAATTTATGCTAATGGTACTAAAGAAAATCCGATAGTTTTTACAAGCGAATTTAACAAACCTGGATCAGGGAGAGCACCAACTTATGGTGATTGGGGTGGAATAATATTAC
>CAYXKL010000163.1:0-1233 GCA_964464825.1 uncultured Melioribacter sp. | reverse complement strand
ATACAGAAGTATTGTTAGCCGATCCGTTTAATGTAAATAATCCTAATCCTATGCCGTTAGCCGGTTCCCCGGTTTGGACTGGTGCAACTACACCTCCAAATGATGGTTTCTTTACCACATCTGCTAATTTTGTTGGTGCGTTTGGTTCTGTAAACTGGGCAGAAACTTGGAGTACTTTAGGATTTACAACTGTATCAGTTAATGAAGTATATGATTATTCAATTCCAGTATTATATGAATTAAAACAAAATTACCCAAATCCTTTTAATCCTAATACAAATATTAGTTATTCTATTCCACAATCTGGAAATGTTAAATTGACGGTTTATAATATGCTTGGGCAAGAAGTAGCAAATTTAGTTAATGGTTATAAAGAAACCGGCAGTTATACAATTACATGGAATGCTCAAAACATGGCTAGCGGTATTTATGTATATAGATTGGAAGCCGGAAATCAAGTAATTTCAAAGAAAATGACGCTTTTAAAGTAAATAATTCTCTTCTCTCCTTCCAATTCCAAGGGGCGTCTTTAAGGCGCCCTTTTTTTCTTTAAAAATATTTACAATAATGATAATTATCATTTGCTTTAAGTAAATGAATTATTATTTTACATCAAGTTCGTCTCTTATACTTATTGTAAATGGGAATAATCAAACCTAAAAGATTAAAATCGGGGGATGTAATTGGAATTATTTCTCCGGCATCTTCGCCCGATGACCTCACAAAAATAAATTCCGGCATTCAATATTTAGAAAAACTTGGCTACCGTGTTGAAGTTGGTAAAAATGTTGGATTACAAGAAGGATATTTAGCCGGCACTGATATCGAAAGATTAAATGATCTGCATGATATGTTTAAGAATAAACATATCAAAGCTATCTTTTCTATTCGCGGTGGATATGGTTCCGGAAGACTACTTGATAAAATTGATTACAGATTGATCAGAAACAATCCTAAAATATTTGTTGGCTACAGTGATATCAACGCATTGCAGATGGCATTTTATACAAAGTGCGGATTGATAACATTTGCCGGACCGATGGTAGCAGTAGATTTTCATGAAGAAGTAAGTCCTTTTACTGAAGAAGTTTTTTGGAGAACTATAACATCAAACAAAAAGATTGGAAGAGTTAAAAATCCTAGGAACGAAAAAATTTATGTTCTAACAAAAGGAAGAGCACAAGGTAGATTAGTCGGTGGCAACCTGAGTATTTTTTCTTCACTCATTGGAAC
>CAYXKL010000162.1:0-4356 GCA_964464825.1 uncultured Melioribacter sp. | reverse complement strand
ATTACATACCCGGAATTTTTGAAATAAAAATGAGTCACTACTTCCCGGATAAAAAAGAACAAGTGCACACAACTTTGGCC
Source organism: uncultured Melioribacter sp. (assembly GCA_964464825.1). Taxonomy (GTDB): domain Bacteria; phylum Bacteroidota; class Ignavibacteria; order Ignavibacteriales; family Melioribacteraceae; genus DYJK01. Next base: position 4,276 of record CAYXKL010000162.1, on the reverse strand, counting down.
AAACAGCTTGCGCTTTATGTTACTATGTACTCTCCTTTACAGATGGCGGCAGATTACCCCGAGAATTATGAAAAATATTCTGATGCTTTTCAATTTATTAAAGATGTAGCCGTTGATTGGGATGATACAAAAATATTAGAGGCAGAACCGGGTGATTACATTACTATTGCACGTAAAGCAAAGGGAAGCCAAGAATGGTTTCTAGGTGCAATTACCGATGAGAATGCACGTGAGACAAAAATCAAACTCGATTTCTTAAATCCTAATCAATGGTATGTTGCCGTAATTTATGCTGATGCAAAAGATGCTCATTGGCAGAAGAATCCTATTGCTTACGAGATAAAAAAATATTTAGTGAAAAATAAAACCGACTTGAAATTAAAACTTGCTGAAAGTGGAGGATGTGCTATCAGCTTTAAACCGGCAAGTGATGAAGAAATAAAATCCTTGAAAAAATATTAAAAACTAAAATGTTCAATTCACAAACGAAATATTTTATTTCTTTAATATTGCTTATTTCATTGTGCTGCTGCGGTTTTACATCTGGTTTTGATGTTCCCGATACAGTTTTACAAACTTCTAAAATTGATGAAATAAAATTCCGCTCGCAGCATTTTGAAATTGTTGGAAATCTTTATCTGCCAAAAACAAATCAATCTAAAAAATTCCCATTAGTAATCTGGGTTTCCGGAAGCGGACCTAGTTTCCGTACAGTTAAAAATGCGGAGACAAAAAAATTCATTAATTGTTTTCTTGAATCTGGATTCGCATACTTTAGAATCGACAAACCCGGTTACGGCGATTCAAAAGGAAATTTGAACGACGACAGTTTATTTGTTCAGCTTGCTCAAATTGTTATAGATGCTGCATCAACATTGAAAGATCATCCGGCAGTAAATGGTAATCTAATCGGTCTATTCGGCAGCAGTCAAGCCGGATATATTATGCCTTTAGCTGCAGAAAAATCAAACGATATAAAATTTATTATGGGCTCTTCTTGTCCCGGTGAAAATTCGATCGATCAATGGAATTACTTAATTGAAAAACAGATGGTCTGCGAAGGATACACACCCGAACAAGCTGCAGAGAATGCTGAAATGTTTTTAACTCTCCGTACAACTACAGATAAGACAAAATTTGACGAAGCATTAAATTGGTTCAGATCAAATCCGATGATAATAAATTCAGTTGGTTATGATTCCGCTTTTGCAGAAAGTGCAAGCAAATGGTGGCCGAGAGAAATCGATTACAACGATCAATCATATTTTAACCCAATGACGGTTGTTGAAAAATTAAAAATCCCGATAATGATGGTTTTTGGTGATAAGGATACGCAGATCGATCCGATACAAGCAATCGAAGCGTACAAAATAGTATTCGAAAAATCTAAAAATAACCTGAATAGAATAGAACTACTTGCAAACACAGATCATAATATGTATTTAACTGATACCGGATGTTTGATTGAAATATCGGAAAGAAATAAGAACAAAAATTATTTTTATAATCCAGATTATTTTAAGCTGATCAAAAACTGGCTTACACTGATAAGTAAAAACTAATAATATGTGTTATTCAATGTAGAGTGAGTCGCTGATTCGCTAAAAAAATATAAAGAGGGTAGTATGTTCATCGGTCACTATGGTGCAGCGCTTGCATCAAAAAAAATAGATAATAAAATATCGCTCGGTACATATATTTTTGCATCACAATTTATAGATCTTCTCTGGCCGATTCTTCTTATACTTGGCGTAGAAAAAGTAAATGTTGTTCCCGATGGAAAACCTTTCAACACTTTGGGATTTATCTATTATCCGTTTTCTCACAGTCTGCTCGGTGTTGTTTTCTGGGGAGTGTTAGTCGGCGGGATTTATTATTTAATTAAGAAGAACTTGAAAGGTTCCGTCATCCTCGGCTTGCTTGTTGTAAGCCATTGGGTGTTGGATTTCATTACACACATTCCGGATCTTCAAATTTTTCCATGGTCTAATTATAAAGTTGGATTGGGGCTATGGAATTCTGCACCAGTTACAATGATAATTGAGGGTTTGATTTTTGCCGCCGGTATTTTTCTTTTTCTAAAAACTTGCCGGCTCGAAAAATTAAAAGGTAAAATAATTTTCTGGAGTTTAATTTTACTTTTAACTGTAATTTATCTCTTATCAACGTTCGGTCCGCCTCCCACTTCTGCAGAACCGGTTGCATATTCTGGATTACTCCTCTGGCTATTTGTTGCATGGGGTTATTGGATTAACAGACAAATTACAAACAGCAATACTTAGAGATAACTGATGGTAGAATTATTACATGATTTTATAATCAATGCATCTGCAGCAAAAATTTTTGAAGCTGTATCAACTCCTGATGGTATAAATGCCTGGTGGTCGCGAGATTGTTCCGGTATTCCCGGACTCGGAAACGAGTACCGTTTATTTTTCGGTCCCGGTTATGAGTGGAGAGCAGAAATTACAAAATATAATTATGGTAAAGAGTTTGAATTAAAAATCATTACCAACGATGAAGATTGGAACAACGCGCTTGTTGGATTCATAATAAGCGAGAATGATCAAAAGTGCTCTGTTCAATTTTATCACAAAGGATGGAAAGAGCAGCACGAACATTACCGTATCTCGAATTACTGCTGGGCGATGTATCTAAGATTATTAAAAAGATATGTTGAACACGGTGAAATTGTAGAATATGATAAACGGTATGACGCGTAAAATTATTAAATCTATTTTCTATTAAAAGTAAAACGCATCGCCTATCACCCGACAAAATTTTTTTCAAGTTCCAGCAGTCTTTTCTTCCGCCACACTTTTCCTCCGTAGCCGCGCAAATTTCCATCTTTGCCTATCACACGATGGCATGGGATAATAATTGCAATACTGTTAAATCCGTTTGCCGATGCAACTGCACGCATTCCGTTTTTGTTGCCGGTTCGTATTGCAAGTTCTTCGTAGCTGATCGTTTCGCCGTATGGAATTTTTGTAAGTTCATCCCAAACTTTCTTTTGAAATTCTGTACCCGAAACAATTATCGGAATAGAAAATTTCTTCAGCTTTCCATCAAAATAATCTTTCACTTGCTTTTCTACTTCGCTTAGTAATTTATCTTTTTGAATTACCGGCACAACATTGTGAATTTTAGTTATTCTTTTTATTTGTGTCTTCAGCATTCTGCGGTCTTCAAACTCGAGCATGCAAAGTTTGTTGTTGATAAATCCGGCAAACATTCTTCCGAGCGGTGTATTAATTTTATCGATTGAAAGAATGTTTATCTCTTTACTTTTGCCGGGTGCTTTACCAGTAAGATTTTTAAGTGCATCAATGAAACCGCTTAAAGATTCATAACCGCTTGTGTAAGCTGTCGGAGTGATTTTTTCTCCGTTCCCAATTCTATTAACAGCTTCCCCTAACCTTTTTGTACGCATAAAAGAAATAAATGTTGTGTTATAATTTTTTTTGAACCACCTTCTTACTCTATTTGGCTCAAAGCCAAGTTTTTTAATATCATCATCTTTCCAGCGTTCTTCCGTAGAATTTTCCACTCTTTTCAATAATTCATTAACCCACTGTGGTGCAGTGCCACTCAATTCTAATGGATTGCAAATCTTACATGGTCTGTATCCAATATCCAAAGCTTCTTCTGCAGATGAAAAGAATTCAACATTTTCTACTTTCGGTTTACGAGCTGTGCATGTTGGTCTGCAGAATACACCGGTAGTTTTGATTGCCGCATAAAAAACTCCTTCGTATGTGGAATCTTTTTCCACCAGTGCTTTGTACATTGTATCGTATGTAGGTAATTCTCTAATCATCATGTGCAAGTTTAATAATATGCTGTAAATAAATCTTCCGAAAAATTAACAAGGAATTTTTTTACGTGAGACGCGAGAAGAGACGGAATTTTTGAATTATTAGTTATGAGTAATATTATAAACTTGTCTGCCTATAGCTGATGCAACATTTCTTTCCTCAGATAACCGGCAAGCGATACTTGTCCGCAATACGCTGACAAAACTGATAACTCATCACTATTCAAACACATCTTATCCTAAATAATTTTTATTGACATAAATATTTCTGAAAGCTATGTTATATCTAATATTTTATAGATGGAATGTTATCACGCAAAAAGTTGCGATTTTTTATAATAAACTAAATAAATGCTGGTAGATATCATTCCAAGACAAGTTATCTTCTCGCTTGTTAACTAATAGTTATATGGCAAAATTATAAATTAATTAAGAAGGTACTGCAAATAAATAATTAAC
>CAYXKL010000161.1:0-4371 GCA_964464825.1 uncultured Melioribacter sp. | reverse complement strand
GCATCAACAAAAGACAGTATGAATATGTTTTTTGAAAAAGCAATCACTCAGTTCAATAATGCAATTCTTTGTGAACCTGATTCTGCTATAACTTATTCTAATTTAGTTTATGCATATCTAAATATGGGAAGAACTGAAGAAGCTATACCGCATTTAAAAACAATGGTTAAAATGAATTACGGAGCCGATGGATATGGTATGTTAGGTCAAATTTATAATGATAAGGGTAGTACATTAATGGACCAGTATAGAAATTCTAAAGTTGAGCAAGATAGTATTGAAGCAATGAATTATTTTAATCAGGCAATTCAGGTACTTGAAGAAGGTAGAACAAAATTCCCTGAAGATGGAGATATACTTTTAAGATTATCTAACGCATACATTAGTGCAAACAGACTTGATGTTGCAATGAACGCTTTCAAAGCCGGTGTAGAAAAAGAACCTGAAAATAAATATTACAGATATAATTACGGTGTACTTTTATTGAACTCAAAAATGTATCCCGAAGCTGAAGAACAATTTAAGAAAGCCATTGAGCTGGATTCAGAATATATCAATGCTATCTATAACTTAGGTGTTGTTTATATTCGCTGGGGAACAGAAATGAGGGAAAAATCTGAAACAGAAGGTAAAGAAGATAATTCCTATTTAGATAAATTCAAATCTGCTCTTCCATTGATGGAAAAATATTTGAGTACAAATCCTGAAGAATCATCAATATGGGATTTATTAGGTAAAATTTATGCAAATCTTGGTATGATGGATAAATCTCAAGAAGCATTTAAGAAAGCTGACGAGTACAGAAAATAATTAAATAACAAATTCATTTTAACCCACAATCTGTTAAACGGATTGTGGGTTTTTTATGTAATCATAAGGAATAAAATGACACAAAATAAAGAACCGATGCAGCAGCAAATCAATATTGAACTTGGCGAAAAAGAAGCAGAAGGGATCTATTCAAATCTTGCAATAATTACACATTCACCGGCTGAATTTGTAATTGATTTTACACGTGTAGTTCCAGGTGTGCCAAAAGCAAAAGTGCTCTCTAGAATTATAACCACCCCACAACATGCAAAAATGCTTATGCGAGCATTGAAAGATAATATTGATAAATTTGAAGCTCGTTTTGGAGAGATAAAAATTGAAACTCATCCAACCCCGCAATTTGGTTTTGTTAATGCTGAAAAAAGCGAAAAGATTAACTAAACTTTAATATTTAAAGCGGAACATCTTAAAATTGTTCCGCTTAAGTTTTATGTCCTTGACTAACAATTTATAAGTTTAAAATTTTACTATCTTATTTCTTAAATCTTGTGTTAATTAAAAGAAATAATTAGTTTGACTTAAGAATAAAAAGACAATACCTACCTAATAGAATTAAAGGAGTAGTGATGATGAAAAGAGAGATATGTATACTCATTTTATTGATCGCTTTGTTTATTCCGGTGCAGTTAATATCGCAAAATGAATCGATAGACCTTGAGATATTTCAAGATTTACAAACACTTGATCTTGGGGCTCTTGTAATTTCAGGCGGTTTGGAAAATCAGCCCAGGATTGCCCGTTTAACAATTTTACCGGAAGGTATTCAGGTTAAAATAGATTTAATCGCATCCTGGAAAGATAACAACAATAATAGTTTTCAGCAGCTCTTTACTTTTAGATCAAATCCGTTTACTTCCGGTACTTATTATAATGATGAATTAGGTTCTATAATTACCGGTAGTGCCGATTGGGATAAGGATTTAATAAAAGAAGTTGCTTCAAGGGGAAAATTAACCGGCACATTATTATTAAAAGTAGTTTTATATGATAGAAATAATATCAATTTAGCTGATGATGAAGAAGAATTTGTTTTCTTTAATCCGGCACCAACAATTACTATTATTTCTCCAAATGAAGGAGATACATACGATGTCGGATCAGTAATAGCAATGTGGACACCGGTTCTTGGTGCATCATCTTATAAAGTTTTAGCCAATGTAATACCCGAAGGTTCTTCCAGCCCCGAAGATGCATTGAGAGGAGCTAATCCTTTAATTGATAATAGAGATGTCGGCAATACTACAAGTGTAGATCTACGGAGTATATTAAACCGGGAATGGAGCGGCGGACAAAGAATTGTTTTAAGTGTCAGCGCTGTAATTTCAGGTGTAGGTGGAGGAGAAGAAATACCAAGTACTCCAGTTACATTTCTTTTAAATAATTATGGTGAAAACACAACTTCGAGAATTGAACCGGAATTGATCCAACTTGCTGAGTTATTAAATGGACAAGTGAGCCAGAGTTTTATAGACCAGATAATGTCCGGTGAAGTTTCTATAGAAGAAATTAAAGATGAGAATGGTAATACTTTAAGTAATAGTGATCTAATTAGAATAATAACTTTTTTAATGGGAAACAGAGATTCAATAATTTCTATAAATTTATTGCAAAACTAAACTGAAGGCATACAATTATGAAACTAAAAAATTTATCTGCATTATTTGTTCTGCCTTTGGTAATAGGATTTATATTAATTGAAAAATTGCCAAAGTCGGAAGAGACTCCAATAGCATTAGTAAAAAAAATTGTTAAGGATGTTACATATAAAAAAGCTAATCAATCAGATTGGGAAGTTGCAAAAACCGGAACACCTTTAAAAGATGGTGGAGAAGTTAAAACGGGTGCAAAATCTCTGGCTCTTATTCTATTTTCTGATGGTTCAGGTTTGATGAGAGTAAGAGAAAATTCAATACTTCATATTTACGGTACAAAAAACGGCAAAAAGATCAACAAAAATACTTACGTTGATAGAGGTTTAGTTGGATTTGAAGTGAATAAACAAGGTGATGAAGAATTTAAATTTACTACTCCAACTGCTGTTGCATCTATTAGAGGAACTAACGGTTTTATAGATGTTGACGATGATAGCACTACAAAAATATTTTTAGAATCGGGTGAAGTTGAATTTGAATCATTAATTGGTGAAAGAAGAACCGGAAGAGTTCAAGGTGGTAGTACTGCAATAATTGATTCAGATGGAAATATTGTTGTTGAAGAATCATCTGAGGATGATAAAACTATAAATAGACAAACCCGAACCTTAACAACTAGAAAAGTTGAAATAAAAACAAACAAAGGTAATGTAACAATTGAATATTATTCTTCAGAAAGATAAAAATATTTCTTCCTTAAATAATTTGAGGAAAATATGATCCCGAATAAAAAAGTTGGTTCAATAAAACAGAGATTTAATTTAATTATTATAATTTCTGTAATGTTCTGGTTTAATTCCAATGCGCAGATAAGTAATATTATATCATCAGTAAATATCAGTGATGCAAGGGAACAGAATCCTATAAACATAACTGCACAATTATATACAGCTGATAATGTATCAACTCTTTATGTTGTTTATAAAGCATTTGGAACTACAGAATTTAAAAAGATTGAAATGTATTTAACCGGACTTACTGCAACTGCTCAAATTCCAGCTGATGTTGTTCTGCCTCCTTCTTTAGAATATTACATTCAGATAATTATGCGTTCCGGTCCTATGGAAAATTATCCGGTAGGTGTGGATCAAGGTGTTCCACCGATTCAAATTGCGGTTTCTTCATTCTCAGAAAAAGATAAAGAAATGTTAATCTTAAGTCCTTCACCTGATGAAATAGTTTCGAAAGAAGAATTGTTTATTTCGGTATCATTTATTAAAGCCCCCGATAGCGTTGATCCTTCAAAAACAAAAATATTAATTAATAACAAAGATGTTTCACCTTATGCTGTTTTTAACGGTGATATATTAATTCTTAGCGGTGAAAATATTTCCGAATTAATAGAGGAAGGACCGTGTAATATGCAGATTGGTGTTTATGATTCTTCGGGGACACTAAATCATACACTGTCAAGAAGTTTTAAAATATTAAGTACCGAAGAGATCGAGATGGGAGGAATGTGGACTTACCGGGGAATTTTACGTGGTGAATCCAGAAATGAACAATTTGATAGTGAATCCACCTGGTATAATAATGTGTCGGGTGATTTTTCTGCTGGAAATGATATATGGAATCTTAATGGTAAAGTTTATATAACCTCCGAAGAGAAAGAAGGATTTCAACCATTCAATCGCTATTTATTATCAATTACAGGCGGTGATTGGTTGAAACTGCAAGTTGGTGATGCATTCCCGCAATTTCCAAATGTTATACTTGATGGTAAAAGAGTCCGGGGTGTTAGCGGAGAGTTAAATCTTGGATTTCTGAATATTCAAACTACATATGGAGAAACAGAGCGTTCAATAGAAGGTGCACTTTTAGAAACATATTCTGCTGAAGAAGCTCCATTAGAAAGTAATGTTATTCAAATTAATGAACAAAAATACGG
>CAYXKL010000160.1:0-4404 GCA_964464825.1 uncultured Melioribacter sp. | reverse complement strand
CGTTATAGTTATATCATCAGGTATGAGATATTTTTTCCCTCCGGTTATTGATGAAGGAATTATTCTGATGCCGATTTTAGATGCTGGTATTCTCTTCGCCTATTTTGAAAAATTTCATCAATTTAAAATTGATAGAGACAAACAGAACTTTGTTGAGGAAGTTGGAAAATTTGGTTTTCAAATAGGGGGCGGTTTTTCGATGTTCATTTTAGATGCGGTAACATATTACAATTATCTGCACAACAATCACTATATCTCTTTCGATCTCCGTGTTAATATTCCAATCTTTGTTAAAATTTAATAGAGGTCACTATGAATTATTCAAACATTTTATTCGATATTAAAAATCATGTTGGAATTGTTACAATCAACCGTCCGGATAAACTGAATGCACTTAATGATCAAACATTAAATGAACTGCACGATTGTTTTTTATCGATCAAACACAATAATGATGTTTATAATGTTATCATCACCGGTGCCGGTGAAAAAGCATTTGTAGCCGGAGCTGATATATCCGAGTTAAACAAGTTAGATAAAGATTCGGCAAAAAAATTTAGCGAAAAAGGTCAAAGTATATTTTACGCAATAGAAAATCTGGGTAAACCGGTAATCGCTGCAGTAAATGGATTTGCTCTTGGCGGAGGATGTGAATTGGCTTTAGCATGTCATATCCGTTATGCATCCGAAAAAGCAAAATTTGGCCAACCTGAAGTTAACCTTGGAATAATTCCCGGTTATGGTGGAACTCAAAGATTAACTAGATTAATCAATCCCGGCAGAGCGGCAGAAATGATACTATCTGCAGATTTGATTGATGCAAATGAAGCATATCGTGTTGGATTAGTCAGCAAAGTTTTTCCGACTGATGAATTGTTGAACAAAACAATTGAGCTTGCAGAAAAAATTTCTTCTAAAGGACAAAAAGCAGTTAACTTAGCATTGAAATCTATTATTAGCACCGAGGATTTAAGTGATATTGAAGGACAAAAATTAGAAGCCGAAATGTTCGCTCATTGCTGTGCTACTGAAGATTTCAAAGAAGGTACTTCTGCATTTTTGGAAAAACGAAAGCCAAATTTCAAAAACTCTTAAAAATTCCTCAGCTACGGTTTTATGATTTACAAAAAAACTTTCACTAAATATCTATTTGCACTCACAATATTCTTATTGATTATAAATTTGATTTTAGATTTAATTAATAAACCATCAAAAAATGAAAACATAAATGAATTAAGTATCCGCCAGATCGATTCGGTATTTAATTTTGTACTTGATGAATACGGAATAGATTCTAATTGGATTATTACAAAGCCATTAAAGATTGAAGATGAAGATTCTATTTCGAAACAATATGTTGTTACACTTCCGGCGGATTTACCAATTCCATTAATCATCCGTGATATAAATAATATTATCCAAAAAGACATAACCGGATTTGTATCTGAAGAGAAAAAAATATTTGGTACAACAGAGATAAGGATTTATACTAACGAGTTATTAAAGTTTCAAGCTTTATTAGTAACTGATCCTAAAATTATCAGATCAGCTAACAATTTTTCTTTTATAATAAGTGATGCTTTCGAACTTGGAAGTTTAGAATATAATGATTTTTTACAAGTGCCGTATTCATTAGCTGCTGCTGTAATTCCTGAAGAGGTGGCATCTTTAAAAGCAGATTCACTGGAAAAATATTCAAAAGAGTACATTGTTTTAATTAATGATGATATAAAAGAAAATAAATTCAAACTTCAAATTGACTACCAAAAAGAACTTCTGAAAAGATCTGTGAATTCTATTGTATCTCTATTTAACAAATCGCAAATATTTCTAATTGACGAAGCTTCAAAATTGTTTAATTCAACTGTTTATAATTTTGTGCGAGATGAATTCAAAAGAAAAGGAAGGACAATAGTCCCATTTTCTCAGTTTGTTTTTCTTGAATCGAACGATCAGAAAGAATTAGTCTCAAAATTTTTTTTTCATCGGGATGATAAAACCGGAAATGGTCAAAAAATATTTATAATCACATTTGAAGATTTTAATTTGATAAGAGATGAATTGGAGAAAGCTAGAAAGAAGGGAAGTAAGGTTATTCCGCTTTCAGCAACAGAATTTGTAAGAAACCTAAATCAAAAAAAATAACTTTGTGTGCTTTATGTTTTCCTTGCGTCTTTGCGTGAATGCTTTTAACTAAACTCTGTTCCCATAAATATCCAATTCTATAATTTCATTCGATATTGTCTTCAACTGCGGTAGGATAATTTCTTTATCACCAGCAATTACAATAGTTAAATTTTCTGTAAAGATATTTTCGTTTGCAGCTTTAAGGATTTCTTCATTTGAAACATTTCTAAGTTTATCTGTATAAGAACTGTAGTAATCAATTGACAATGAATGAATTATAAGCGGAAGAAAATTCTTAGCCGTTTGTACATAAGTTTCAAACCGGGAAGGAAACTGTTTAATTAAATAAGATTTTGCAAAATCAATTTCTTCTTGTTTAATATTCTTTTTTATTCCCTCAAGCTCTTTTAGAATTTCTGAGACTGCTTCGCCGGTGTTTTTAATATTAACGGAGGTTGAAACTTCAAAAAATCCACATTGCTGAAAATAATTAAAAGATGAACCGGCACCGTAAGTAATGCCTCTTTTCTCTCTCAGATTTAAATTTATTCTGCTCGAAAATTGTCCACCGAGTATTGTATTCATAATACGCGTAGCAAAAAAATCTTCGGCATCTCTTCCTTTTGATATGTGACCTATTCTTATTTCACTCTGTGCTGTTTCCTTTTTATTGACTATATAAAATTTAGTAGGACTGTTTATAAAGTTTAATGATGCATTATAAGAGTCTGATTTCATTTTCCATTTATTGAAATATTTCTCTAATAACCCAGTTAATTCCTCAGTTTCAATATTCCCGACAATAATCATTTTTGCCTTTGATGTAAGAAATATATTCGAGTAAAAATTTATAACATCATCATTCACAAAATTACTCACCATTTCTTCGTAACCGATCTCGGGGAACGAGTATTTACTCTCATTAAAAATTCGTTTAAAGAAAGCAGATGAAGCAATATAACCTGGCTCATCTTTAAGCTGTGTAATTTTATCTAAAACTTTTTTTCTTTCTCTATCAAAATCTATTTGGGTAAACCGAGGTTGTAAAATAATTTTAGAAAGCAGTTCCATAGAACGATAAAAATGTTCTTTTAATGAAAGTGTAGAAAATGAAAATGTATCATGATCAACGTTTATGCTTGAAATTATTCCAAGTTTCTCCAATTCATTATTTAAAGCCAATGCATCATATTCACCGGCACCTTCATCTATCAAAAGTGATGTTAAAAATGAAAGTCCGCTTTTATTCACGGGATCATATTTACTGCCGGAAAATGAAATGAGATATGTGTAAATGATAGGTAGTTTTTCTTTTTTAATAAAATACACTTCTAAACAATTGGACAATTTCAATAATTGAATTTGAGGAATTTCAAAAACAACACTGCTCTTTGGATTTGGTGTTTGGGATCTATTTATCATAGCGTGGTTTTGGGTATAATTTGAAGTTCCACATAAGGTTTAGTTAGATATTTTTTTGCTGCGTTTATAACATTATCAATAGTAACTTTTTCATAACGCTCAATATCAAAAATAAAAGAATCTGGTTCGTTCAAATAAAAATTATAATGATTTATATGATCAACAATTGTATCGAGTTTTTGTAAAGAATAGATATATGAAGATTTAATACTGTTTTTTGATCTCAGCAATTCATCTTCGGTTATACCGTTTTGAACAAGATTTTCTATCTCACAAAAAATATTCTCTTTTAAGATTTCAAGTGAAGTACTTGGTTTTGCAGTAGAAACAATTATAAAAGTTCCGGCAAGCCGTGCAGAATATTGAAATGCCGAAACATCTTGTGCAATCTGGTTATCAAAAACTAATTTTTTGTGTAATCTCGAATTTTTAGTAGCTGATAATATATCTGCAAGAATATCGAGTGCCACATCATCTTCGCCGAAAATTTTTTCTGAATGCCATGCAAAATAAATTCTTGGTAATTGAACATTATCCGGGTGTACAATTTTTTTCACTTCGGAAAGTTTCTGCTCAAGCGGTTTAAGCGGATCAATATTTTTACCGTTCTGTATTGAACCAAAATATTTTTCGATCAACACTCTTGCTTCTTTTTTGTCGAAATTACCACCAAGTACAAGTGATGCATTACTTGGTGAATAGTAAGTACTGAAAAAATTTCTAACATCATCGAGTTCAAATTTTTCGATATCTGTCATCCATCCGATTGTTGGCCATGAATATGGATGATCCGGAGTAAATAGGTTCGAAAAAATTTTTTCCCAAGCCAATCCGTATGGCTGGTTATCGTAGCGC
>CAYXKL010000159.1:0-4421 GCA_964464825.1 uncultured Melioribacter sp. | reverse complement strand
CACCCGATATTGCTATGGGTGTTGATAAAGGCGGCGCTGGTGATCAAGGATTGATGTTCGGTTACGCTTGCGATCAAACCCCTGAATTAATGCCGATGCCGATTGTGTATGCTCATAAACTTGTTCAAAAACTTGCCGAAGTCCGGAAAAATAATTTGAAGCTTATGCCGTACTTGCGTCCCGATGCAAAATCTCAGGTAACAATTGAATATGATGATAATAATAAACCGCTGCGTGTGGATGCAGTTGTTATCTCAACACAACACGATGGAAATGTAAGTCAGAAAAAAATTAAAGATGATGTTATTAAATACATTATAAAACAAGTTATTCCTGAAAAATATCTTGATAAAAGAACAAAATATTTTGTGAATCCTACCGGACGATTTGAAATTGGCGGACCGCACGGAGATAGCGGATTAACCGGTAGAAAAATTATTGTTGATACATACGGTGGTTGGGCACCTCATGGCGGCGGTGCGTTCTCGGGTAAAGACCCTTCTAAAGTTGATAGAAGTGCAACCTATGCCGCACGCCATATTGCAAAAAATGTTGTAGCTGCTAAACTTGCAAAAGAATGTTTGGTGCAAGTTGCTTATGCTATCGGTGTTGCCGAGCCGGTTTCGGTTTATGTTAATACAAACGGTACCGGAATTCTTCCCGATAAAGAGCTTGGAAAATTGATTAAGAAAGAAGTTGATCTTACCCCTAAAGGAATAATTGAAAGATTAAAACTCCGCAGACCGATCTATCAAAAAACTGCTGCGTACGGTCACTTCGGTAGAAACGATAAAGATTTCACTTGGGAAAAATTAGATCTCGTTTCAACATTTAAAAAGTTTATTTAATTTTTTTACTCAACCCCCGCACCTTCTCTTAATAAGAGAAGGGAAGCTAAGGGGATGAGTTTATTATGAAAATAATCAGGAGAAATAAATATTTATGGATTACAAAGCTGGTAAGTATAAAATAAAAAATTTGAATTTAGCTGAAGACGGCAGAAAGAAAATTGAATGGGCAGAATCGCGTATGCCGGTAATGATGGCTTTGAGAGAAAAATATTCAAAGACAAAACCATTGAAAGGTTATAAAATTGCCGGATGTCTGCACGTTACAAAGGAAACAGCAGTACTTGTGGAAACATTGAAAGCTGCCGGTGCACAAGTAAGCTGGAGCGGATGCAATCCTCTTTCCACACAAGATGAAATTGCAGCAGCGCTTGCAAAAAATGGAATTGAAATTTATGCCTGGCACGGACAAAACGTAAAAGACTTTTATTGGTCAATTGAACAGACATTGCGGATGAAACCGAACTTAACATTGGATGACGGTGCCGATCTGATTTTTACTGTTCACAATAAGTTTCCACAGCTTGCAAAAAATATAATCGGCGGAACAGAAGAAACAACAACGGGCGTTCACCGTTTGCGTGCTATGGCTGCCGCTAAAAAAATGTTATACCCGGTAGTTGCTGTTAACGATGCAGAAACCAAATGGGATTTCGATAATGTTTACGGTACCGGTCAATCTTCAATAGATGGAATTTTACGTGCTACTTCTGTTCTGCTTGCCGGTAAAAATTTTGTTGTTGCCGGTTACGGGCATTGCGGAAAAGGAGTTGCTATGCGTGCTGCCGGTATGGGTGCAAATGTTATTGTAACAGAAGTTAAACCTACTGCCGCACTAAAAGCTACTTTAGATGGACATGTTGTAATGAAAATGGATGATGCCGCAAAGATCGGTGATATTTTTATTACTGCTACCGGTGTTAAAGATGTTATAGTTGATAAACATTTCAAAGTGATGAGAGAGGGTGCTATTATATGTAATACTGGCCATTACGATTGCGAAATTAATATTCCGCAGCTCGAAAAATTGAGTCAATCAAAAAGAACAGTACGACCTAACAACGAAGAATATACATTGAAGAACGGCAGAAAAGTTTATCTTCTTGCAAAAGGCAGACTTGTAAATCTAGCCGCAGCTGAAGGTCATCCCTCAGAAGTAATGGATATGTCGTTTGCAAATCAATTTATGTCCCAGATTCGATTAGCAGATTATCATAAGAAGGGTGTTAAACTCGATCCGGTTGTTATTGATATTCCAGTAGAACAAGATCAGCATATTGCACAAATAAAATTAAATACTATGGGATATAAAATTGATAAGCTTACTAAAGAACAAGAAATTTATATGAACGATTACAGCGCCGGAACGTAATTTGTTTTTTGAAATGAAAAATTAAAGCCCGCCAATTGGCGGGCTTTTTTTGTTATTACAAGACATAAGGAAATGTATTTTATTATTCGTAATATATTTTTAACTTTTCTTAATTAATTGAATATCAAATGCCAATTAATTTTATCTTAATATTACTTTTATTGTTCGCCAGCTACGTACAAGCATACCGGTTTAAAGGGAACAAATTTTTTTACTATTTCTTTATAGTCTCTTTTTGGAGTGCACTTTCGGTTACAATCGGAAAAAAAATAATTTGGATCCTTACTTATATTTTTCAATTTCTTCAATTACACTATTGTGGTCGTTACCGGTTAGGTTATACAGATACAAAATAATTTTATCCATTAGCGCCATAATGTTATCTATTAGAATAGTAGAGAATTTTTGGTTGACAGCATTAGTAATTGAATTAATAATAATCTTTTCAATTTATGTAATTTTATTGTTCATATATAATGAAGTAGTTAAAGAAAATAGAATCAGTTTATTTTTAATTATAGTTATTTTTGATTTACTGCTCTCGGGTATAAATGCATTCATCTATTTTCTTGATATTAAAACTTTTGTTGAATGGTTTATTGCTTCTGCATCCTTAAGCATAATTCTTTATATATTAAATTCAATTTTTAGCTGGAAAAAGAAATTAACCTTACCCAACTACATAAATAACTTATTACTTATTCATTTTATTAATAATACAAACACAAAAACTACAACAGAAAACTCTTTTCATGATAAAGTATTTGACAAATTGACTAAAAGAGAAAATGAGATATTAGAACTTGTAAAACAAGGTTATACGAATAAAGAAATTGCAGAAAAAGAACACGTGGAAGTAACTACTATTGAAAGCCACTTAAAGAAAATAAAAGAGAAGCTTGGATTTAAGAAAATGCATGAGCTGCGGAGATATATAAAAAACTTACCGTAAAAATGTATTACGCTCGAAATACTTGTAAATACGTAGAAAAATCCGTGTAAACAAGTAGAAAAATCCTTGTTTACACTGATGACAAATCAATTTATAAATATTACATTTAAGTGAAATTTTATAGAGAAAACCTTTTGGTAACAAATCCTTAATGGGTAATAATACTCACTATCTAACCAAACAAATTAATAACTAAAATAGACGATAAAATGAAGCAGAAAATTCTCCTATTAATAGCAGTTGTAATATTTATATTAATTAACTCTTGTGCTGAAAGTATAACCGGACCCGAACCCGGTAGAAGGGATTATACGTGGACAGTTGATACGATAAAAATATTTTCAAACTACATTCATCAAATATGGGGAAGTGCACCAAATGATATTTGGGGCGTAGGCCCTGGCGGAGCACTAAACACAACTATATGGTATTATAACGGTGAAAAATGGACGACGGATTATCTTAGTAGGGGTATATCGCCAGAATGTGTTTACGGTTTTTCAAGAAGTGATGTTTGGATTGCCGGACACAATGGAAAAATATGGCATTATAATGGAACAGAGTGGACGGAAAATTACCAGCATAAAATTGGGAATTTTATAGGGATTTCTATTTATGATTTATACGGCACAAGTAAAAATGATTTATACGCAGTGGGTACAGCATGGTTTGATAACGAAACAAGACGAGGTATAATTCTACATTATGATGGAACTAAATGGACACAGAAATTTCTAGCTGATTTTAATTCATACTTCTATAAAGTTAGAAAAGGGTCTGATGGAAAATGTTTTATAACTTGTATTAAACAAGATGTGAAATATAATACTCAAGACACAACTATAATATATGAATATAACAACCAATCACTTATAGAAAAATATTCTGATCAAAATAAGAGTAAAAAAGGTGCTTGGGTGGTTATTATAGATGGTCGCTCATATTTTTCCTTTGAGGATGGAATTTTTAGATATGATAAAAATGGATTTGAAAAAGTTGTTGAAAATACTGTTGAATCATTTGTGCCCCTTTTTCGAGGGAGGAATGAAAAAGATATTTTTATTTCTAAAAGCAATGGTATACTTCACTATAACGGAAATGATATTAATGAGATACTATCCCTTGAACCTGAAGCTGGAATTATTGATGGATTGCTTTTTAATCGGGACATTGTATTTCTTGTTTATAATCCTTATGAAGGAAGTTTATTATATCATGGAAAGTTAAAAGAATGAGTGGAGGGTAAAGC
>CAYXKL010000158.1:0-4723 GCA_964464825.1 uncultured Melioribacter sp. | reverse complement strand
ACTTGAAGTACTGTACCGATTTCATATACATCAACTTCATTATCAAACCCGGCAAGTTGCTTTTTGAGAATTGCAGAAATTTCGTCTGGTCTAATTTCAGCCATAAATTTTTCCTAGTTATTCTTTATACTAATTTCTTGTAATAATTTCTTTTTTAATAATTGTAATTGATGTTTTACTGAAGCATCTATTACCAAATCTTTAATACGAATAATAAATCCACCAATTATTTTTGAATCCAAGATAAAATTTGAGTGTACGGTTTTGTTTGTTTGTTTTTCTAATTTCTGGACAAAATTACTTTTTAATTCATCTGATAGTTCAATTGCGGAAATCACATCTGTTCTCAAAATACCGTTTTTCTGATCTCTTAAATTTAAAAATTCTATCATAATATCCGTTATCAAATCTTCTCTATTTTTTTCTACGCAAAAATTTAAGAAATCGGACATATCTTTGGTTATTTTATCACTAAACAGTTTCTCAAGTATACTTTTTTTATCGAGAGATTTGACTATCGGGCTTTTCAGAACTGCTTTAAGTTCTTTTGATTTCTTAATAGTATTCAGAATCAATTCAGCATCATCAGAAAATTTTTTTAGTAAATTTTTCTCTTCAGCTAAAAGAAATAATGAATTTGCATAACGATATGAAATTCTGAATACACTCATTTTAGTTTTTGGGGAGATCCTTTAAATAATTATTAACCAATTTAATCTGCTTTTCTTTATCAAGATTATCCCGGAGTATTTTTTCAGCAGCTTGTACAGCAATTTCAGCAACCTGATCTTTGAGTTTAGAAAATGCTTCAGCATTCTTCCGTTCAATTTCATGAGCAGCATCCTGAATCATTTTTTTAGATTGGATTTTACTTTCATCTAAAATTTGATTTTTCAATTTCTCAGCATAATCCCGGCTTTGTCCAATTATTTTTTGTGCTTCTTCTTCAGCTCTTAACAAACTTACTTTATTATCAGCAATCAATTTTTCAGCTTCTTTCTTTGCAACTTCTGCTTTTTCCAATGCTTCTTTAATAAAATTTTCCCGTTCATTTAAAGAGTTTAGGATCGGTTTCCATGCAATTTTTTTAAGAATAAAAAGCAGAAAAATAAATGTGACAATTGTCCAGAGAATTACACCTGGATTTACATCAAGCGGTCCGCCGCCCGATTCTCCACCACTATAAAATGCTAATAATAATAAGCTGCTTATTGTCATTACTATTTACCTTTGTTTTTAAATAACAGTTTTACTTTAGTGCTAAAAGGATACAGATAACCAAAGCAAAAAGAGAAATACCTTCAATAAGAGCTGCGGCAATAATCATTGATGTTCTAATATCTCCGGCTGCTTCTGGTTGACGACCGCTTGCTTCCATTGCTGAGCTTGCTAATCTTCCAATACCGAAAGCACCACCGATTACTGTTAATGCTGCACCAAAACCGGCTGCTAAATATGCAAATTCCATTTAACTATCCTCCTTTAATATTTATGTTATTAATGCTCTTGATGTACTGCCATGCCGATAAATAATGATGATAGCATGGTAAAAATATATGCTTGAATTAATGCTACTAAAATTTCCAATAAGAAAATAAAAAGTGCGAATGAAATTGAAACCGGAACTACAAAATAAGTTTTCAGAATAAATATCAATCCTATAAGTGCCATTATTACAATATGACCCGCTGTCATGTTTGCAAATAAACGAATAGCCAGCGCAAATGGTTTTGTGAACAATCCTAATATTTCAACTACCAACATTATTGGCAGCAGCCATGTTGGAATTCCGTGTGGTATTAAACCTTTAAAGTAACCAAACAATCCATTTTTCATTATTCCACCTAACTGAATAACAATAAACGATATTGTTGCAAGAGTAGCGGTAACTGAAATGTTGCTTGTTGCGGTTGATCCGTATGGAAGTAATCCTAAGAAATTGCAAGTTAATATGAAAAAAAACACAGTTAACAAATAAGGTAGAAAATTTTGATAACCATTTCCAATTGTAGGTTTAGCAATCTCATCACGTACAAATACAATTAATACTTCTAATAAATTTGTTACTCCTTTTGGAACTAAAGATTTTTTGTATGCTTTTGCAGCCAAAGTAAATGCTAAAACCAAAACGATAACAGCTATCCACATAAAAATTACGTGCTTCGTCGGTGTGATATCTATCCCTAAAAGATTCATCTGTGGTAAATGGATAATTCCGAATGGGGTAAGATCAATTTCCTTAGAATCAAGTACGTGATGCATTATCCAACCGGTATCTTGAGAACCTGATTGAACAGTTTTTAACGTATCAGATGCAACCTTTAATGTATCAGAAGTCCACATTTTATGCGTTTTTAACCGATTTTACTTGATTATCTAATTGATTTTTGACAATTATTATTTCGGATACTAACAACAAAATATAGTACAAAAAGAATACAAATATAAAGCCATAAACATCAATTTTCAAATATTTTAAGACCCAAAATAGAGTTATAAGCAATAATATTAACCTAAATACCATACCTCCTATATTATAAATTAGAAAGGTTTTATTGGATTTATTGTAAGAAAAAAAATATAAAAAATAGAATATTAGAAAATTTACAAAAGGAATAGCAACGCCGAGAGCAAGTGAAAAGAAGAGCTTAAATGAAATATAATTTAATTGAAATAATAGAAAGGAAATCAAAAGGGATAAAAGGAAGAGAATTATTTGCAGCTTAACTTTTTTTATCAATCTTATTCTTATTATTTAAATTAATTACTGTTTTTATGAAATTATATATTCCGGCAAATCCGCCGATAAAAGAAAAAATTATTATTAAAAAAGGTGTCGTATCAAGTTGATCATCGAGCCAACGGCCTAAAAAGAACATTAATACAATTGTTGCAGCTAATTGCGTACCTAAACCTAAATATGGACCTACTGAGCGATAACTTTCTGCTAACTTATTTGTAGAATTTTCTTTCAATAACATTAATTAAGTTAATCCTTTATCATTACCATTCATTTTACTATTACCATTAAACAAGGCACCTTCTTCAATAATTAAAATTTTCGCAAATAAATCACCCTTTAAAATCGACTTAGATTCCAATCTCAATTTTTCTGTCACTAATACTTTCCCAACTACTTTACCATTCATATTAACACTGCGTGCATTAACTTCACCGTTAATCATGCACGAATCACCTATTGTTAGATTACCATTAATAGAAACATTGCCATTTATAATACCATCAATTCTCACATTTCCTTCACTGTGTAAATTCCCATCAATTTTTACACCGGCGCTAATTATACTAACATCTTCTGAGTGTGATTCCTTTTTGATAGACATGTTATTCTCCTTAATTTAATAACAATTTTAATGGGTCAATTGTTTTTCCATCATACCAAATTTCGAAATGCAGATGAGGTCCGGTTGTATTCTTACCGGAGTTACCGCTTAGAGCAATTAACTCTCCCTGATTTACAAAATCCCGTTGTTTAACTAATAACGATGAACAATGCTTATAAACAGAATGATAATTTTCATTGTGCTGAATTATTATCATATAACCGTCATCAACCGTATAATCAGCAAATATAATCATTCCACCGGCTGATGCATATACCGGTGTACCAGATTTCATTCCGTAATCTAATCCGAAATGACCATTTTGAGGATCATATTTTTTTGTTAAAATTCCATTCGCTGGCTCTTGAAATATTAACGGTGCAGTTTTAGTTGTATCCGGAAATATCATCGAAATTATTTTTTGAAATACCAAATAAATGTTGCCGCCGATTTCTATTTTTTTTGTAATCGGTTTTTTTAGTTTTTCGTAGAGTGAATCATTAGATTTGATTGAATCCTTACCGGCAAGCTCAATGGCGTATTTCATTCTTTCATTTGTATTTGATATTACTTGAAGATTGTTAGTAAGTAATTCTACTTTTTTCTGTAACTCATTTATTTTTTCTCTTTGTAATTTCAATTCTTGATTATCCAATACAAACAAAAAATCTTTTAAGGGAGTTACTGACAAAATAAATATCAAAACGAACCAAGCTACTATTGTATAAAGAGTGATGTATGCTGCACTTCGTAACAAACTAAGTTTATATCTGGTTGTACTCGTTTCAGGGAAATTTGGAGTAATATAGATAGATGATTTCTTAATAAAATCAAAATTAAACCATTTCATTTTTCTGCCTCAAATGGAAAACAAATATAAAGATTTGGTCAGTTTTTTTCAGAAGTTAATATAGAATTAATTTTATCTATTACAATCGATGGTTTTAACTTAAAACCACAATCAAATGTATTAACCGGACATTTTTTATGTCCATGAATACCACACGGTTTACAATCAAGATCATCAAATGAGCAATAATCACTTTTTTGATTGTAAGGGAAAAATCCAAATTGAGGAATTGTAGAGCAGTAGATTGTTAGTACTGGAATATCTGCTATCATAGCCATGTGTGTCGGTGCGCTATCATTACAAATTAATATGCTGCATTTTTTCAAAAAAGCAATCGATTCGATTATACTTATTTTACCGGCAAGTGACTCGCAATTTTCTTTAACCGCATTAATTATTTCATTACAGACCAGTGCATCATCCTTACTACCTAAAAGAACAATTTTATAATTTTTTGATTGTAGATATCTGCATATTTCTATGTAATATTCTTTCGGGTAAATCTTTGTGAACCAAACAGATCCGGGTG
>CAYXKL010000157.1:0-4862 GCA_964464825.1 uncultured Melioribacter sp. | reverse complement strand
CGAACCAATGACCCTCTGCTTGTAAGGCAGATGCTCTGAACCAGCTGAGCTAAGCTCCCTTGTTTCATAATTTCAAAAAATAGCGACACAAGTATAGAATAAAAATCTAAAAATTTCAAATTGTAATTAAATATCTATGAGCGGGCGACGGGACTTGAACCCGCGACTTGCAGCTTGGGAAGCTACCACTCTACCAACTGAGTTACGCCCGCATATGACAAACTTATTAATGCTTATTATCTAATTCAACTCTTTTATTTATCTTTGTTTAAAAATATTATTTACTATGAAGAAATTTAATAAAAAGCAGAAAAAATATATTGAACTGTTGTTACTCTTTATAATAATCTTAACTGCTATATTGCTTTGGAATACTTTTCTAATTTTTCCAATTAAATTAATTGTTGTTACATTGCATGAAATCAGTCATGGATTAGCAGCTATAATAACCGGCGGATCAGTAATTACATTAGATATTGGTCTGGATTTAGGGGGTGTATGTATTACAGAAAATGGCAACCAAATAGTGATTGCATCATCCGGATATTTAGGAAGTTTCTTGTTAGGGTGTGTAATATTTTATTCTTCTTATAATGATAAATATGGGAAATGGATTCTTGTTTCTATTGCTACTATTACACTCTTATTCGTTATTAATAAATCTACTAATTCAAATTTCATTTTAATATTAATACTTCTTTTATCAATACTTATTATGATGTACTACTTAATACCTAAAGTAATTTTTGAGTACTCAATAAAATCTATCGGATTAATAAGTTGCATGTATGTAATTGTAGATATAAAAGAAGATCTACTTTCAGAAACTGCTATGACATCAGATGCAATTATTCTCGAAAACTTGACTGGTATTAATTCAAATTTATTAGCAATATTTTGGTTAATAATTTCTTTAATAGGTGTTGTGATGTTGTTGCGGTTAGGTTTTAAGAAAGGGATTAGTTAGTATCTGTTATTAAATCATCTTTAACATTTCTCAATAAAAAAAGTCCGACAATAAAAAAGATTCCAATTGTTAAAATTGCAATTCTTTGATTTGAAGTTACGTAACTAATAAAACCGAATACCAGCGGACCCAATATTGCTGAACTTTTTCCAAAGAATGAGTAGAATCCAAAGAATTCTGTTTTTTTATCGAATGGTGTTAACTTTGACATTAAACTTCTGCTTGTTGATTGAGTTGCCCCCATGACACTTCCAGCTAGAAGACCCACCAAATAAAAACTAAAACGTGAAAGTTCTTCCGGGCTATTATTGAATATTGTTGATAACCAAATCATTAAAACATTAGTTGGATCGCTAGTAAAGTATGCTATCAATATTGTTATAATCCATATAAATAATGATAAGACAAGTGATTTTTTTTGTCCGGTAGAATCTGCAACTATTCCGAACAAAATTGAGCCGATAATTGCCGTTGTTTGGACAATGATAAAAAATATTATTAATTCTTCCATTGTAAAATTTAGAGTTGAACTTGCGTAATTACCGGAGAAATAAATTACTGTGTTTACTCCTTCAATAAAAAAGAAATAAGATAATAAAAAAGTAGTAAGATTTTTATAATATTTTAAATGAGTGAGTGTATTTACAACTCGATCAAAACCAATTTTTATATAATTATGTTCATAAGGTAAATTCTTCCTATTATCTTTAATAAAAATGAATAATGGTAATGCGAAAATAAAGAATATCAATGCCGCAACTGGAAAAGTTTCCTTTATCATATTACGTTGAATAAATGGAAGTGCAATAGCCAGTGTAGTTAATGAGCCAACGTAACCCATTGCGAAACCATAACCGCTAACTCTTCCATAATTTTTTGGTGTTGTTATTTCAGGAAGGAATGAATCATAGAATACCAATCCAGCTTCAAAACCGATATTTGCAACAATAAACAATATCATTGCACTTAAAATATCTCCTTGACCAACAAAATAGAGAAGCATGGTGGAAATGATGCAAATCAATGTAAAAAAAAGTAAAAACCTTTTTTTGCCAGCTGAATAATCCGCAATAGCACCAAGAATAGGTGATATAATAGCAGTAACAAGCATGGAGACACTAGTACCGATACTCCAGTAAAAATCACCAACCGGTTTTCCTTCAACTACAGTTTGTTTGAAATATACAGCAAAGAGAAATGTAACTACAACAATCGAATATGATGTGTTAGCAAAATCATATAATGTCCAAAAGAATATCTTAAATTTATCTTTATATTTTATATTTATATTATTTTTTTGTGATTGTCTGATCAATAAGACCTCGACCGGTTTTATTTAATTCACCGGATTTTTTTAGATCCGATAATACAGCATCAAGAATTCCATTTATAAACTTGTTGCTTTTAGAAGTTGAATAATCTTTTGCAATTTCAATAACTTCATTAATTGTAACTTTAGGAGGAATGTCTGGGAAATACATTATCTCAGCAATACCAATTCTTAAAAGTATCCTATCTATTAGTGCAATACGATCCATTTCCCAGTTAGCAACCTTATCCTGAATTTTTTTATCAAGCATTTTTGTATTAGCAACCGTATAGTTGATAAGTAGTTTTGCAAATTCAATATCTTCTGGAGAGGTTATATCTGATAAAATTCCTTCGGTAAGTAATGTTAGTCCTTCACCGTTCAATTCATATGCATAAAGAGCTTGCAATGCTTTTTCACGCAGAAGTCTTCGGTTGGATTTTATAGTATTCATCTTGTATAAGAACTCATTTAAATTATGCAATATCCAATAATAAGAGGGGTATGTTTAATAGTTACAAGCCCTCATTAAACTTTAATAAACGGATCACTATGTTGTGAATATATTTTCTTAATTCTGCCAATATTATGAAGTCTTTCCTCTGCAATATGATTTGAGGCAATATTAGTTGGCAATTTTTGCTCTTTTGATATTTTAAAAACACGTTTTACAATTTCATAAATACCTTCAGCTTGCTTCATTGCTCTATCTTGCCGGTACCCTTCCAATTCATTAGCTACATTTATTAAACCACCAGAGTTTATAACATAATCAGGTGCATATAAAATATTTTTTTCTAAAAGTAATTTACCATGTTTATTTTCATCTTCAAGCTGATTATTTGCACCGCCGGCAATAATTTCGCATTTAAATTTTTGTATGGATGTATCATTTATAATGGCGCCTAAAGCATTCGGAGAAAAAATATCAGCATGAATATCATAGATTTCATCTGGTTTAACAATGTGAGCCTTAATTGTTTCTAAAACACGTTTAATTTTATCATTATTAATATCAGTAATATATATCTCTGCACCTTCACTATATAAATGTTCGCATAAATATCTTGCAACTTGTCCAGCACCTTGCACAGCAATTTTTCTGCCTCTTAATGAATCATTTCCCCATTTCTCATTAGCACATGCTTTCATTCCGACATATACACCGTAAGCAGTCACCGGAGAAGGATCACCTGAACCGCCAAGTGCTTTCGATATTCCGGTCACATATTTTGTTTCCATTCTAACAAATTCCATATCCCTTACATTAGTGCCAACATCCTCGGCAGTGATGTATCTTCCACCCAAACCATTTACAAATTTGCCAAATGTTCTAAAAAGCAATTCATTTTTATCTTTAGATGAATCACCCAGAATTACGGCTTTTCCGCCACCTAAGTTTAATCCAGCTACAGCTGCCTTGTATGTCATTCCTCTGGACAATCTCAATACATCATTAACGGCCTCACTAAGTGAATTATAATTCCACATTCTTGTGCCGCCGATAGCTGGACCCAATGTAGTATCATGAATAGCAATTATAGCACGTAGACCCGATTCCTTATTATTACAAAAAACTAATTGTTCATGACCATAATTTTCCATTTGTTCAAAATTCAACATAAAAGCTCCATTTTATAATAGGAAAAATATATAAATATTAGATACCAAATAACCAAAATAATATCAAAGCTATACTTTCTCTTGTTCTATAAAAAATTGTTTTTTCAAATGTCAAAGTATGTCCCGATGAAATACCTTCTGCCTTTACACTAAAGAACTTGCAGATTTGCAGAACACGCGTTAGATGAAAATTATCAGAAATAATTAAAACGTTAGTTTTAGATTTTGCAATATGCGGATCGAATTTAAGATATTTAATTTGTTCATTAGTCTGCTGAGTTTCATTTTCAATAATTAAGTTATCAACATTAACACCCAAACTTAATAATAATTTTTTAGCGGCATCAGCTTCAGTGATTTCACCCGGTGCATTTGATCCGGTAAGTATTATTTTTTTTATTACACCTTTATTATAAAGTTCATAAGCTTTTCTAATCCTTCCTTCAAAAATAGGGCTTGGTTTACCTTTACTCCAAACCGCTGCTCCAGGAATTAGTCCATACTCATACTTGTGTAGGGTTAAATTTTCCTCATTATATTTCTTAACATTCCAAACTACAAACAATGAAAAAATATTTAATATAATAATTGCAAATATTGTACGGTAAAGAACACGTAATTCATACAATTTTTCGAAACCATAAACAGCACCCCATAAATAAATAAGACTGTATAAAATTACACAGTAGCTGATGATGAAAAGGAATCCAACGTAAACTTTTTTAACCGGGAAAGAGAATAAATATTCTTCCGGATTTAATGGGAGTAAATAATTAATAAATAAAATTAAGCACAAATTAAAAACAGAGAAAATATTAATTAACAAAATAAAATTAACACGTCGGGAATCAATTTTTGATTTTCGATATAATATTACAACTACACCTATTATAAAAACTAATGTTATTAATATATTTAATACATTTCCTACATAATCAATGGAATAATCGCTAATGTTTAAGT
>CAYXKL010000156.1:0-4883 GCA_964464825.1 uncultured Melioribacter sp. | reverse complement strand
GTTCTGCCTCGTACTTCAAAGAATTTTTTAATATCCATTAATACTTCATCATCAACAACTAATTCAGTTTCAAAAAATTCTACAATACATTTACGGGTTACATCATCGTGGGTTGGTCCCAAACCGCCGGTAACAATAACTAAATCAGCATGTGAAAAAGCCTTCTTGAATTCAGTTAAAATTATTGTTTCATCATCAGGAACAACACTTGCAGAAATAATCTTAATTTGATGCTGGGTAAGTTTTTCACCGATATATGCTGCATTAGTATTAATTGTCTGACCAATTAATATTTCATCACCAATTGTAACAATGTGTGCTTTCATAGTTTAAGTTAAATGATTTAATAAATGAATAACTATTTGAATTATCATGAAAGTATAAATACCGGCACCTACATCATCAAGAATTACCCCCCACCCTCCTTTGAATGATTCCATTTTTCTAATAGGGAATGGTTTAAATATATCTATTGCTCTCCATATAAAAAATGCTGGCACTAAATACCAAATTTTTTTTGGAATAAATAAA
Source organism: uncultured Melioribacter sp. (assembly GCA_964464825.1). Taxonomy (GTDB): domain Bacteria; phylum Bacteroidota; class Ignavibacteria; order Ignavibacteriales; family Melioribacteraceae; genus DYJK01. The sequence continues at coordinate 4,352 of CAYXKL010000156.1, read as the reverse complement.
AACGATATCCATGTACCGATAAATTCATCCAGTGTAAATTGTTTGGGATCTTTACCATATTCAACTTCGAACTTATCTGCAATAGTTTTTCCGAATATAATTGCCAAAGAAATAACTAATAACATTAAAGAAGGATTTTCAAAACCCGGGAAAAGAAATATTATTAACGCTGCTATACTTGCAGCCGTGCCTGATGCTTTTGGTACAAATCCGGTATATAAACCTGAACCTATTATTTTTTCAATTGGATTTATTTTCATTGCTGAATAATTTTTTAATTAGTGTTCTATTAGCTGTAATATAAGTGATCCCGGTAATAACTGTAAAAACAGTTATTGCAAGCATTAAATAATAAATTATTTCCGGATTCAGCAAATCGTTCAATAATTCCATAAAAGAGTTACTAATGAATTCTACTGTCCGAAGAGTATAAATTAGTAATAAGTAATACAAAAATATCATTTGTGAAAAAGTTTTAACTTTTGCAGAATAACTTGTACTGAAAGATATTTTTTTACTATCAGCATACATACGCAAGCCCGTTACAAAAATATCTCTTAATATTATTAGTATTACCATCCATAATTCAAGAATACCTACAATTACTAATGCTATAAATGCTGTTGATGTAAGAATTTTATCTGCCAACGGATCTAAAAATTTACCCCATTCAGTTATATAATTGAATTTACGAGCAAGCCAGCCATCATACCAATCAGAAATTGCTGCAATTAAAAAAATTACAAATGATATCTGAACCATAACCGGATCGGTTTGTAAAAATAATATCAAAAAAACCGGGGTGAGAATTATTCTAAGTACTGTTAATTGATTTGGCAGTATCATTATCTAGGATTGACAATTAAGATGCAAGTTTGATTAAATAATTAAATTCATAAATACCCGTATTATGACCATCTTTCCATATTACTCCGAGTGCATAATTACCGATAATTTTTATTTCATTAATTGTAATCTGATCTCCGTTATAAATTGGGATATATTTCGATCCTTGTTCCTCTCTCTCGGTAGTACATATAGCACAAGGGCAATTACTTCTTAAATTTGCTAGTTTAATATCGCTGATTATATTATCATCCCACTTAATAAAAAGGATATTATCTTTTACTCTTATTTGAACTGGATTCATCCTTCTAATTTATTTCCCGTTAATTTGTATAAAGCGTCAAGATATTTATTACTGGTGTTTTTTATAACATCATGCGGCAACGGCGGTGCCGGTGGTTTTTTATTAAAACTTATTGAAAGTAAATAATCACGCACATACTGCTTATCAAAACTATCCTGAACTTTTCCTTTTTCATACTGGTCTAAAGGCCAAAAACGTGATGAATCCGGTGTAAGCAGTTCATCAATTAGTATAATTTTACCATCATAATAACCAAATTCCATTTTTGTATCAGCAATGATAATCCCCTTCTTCAAAGCATATTCGGCTGCTTTCTTATAAATCTGTATAGCAGCATGTTTAAGATATTCATAAGTTTCCTTTCCAACAATTTTAATCGCTTCTTCCTCATTAATATTTTCATCATGCAAACCTATTTCTGCCTTTGTAGAAGGTGTGAATATTGGTTGAGGTAATTTTTCTGATTCCACCAAACCTTCGGGCAGTTTAATTCCGCAAATCATTCCAGTCTTTTTATAATCTATTAAACCTGATCCAGTAATATAACCGCGTACTATACACTCAAGTGGTATAAGTTCTGCTTTTTTTACAAGCATCGAGCGGTCTTTCAATTCGTCTTTATATGGTTTACAGATTTCAGGATAATCATTTACATCTGTACTTACAATATGGTTTTCAATTAAATCTTTGGTGTACTCGAACCAGAATTTAGAAATTGTATTTAATATTACTCCTTTATTAGGAATTCCTTCGTTCATTATCACATCAAATGCAGAAAGCCGGTCAGTGGAAATAATTAAATAATAATCGCCTAAATCATATACGTCACGAACTTTGCCTCTTTTAAATAGTTTTAAGTCTTTGTAATCAGTGGTTGTAATAACACTATATGGCATGTTGATCCTTTATTTTGATAAGGAAATATAAAGAGAGGTATTCAGTGATTCAACTTGTATTAAATAATATTAAAATAATGTAATTTTCTTAATGATTTTTAATACAATGACCATGTTACACTTCTATCGCAAACGCCTGATTTATTGGTAATTTGCGTTAATTCGGTACCATCAACTTTAACAATGTAGATATGAGATTCGTATCCATCTTTAAGTTTGTTGAATGCTATACGGCTACCATCCGGTGACCAACAGAGAGACAAAGTATTAAAACCATACCATTCGACTGGACGTTCACCGCAAATCCATTCATACACGGTTGTTAATGAACGATCAGATGGATTGAAAAGCATAATTTTACCGCCAAAATTTAATATAGTATTACCAACAACCTTTTTCTTTGCCTGAAGAAATGCTATTAGTTTTCCATCGGGTGACCAACGCGGTGTGTAAATACTTCCCCATTGTTCAAAATCTATTGCAATTAAAGTCTTTACTTCATTAGAATCAAGTTGATAAATTGTGCCTCCATCCGAGTAAATTAACTTCTTATCAATCGATTCTGAAAATGGTGTACTAGGTTTCTTAAGATAAAACTCGTATAAAAATTCTCTACTTTCTAAATTATCCGGATCAACACGGTACAATCTAGTATTACCTGAATTTTGATCAAGCACCCAAAAATAAATCAAGTTTCCATCATACGACCAACTAGGGCATCTATCTTGTCCTAAAATGTTTGAAATATTCTTTTTATTTGTACCATCTATTAACGATTGATAAATATCTAATGCCCAAGGGCTAGTTCCAGAATTTTCAGAGAAAGCAATTCTGTTTCCATTTGGTGCGATTGAAGGTGCATCGCATGAAGTTTGGAATCCGATTGCATTATTACTTACAGCATCAATTACACAAATTCCAGTATAATTATTTTCAGATGGTCCAATTCTTTCGAATGCAATTTTACCGATTCCAATTTTTGAATATGGGATAGAATCTTGTATTGATGGAAAAGGAATTATTTCTTCAATGAGATTATCTTCAACTGGTGTGTCTTTAGTACATCTTAGTAGTAATAAAAAGATTAGAGCTAATTTCAGGTAGTGTTTCATACTAACCTCACATTTATCAGCTCAATACATTCTTTATTAAATAATAGAATTAAATTAATATTTTATTCTAAAGACCAAGAAATACTGCTATCATAAATATTTATTTCATTTGAAACTTGTGTTAAATCAGTTTCATCTTTATTGATAATGAATACTGAAGAATTTGTACCGCCCAGAGTTTTACAGAAAGCTATTTTATTTCCATCCGGTGACCAGCAAAGAGATAGTTCATTTCCACAGCAATATGAAGTACAGTTTTGTGCATCCCATTCATAAATACTTTTAATTTCCTTTGTATCAATATTATATAAAATCAACCTTCCACCAGAAGCATAATAAATATTTTCAATTTGCACTCGTTTTTCTTGAATTATAGCTATTTCTTTTAAATCTGGTGAATATCTTGGGGTGTAAATTCTATTCCAATTTTCATCCGTTGGTATTGTAAATAGTAATTCCGGTCTCTTAAAATTAGATATTTGGTAAACAGAATTACCAATTTCAAATAATATTGGTTTGCCATAAATACTTTGAAACGTAGAAATTGGAATACCCAGATAGCCCAGTACACATAGTGTATATGAATTATTTATATCACTTAATGATACCGATTTAATACTAATTTCCGGACCTTCTATTTGAATATATATAATCTCATTACTGTTTAAATACCAACATGGCAATGAAACTGATTTTCCATTATTAGGCATTCCTTGAGAGTTTGTACCATCAATTAAACTTGTCATAATCGACCAGTCAAATAAACTACCGGGAAATGCAACGCCTCTATAGACTAACTTTTGTCCATCAGGTGATATTGAAGGAGTTTGCGGTGCAATATAAGCTCCGTCAATTGTCCAATTTTTCTTTTGAGCTAGATCGATTATACATATAGCTGTATAATTATTTTCATGAGGTCCAATTCTTAGAAATGCTATTTTACCAACATTACCAAGTTTATCATAAGGAATATTATCTGTAATCTGTACTGGCGGATGCGGATGATTATCGGAATTACTATCTGATGGAATTGAGTCTTTACAGCTGTAAGCGAGGATCATTATACTTAATGAAAAAATAAATGCTATTACTTTCATAATTACCTCGTATAGTTTTTATCAATAAACGAGGAAGAATACTTGATAAAAATTATAAATAAAATCAATTAAAAACATATTTTTACTAATTTATCTT
>CAYXKL010000155.1:0-5033 GCA_964464825.1 uncultured Melioribacter sp. | reverse complement strand
ACGGTCTATGACCGTTCCGATGTTTTTACCATATATTTTATTAACTGTTTGTGTTTCGAAACTTTACACATTTTTCGGATAGGTTACAAACCATACCCTACATTCATTTCAATTTTCAATATTGTTTACCCGTAGGGAACGGTCTGTGACCGTTCCGATGTTTTTACCATATATTTTATTAACTGTTTGTGTTCCGTAACTTTACACATTTTTCGGATAGGTTACAAACCCTTCCCTACGATTATGATTTGTTAATCTCTATCTATATATATAACTTTTGACCCCAATTTATAGAGAATAATAGATAGAAATATGAGTACCAACAATATATACATAGAAACATACGGCTGCCAGATGAATGTTGCTGATACCGAACTTGTCCTTGGCATACTTACAAATAAAGGATATACTGTTACTAACGAAATTAATGACGCGAATGTTATTCTTTTAAATACATGTAGTATCCGTGAAAATGCAGAACAGAAAATATATAACAGATTGGATCATTTAAAAGGGATAAAAAGAAACAAACCCGCTACAGTAATTGGAATACTCGGCTGCATGGCTGAAAGATTACGCAAATCTTTAATTGATGAACAAAAAATAGTTGATGTTGTTGTTGGTCCGGATGAATACCGGCGTTTACCAGAATTTATTGACACGGCTTTTACCGGAGAAAAAGGTATTGGGGTTAAACTTTCACGTACTGAAACTTACGACGACATAATTCCCTACCGCGAAGAAGGTTTATCTGCGTGGATATCAGTAATGCGTGGATGTGATAAATTTTGTTCTTTCTGTGTTGTGCCATTTACGCGCGGCAGAGAAAGAAGCCGTTCATTAAATTCTATTGTTTCAGAGATAAACCAACTCTCAGAAAGAGGATTTAGAGAAGTAACTTTACTTGGACAAAATGTAAATTCATATTTTGATAATGGAAATGATTTTGCAGATTTGCTTTCAGCTTGTGCCGTTGTAGATCGCTCGATTCGTGTAAGGTTTACAACTTCGCATCCTCAAGATTTATCTGATAAATTATTACACACTATTGCCGAGCATCCAAATATTTGTAATTATATTCATCTACCGGTTCAATCCGGTTCCAATAGAATTCTTGAATTAATGAATCGTACTTATACTATTGAACATTATTTAAACTTAATAGAGAAAGCTAGGAAAATAATTCCAGGTGTAAGTTTTTCAACCGATATTATTTCCGGTTTTCCAACTGAAACCATGGAAGATCATTTGATGACATTGGACATTATGCAGCAAGTCCGTTATGATGGCGCTTTTATGTTTAAGTATTCTCCGCGTGAAGGTACAAAATCATATGATATGCTGGATGATGTTTCCGATGATGTGAAAACAAAACGTTTAAATGATATTATAGATCTTCAGCATTCTATTTCATTCGAGATTAATCAATCACAAATTGGAACTGAAGAAATAATTTTGGTCGAGGGATTCAGCAAAAAATCCGACCACTTTCTTTCGGGCAGAACGGATACAAACAAAATTGTGATTATACCAAATAATGACGAAATATCTGTTGGTGATTATGTGAAGGTTAAAATTAACAGAGCAACTTCTGCAACATTATTCGGTGATTACATTAATACTATGGAAAGTTTGAATAATACAGTAATAGCACATAGATAACACCGATTCAACAGATATTCGCTGATAAGAAATATGGAAGAGTATTTACATAAAGAATTAACTTCAAAAATAATAGACGCCTTTTACAAAGTATACAATTCACTGGGATTTGGATTTCTTGAGAAGGTTTATGAAAACGCATTGAAGTTTGAATTGGAATTAATGAAATTGAAAGTTGAGAAACAAAAATCTATTGATGTATATTATAAAGAAATGAAAGTTGGAGAATATTTTGCCGATTTAATAGTTGAAGACAAAGTGATATTGGAATTAAAAGCAGCAGAATTTTTAATTGAAGAACATGAATTACAATTAATTAACTACTTAAAGGCAACTGAAATTGAAATAGGATTACTACTTAATTTCGGAAAAAAGCCTGAAATACGTAGAAAAATATTCACTAATTCAAATCTGCGAAAACCAGTTTGATCAGCGTTATCTGCGTGCTATTGGATCTTTAAATTGAAAACACTTTTTACTATACTAATATTAATCACTGTAAATATTAATTTTGCACAAGAAGCAAACATCACCGAAGCATTGCAGCAAATCGAAGCTGGCAATATTCAAAAAGCAGAATCATTACTCAAAGAATACAAACTTAAATCTCCAAATGATCCCTCAGTAATATTCCTTGACGCAGTACTAACCCAAAATGGTGAAGAGGCATTACAAAAATATTCTATAGTTTACGAAAAATATCCGAAGAGCAATTACGCAGATGCATCTCTTTACAGAATATTCTCATACCATTATTCCCTCGGTTTTTACAAGAAAGCAGAATCGTATCTATCACGATTAAAAGCCGAGTACCCGAATTCACCTTATATAAAAACAGCAGATAGAAACATACCCGATGAAATAGAAACTACTTCTCAAATTGCACAGCAGCCGCTTGATGAAAAAAATAATTATAAATTCACAATTCAAGCTGGTGCATTTATTAATATTGATAATGCAAAAAAACTTGCCTCGCAAATTGAAACGAGCGGTTATCCGGTAGAAATAACTCAAAAAGAAATTGGCGGAACAATTTTAAACGTGGTTAACGTTGGCAAATTTATTAATGAAGAAGATATAAAACCCGTCATGGATTTTCTTTCCGATAAATATAAAATCAAAGGTAGAACAGTTCAATTAACAAATTAAATTTTAAAATGGAAATAGTTTTCATTGGAACTGGTTCTGGCAAAACTTCACTTAATAGATTTCATTCTTCAATATTCATTAAAGACAAAAATATACTTATAGATACAGGTGATGGTATCTCAAAAGCTCTGCTAAAAAATAATATCTCATTTAATTCAATCGATACAGTTTTAATCACTCATTATCATGCCGATCATTTTACTGGAATTGCATCACTCGTAACACAAATGAAACTGATTGGGCGCAATAAAGAATTAAGAATATTTACTCATAATAATTTAATAACTCCTTTAGTTGATTTACTCAATTCAGTTTATATGTTCAAGGAGACACTCGGTTTTGATCTGCAAATTATAGGTTACAATTTTGTAGAAAAAAATAAAATCAGTAGTGATACTTACTTCCTTGCAAAAAGAAATACGCACATCACACAAAAAGATTTTCTCAAGAATTATCCGAGTGAATTATTTATCTCATCAAGTATTTTGATCGAATCCGGGAATAAATTTGTAATCTTCACTTCAGATATCGGTTCAGAAACAGATCTTTTTTTATTCAAGGATTTTCCAGTTGACTGTGTGATAGCAGAAACCACCCACATCAGTATCGAAAGTATTTTGAAAGTGAGTGATACTTCTAATCCTAAAAAAATTTTACTTACTCATATCAGCGAAGAAGATGAAGTTCGTCTGGCAAAATGGCACAGTGAACTTTCCCCCGAATATAAAGCAAAAATCAACATTGCTTATGATGGAATGATTGTAAAAGTTTAGAAATCAATAAATATTTAGATAAAAAACCATTATTTTAGTGGGTAATTATTTTTAATGGAACTGATGCGAATAGAAGATTTTCAAAAGAAGTTCGGAATTATTGGCAAATCCAAAGAGATACGCGACCTGATTGATATAACTATGCAAGTTGCACAATCAGATATCTCAATTCTTATAACCGGTGAAAGTGGAGTTGGTAAAGAAGTTTTCGCCCGGGCAATTCATGGATACAGTAAACGAGCTGGTAAAGAATTGGTAAATGTCAATTGCGGTGCTATCCCTGAATCTCTTTTAGAAAGTGAATTGTTTGGACATAAAAAAGGATCATTCACCGGCGCAATAGATGATCGTAAAGGTTATTTTGAAATTGCTGACGGAGGCACTCTATTTCTTGATGAAATTGCTGAAATGGCATTAACAACTCAAGTAAAACTTTTACGGGTTCTTGAAACTCAAGAGTTTATGCGGATTGGTGGTGAAACTGTTACCAAAGTTGATGTAAGAATTATTGCCGCTACAAATAAAGACCTACAGCGTGAAGTTGATTCAAAACGATTTAGGCATGATCTCTATTTTAGATTGAAAGCCGTTTCGTTAAATATCCCTCCTTTGCGAAACCGAAGAGGTGATATACTCGAATTAGCTAATACATTTTTAAAAAATTATTCCGATAATAATAAAATTCCGGAACCAATTTTAACCAGCGATGCTATTGATATTTTAATGAGTTACAACTGGCCAGGTAATATACGTGAATTAAAAAATGTAATCGAATCGGCAGTTGCACTGAATAAAAAAGGTGTGCTTGACGCTGATTCTATAATACCATTAATATCAAATGAAGTTAAAGATGATGAACTGAGAAATTTACCAGTGCACATAAACCGTTCTTCAGATGCACTCGACCGAGAATTAATTTACCGCGCACTTATCGAAATAAAAAAAGATTTAATGGAATTAAAACAATTTGCTTTAAAAAGTGAAACTGAAATTTCAAATTCTCCAATTAAAATTTCACACGATGAAGTTCTACCTCTAAACGAATTAGAAAAACGAGCAATTATTAATGCACTTGAATTTGCAAAACATAATAGAAGAAAAGCCTCAAGATTATTGAAAATAAGTGAACGGACTCTTTACAGAAAAATTAAAGATTACGGATTAGAATAAATAAACTAAATTCTGAGCTAAGACGAAGTTTAGGTGAAGAATTTCAAATTCATATGAGTTATAAAAATTTACAATTGATGGTACTAAGAAACGCGTTATTGATTTCAATATTAATTTCCCTTATTTCTTGCAGTTACTCATTTACCGGTGCGTCAGTTCCACCTCATATAAAAACTGTAGCTATTCCTCTTTTTGCTGATAGAAGCGGTACCGGAGAATTTGATATAAGTGAAAAAATTACTAACAGTTTAATACAAAAATTCATTGATGATAATACAC
>CAYXKL010000154.1:0-5090 GCA_964464825.1 uncultured Melioribacter sp. | reverse complement strand
TGTTCATACTGTTCTCATCATCACTCATTGATGACCAAAGATCTGGATAATATTTTTCTATCTCCGAAGGAAACAATCCGGCAAATAGTGAATTTCTTGCATAGGGTGTTGCGGTTGGTAAGATTGAATAATAAAATTCTTTGTGAATATTGAAAATATCTGTTAAATGTTTTTCCATAACAAGCCACTGATCGTATCTAAGACAATCAATTACAAAAAGGAATAGAGGATTTTCGGATCTGGCTAATTCTGGTAAAACATAATTATCAAGTATTTGTACTGTAAGAGTTGGTGTGTCACTATCACCAACTGAATCAATCCATTTCTTATAATTCTTTTCAACATATTTAGAAAATTCTTGATTGCATTCCCGTTTTTGTTCTATTAAAGTTTGTCGTAAATTAATTTCGTGATGGATATCTAATTCCATATCCCACGAAACAAGTTTAAGATAAATCTCAAGCCAATCATCATAATCCAGGTCTAAAAGTAATTTACGAGAAATCTCATTGAAATCACTTAAATAATCCTTCGCTACGTATTCAACTGATATTTTTTTACTTTCAAGAATTTTTTTACAAACCATAAGCACTTGAGATGGGACAACCGGTTTTATAAGGTAATCACTTATTTTGCTTCCAATAGCATCATGCATTAAAGATTCTTCTTCGCTTTTAGTAATCATAACAACCGGTATATTTGGATTAATATCTTTAATCTGTGCAAGAGTTTCTAATCCGCCTAAACCCGACATCATTTCATCAAGAAAAATTAAATCGAATTGTTTATTCTTAACTAAAGTTATAGCATCTTCTCCATTAGTTACAGTTACGACATCATAACCTTTTTCACTAAGGAAAATAATGTGAGCACGAAGAAGATCAATTTCGTCATCTACCCATAATATTTTATTACGTTTCATCTTAACTGAAATTATTTAATGATATAGTTTACTGAATAGCAATATGAACATCAATTCCAGCTTCATTGGTAACGGTTGGAGGAATCCTGGAGGCACCTTCTGGTTCTATGCTGGTTCTTTTATAAAAAATAGATAATGTAACACGAGAGCTCATAACATATTTAATCTTCGGTTCTATAGTGATATTAGTTTTACCTTCTTGAGGTTTTCCTTCTTCCTTAAAATTATCCATTTCATAAATTATGCTTGATGTTTTTCCACTTGTGTATGTAAAAGAAATTTCTAAATCATTTTTTAAGGAAATCCCGAATAAAGGTAATTCAAATCCGGCTTTAGAATAACTTGCAGAAATATTAATATCTCTGTTTAATGATTCAGTAATATTTCTTGTTGTTGCTCCTAAACTATAAGAAGATTTTGTTGAAAACCGTACTGTGCTTTGAAATGAACCGCCGAATACTTTATCGAATTGAAGTGTTAATCCAATCAAAGGTGAAAAACCAAAATCAACGCGTTGTGATTGAACTTCTTGAATTCCGTCCGGATTGATTTTCCATCCTTCGCTGTACGATGATGAATATGTATGCTGTAAAGATACACGTTTAGCCCAACTTAGAATTTCATATTTTTCTAAACCTGACCAGTTGAAGCTCCAGTTTGGTCTTGGAATATATTTCATAAAATCTTTTAAGAATGGAATTTTTGAAATCAATCCTAATGTTTCGAACCCTTCGGCAAAAGCATCCGATAAATTTCTTGATGGATTTGGAGCAGTTGGATCGTATATTTCATGAACTTTCTTAATACCACCACCAAGAAATGATAAAAACGAAACTGAAGGGAAAGCTAAAAATGATCTGTCGATAGTTCCGGTTGAGACAAGATTTGTTACCCTTACATTTCCTAATGAATCAGTCTGGAGAGTACTGGTTTTATTGATTCCCCAACCCACACGCCAGTTAATATCTATTTGAGCACCTTCCCATAAAGGACGTGATGTTTTAAAGTCAAGATCATTTTTGTGAGTGTAGTTATCTTGTAAATTTCCGTTTGGTGCACGAGGTCCTAAATCATTTGATAAACCGAGCATGAATAAACGCGAAGGACCTTTTGAATAACTTTGTTTAACACCCCAAAAATTATTGAATCCAGTACCTTCACCAAGCAAGCCGCCGCCCGAATAACTGCTGCTTTGTGAAAAATTGATACCGATTTGATCGTAATCTAAAAGTAAATATTTAATTGCAAGTTTAAGGTAACCTAAACCAATAGTTAAAATTACCGGACCATCATCAATTTCTTCCTCTTCTTCATATTCAGATGAATCATTTATAGCAAGTGAATCGTTTAATACAAGTGAATCATTAATAACAGTACTATCACTCAATACAAGTGAATCTTGTACTGGTTTAAAATCTTGTATTGCTACCGGTTTTTCAGTTTGCTGCGTGGTACCTCTTTGACTTCTTCTACCACCTCTGCCGCCTTCTGTAGGTTGCTGCGGTGCTGGTACCGGTTGTTTTGGCTGAGTAGAACTTGTTTCTTCCATGAATAATGGAGCAAAAATAGATTTTAATCTAATAGTTAAATTTGCTGAGAGTTTACTATTGTATCCGGCACTCTTTCCTAATTCCAATTGAGTAAAATTATTCTGCCATGCATATGATGATCCAAACGAAGCATTTAATGTGATATATCTGTTTATATCACCAAATGAAGGCAACTTTGGATTAGCTTTAATATCAAAGGATTGTTTGTAATTGAAATCTTTACCAAAAAAAGCACCACCGAAAATTTCTTTCCAAATTTCACTTTCACTTCTTTCAATTTCTTCGTTTGCTAATAGATAAGCTAAAGTGGATTGAACATCAAAATCATAATTGAGAGAAAGATTTAAGAATCCACCTTCTGTAATTGCCCAGCTGAATCCAGCCCCTCTGTTTGAAGTAAAATCTCTTTGGATATTTGGTTTTGCTGTTAAATTTGTGCTGCGTGTAAGCGAATAATTTCTCTTTCTTGCCGCTGTTACGCTTGCAGTTATTGTCTGTGGAGTGAAATAAATTTTCACATCTTTATAATCAGTAAAAATTCCAAGCAGATCGCCGATTAATGGAATATCTAATGGTTTGAAATATAAATCTCGGCTGAACATAACTGAATAATTTACTCCGGCATTCCATGTCCAGTTGTTACTGTTTTGTATAGTTGGCGAACGTGATGATGTTTTATTATAGTTAAAGCTGAAAGTGAGACTATTAAAAGTATCGCGTATATACCATGCATCGGTAGGAATTTTAATTTTTACGTTAGATAAAGTCCAAGTCTCTGAGAAATTTTTAGTTTGAGTAACGGTTTTAAAATCCTCAACTACTTGATCAATATTTACAGAGTCAGGATTTGAATTATTCAGAGTTTCCCTTAAAAGATCCTGGGCTTCAGTAACTTTAATATCAGTGCCCGGAACAAATAATGGGTCGATATAACTTTCTTGACGGTTATAAGCAATTCTTAAATTACTGCCAGGTAAACTTATTGGTAGTAATTTTAAAATATCTAAATCTGCAGATGCACTCCAGCTCATTTTATCATCACGTGAACCGAAACGTTCTGCAAGTTTATGGAAGTATGGATTTGTCTGCTGAATATTAAAATTTAATTTTAGAAGATCAGCAAGTGCCAAGGAACTTGATGCAGTGTAAGCCCATCCTGGGGTTGCATCAGCTTCTAACACACGTAATTCGTTTACCCAAATACTACCCGATACCCGATCATTAGGATTTCCGATTTCTGCCGGATTAATAATTCCGATAATAAAAAATGTAATTCTTGTTAATGTCGGGTTACCTTTTACACCGTAAGTGTGTCCCTCTTTCCCAATCACCGGCACTTGATAAATATCTTGAATGGCAGAACTATCCCGTGCTTGCTTAATAGCCGTAAGTTCTGAAAAAACAAGACTGACTTCATTCCAGTTCTGCTGTTCAGGATCAGGATTATGTTGAACCGGCTGTCTGTATTCATAAAAATTGGAAGTATCAGATCCGAATCTAATATAAACTTGTGTAGCATAATCATCCGGACCATTATAGTAAGAAATTGATCCGGGCATATTATTATCATCCGAATGAATGTAAAGTTTCATTTCTTTATAGTTGAAAACATCCAGTGGTCTATAAAGATAACGTACAATTTCTCTCTTATCGCCATTTTCTAAATTTTGTAAAATTAAATTTAGCGACTGTTCATTTTTATAGATTTCATAGTCAGGTTTTGTTCTATCTCTTTCTCTTTGCACACCTGGAGGTGAATAATACTCGGGATTATCTTCAATATTTATAGTAGAGACAGTTAAAACAGTATCGTCAATAGTAATTTCAGGCGGTTTAAGAATTTTTTCCCACTGGTTTCCAACTAAATTCATTTCTGCAAAACGGAGATGAACATTTTGATTAGCACCGGCTATCCAGAATCTTATTGTTTCAACAACAGAAAAACTTGGATCACCTACAGTTGGTTGTAAATAATCCTTTAAAGGAATTCGGTATAAGAACCAGCCATTACCCCCACCTTGAACAAATGGATTAGTATTTTTATTTGTATCGATCGGCACTTCATAACGGAAGTAACTATTAACCTTATCAATAGTAAAATTACGGTTTAAATCTTCTGAATCTGGAATTCTACCTAATTCAAGTGAAACAGCATTACCTTCAGTTCCATTAATATTTGAATAATCACCAGTACCTTGCAGATATCCATAATTATCATTGCTTGGATCAGGATTCAATTGCGAATTGTATTCAGGTTCACCGATATCCACAAATCCATCTATACCAGTGTCTTCATCATCATCAACAAGATCGTTTTGATTTTTATCTTCAGTATCAAGTCTTCCATTTGGGATTATATCTTCACTTATCTGTCCAAGATCGATATAGAGTTTCATATCGGGTGGTGCAGTAACAATATTGACATAAAATTCTATGAATTCAATATTTTCTTCAATCAAATTATTAGCTGTTGAAGAGAGCGGTTTCATTATACCAGCCCAATTTTTACTCGGATCACTTAGAGAAGGATAATAATTATAATAACCTCTTTCATTCGGTAAATAAACAAAATCGAGTACAGTAATATGGCTCTGATCAGGTGCTGCTTCTTTACGACC
>CAYXKL010000153.1:0-5095 GCA_964464825.1 uncultured Melioribacter sp. | reverse complement strand
GGACATACCACTATGGTGAATTTTGGCGTGCCATAAGAACCAGAAATCTCTGGTTTATACGTTTACGCTATATAGCTGTTGTTATGCTTATTGGTTTTCTCCTTGTGGGAGAATTTCTTTTAGAGTTTATTCTAACAAACGCACAAATAATAGCTATTTCTCTTATAGCTACATCAATTCTTATTTACAATTTAACTTTGCATAAAATCCGGAAATATGTTGGATGTGATCCGAATAAATTTAATTGTCTGCATCTTTCATTAATTCAAATGGTTTTAGATTTAATATCATTAATGGTGTTAGTTTATTATACCGGATTGATCAGTTCACCTCTTTACATGTTTTTTATTTTTCACATGATAATTGGAAGCCTAATATTACCTGGCTATTTGGTTTATACAGCTGCCGGCGTTGTTAGTTTTACTTTTATTCTTTTAAATATGCTGCAAAGATATGATCTAATAAATAATCATTTCATTCAAGGGCTGCATACATTTCCTCAGTCTCACAATATGACTTATGATATAATATTTTTGATAGTTTTCGTATTAATGTTATTTATAAGTGTTTACATAGGAAACAAAATATCCAAGCAATTATATACTAGAGAACAGCAGTTAAGAACCACTTTGGAAAAATTAAATGAAGCAGAAATTGCAAAGCAAAAATATATTATGGGTGTTGTTCACGAAGTGAAAACCCCAGTTACCGCAATTCATTCAATTATCGATATCATCTTAAATAAATTTACCGGACCAATAAATAATGAAGTTGAAGTAAAATTAAAACGTGCTCAAATAAGAACATTGGAAACATTAAATTTATTAAACGATATTTTGCAAATCTCTAAATTGAAATTATTGGATATTAGAAACACTGAAGAGGTTGATATAAATGAATATGTATTAAAATTAATAGATAAACATCTCGAAACAGCTAAAGCTAAAAATATTGAACTCAATTATGTTGATAAACGTGAGAATAAAAAAAATATAAAGTCTGATCGGTTATTACTTGATTTAGCAATATCCAACATTTTATCTAATGCTATAAAGTATAGCAATAACGATGGTAAGGTTGAATTATTACTAGCAAATTATTCTGATGGTATTGTTTTTGAAATTAACGATAACGGCATTGGTATTCCGAAAGAAGAAATAAAAAAAATATTTTCACAGTTTTACCGTGCTTCAAATATTGATAAAACCAGACATGAAGGGACTGGTATGGGTTTAGCAATTGTTAAGGAAATTACCGAAATGCTTGGGGGTGAGATTAGTATTGAAAGTCCATCTAAATTAGGTACTGAAAAAAATCCAGGAACATGTTGCACTATAAAATTACCATATATTTATAAGCGCAATCAGTACGATATTTTTGAAGTTAATAATCAGGATTATTTATCCAGCAATAGTAATTTTTAGAAAATTTATTCTTAGCAATGTTAGCCGAATCCAAATCCTTAAAAATCCCGTATAGTGCTGATCCGCTGCCCGACATTAATGCGAATAAACTACCAAACTCATAGAACTGATCTTTTATATTTTTCAATTCAGAATATTTTTTAAAAGCATAATCTTCAAAATCATTTTTAACCAATTCTCTCATTTTATAATAATTTAGTGCATTACCTTCAATAATAGAATTGTAATTAAATTCTGTATCAGTAGGTCTAATTTTTTCAAATGCTTCTTTTGTGGAAATACTAATATTTGGTTTTACAATCAGAATAGGTTCTTTAATTTCAAGATTGATATCCTTTAGAATTTCACCCCTTGAAGTACCGATTGCTGGTTGTGGTTTGATAAAGAATGGAACATCAGAACCAAGTTTAAGAGCAAGATTATTCATCATTTCATAATTTATCTCAAGATTGAATATTTTGTTTAATGTTTTTAATATTGCTGCAGCATCGGAACTCCCACCGCCTAATCCAGCTTGAGATGGAATCTTTTTGTTAAGTGTAATTTTAACATTAATCTTTATAGAAAAAGTTTTTTCTAATAGATTCTTAGCTTTTACAACAAGATTATCTTCATTTGTTGGGATATTTTCATCATCGCATATGAATTCAAATTTATCTGAATATTCAATATTAATCAGATCGTACAAACTATTTATAGGATAAAAAAGAGTAGATAAGTTATGATAACCATCATTTCTTTTTGAAGTAATAAAAAGCCCTATATTAATTTTTGCCGGTGCTTGAATTTCTATATACTTCATTAAAATACTCTTTAATATTTTTTATATGTATAGGACTTGATCCGCAGCATGAACCAACATATACGGGGTTATATTTAAATAATATTTTTATATACTCTAAATATTGTGTGGGATCAATTCCGCAAGTAATATTAGGATCGGTTATTTCTCCAGCACCGCAATTAAAGTAGAATCCATTATTAGTTGGTAACGAATATTTTTCAGAATATTCCAAAAATGTTTCTGGTCTAATACAATTAAATCCAATAACTTGAGGTTGATAATGAGAAATTATTGAAACAACTTCATTAATAGGTTCACCACTAAGTATTTTCATAGCGTCTGTAAAATAAATATTCATTGTGTAGGGAAGTGAATTATTTGAACAAAATTTACAGATTAATTCAATTTCATCCCAATGGCTTTGAGTTTCATTCCAGATTACATCTACTTTGTTTTCCCAAAGTAATTCAATATGTTTTTTGTGATTGTATTCTAATTCATATTTTGTAATGGTTCTTTCTGATTGATAGCAATCTTCAGCCGGAGGATTTGAGCCAGCAATAATGATTTGTTTATTCTCAATAGAGTTATGAGCTAATTTAAGAGATGCTGCAACCAATTGTTCAATAGTAATTTGGTAATTACTTCTTTTAACAGCTACCGGATTTGTCCTAAATGTATTTGTAGTTATAATTTCTGCTCCGGCACTTATATATTCTTTATGAATTTTAATTATCTCATTTGGAAAATCTAAATTTAACTTTGAATACCAAAGATATTTATCGGAATGAAAACCTCTTTGTTGGAGTAAACTTCCCATTGCACCATCTAATATGAGAGGTCTTTTTAATTCAGAACTTTTATCAAAAATATTAATTATTGACACTTTTTATTCTATCAAAATAGTTTACAGTCTCTTCAACTATTTTTTCTAAATCAATCATTTGGATGCATTCAAGATTATAAGGGCAAACTTTTTTCCAACAAGGGGCGCAGAACAAACCTTCCGGAATTAATTTTACACCTCTATCATAAAGATCAATTTCCGTCCAGCAACTTAATCCAAACCAAGCAATAACAAATTTTTTAAGTGCAATAGCGAGATGCATTCCGAAAGAATCCCCGGTAATAATAACTTGAGGAATATTTTCATAACAAGCGCCTTTGCGTACACCATCTTTTGTTGGAGTGTTTATTATTTTATCCTTGAATTTTGTAGAAATAATAAGATTTCTTTCTTCATCTTCCGGTCCACCGAGAAGCATAATTTTAAATCGATTAAACGAAAGAAATTTCTCAATTAAAATAATGTGCTGTTCAATGGTCATTTTTTTGTTTGGGAAAAGGAGAGAGCAGCCGGTATTAAAACCAATTATTTCATCTTCATTTTTCAAACCATTTTGAAATTTATAATTTTCTATAAACTGTAACTCATCTTCTCTGAAGACAAATGTGTAATCATCACGTCTGTATTCTAAATTAAATGTTTCGGCAAGGTAATCTTGTCCGGTACGTTTATTAATCTTAAACTTCAGATTATCATCCATTCCAAGCCGGTAATTATATTCCGCACCTTTGTTTAAAGGAATAATTTGATTATCCAAATTAATACCAAATCCTAATTTTTCTTTTGCGTCAATTTGCATTGTTAAAGCACCGGATCGTGATGATTTATCAACATTAAGTACTAGATCGAATTCCAAATTGTTTAGAATCAAGATACTTTCAAAATCGAATGGAAGTACTCTATCTATGTATGGATTATTTTCAAGTAATCCGACAGCATTTTTTAATGTAATCCAATAAATAGTTGAAACCGGATATTTACGTTTAATAGATGGAAGCTGTGCCGTAGTCATTAACACATCACCCATAGCATCAAGATTAATGATTAGAATTTTTGTTCCGATTGGATCATTGCTTTTACATCCATCCTCCCAGCAATTATGATCCGGGAAACACGGTTTGTAACCATTGAAATTTTTACAATCATGTATTTTTTGTTTGCTCATAGTATATATTCTCGAAGAATGGAATGAATTTTTCTTTCACTTCTTCAAATTTAATATTTTTTAGTGTAGGTTCTAATGTAATTACAGATTCAAATTTTGATTTATAAGGATACCAAATTACATCATTGGTTTTATACTTAACAAAAAGTCCAAAAGTAGGTACTTTAAAAGCAGAAGCAATATGGATTATAGAGGTATCTGGTGTGAATAGAAAATCGAGTTTACTGATTAATGCAGAAAAAATATCAAATGAAGGATTGTAAAAAATTGGAGCATTATTTTGAGAAATTTCCAACGCTAGTTTTAAATCTCTTTCTGTGCACATGATTAAAGGGGTAATTTCATAATTTTTCAGCAGCTCAACTAATTTTTTATAATTATCAATTCCCCAAAATCGAGCAATACTTCCGGCAGTAATGTTAATTCCAAAATGATATTTTTGTTTTTTAATATTGTTTATGAAATTATTAATAAAACCAATTGAATTTTTTGATGGCTGATATTTAATATTTACTTCAGTTGATGCCGGTTTAATATTCAATGCTTTACAAAATTCCATTAAGCGGTCAACAATGTGGTATCTTGTAGAATCAAGACGTTCAACAATATTAGTATAAATTTTAGAATTGGTTTTGTTAAAACCTATTTTGTATTCACATTTAGAAAATGCAATTATATAACTTACTGTAGTAGAAACATCATCATGCAGATCAATAATTAAATCAAAATTCAGCTCATTAATTTTTTTTATTAATTCCTTAAGTTTTTTTGTCTTTTTGTAATGGACAATTATTTCATCACATAAATCTGAATTATTAAAGATGAAATAATTTTGTTCACTTGCTAATACATAAATCTGACAGCCGGTCTGCTGC
>CAYXKL010000152.1:0-5112 GCA_964464825.1 uncultured Melioribacter sp. | reverse complement strand
GTACAGTACTTCAAGTTGGTGATGGAATAGCAAGAGTTTATGGTTTGTCAAACGTAATGGCAAGCGAGCTTGTTGAATTCCCGAATAATGTTACCGGAATGGTATTAAATCTTGAAGAAGATAGTGTAGGATGCGTTTTATTTGGTGAGAGTTCTTTGATTAAAGAAGGCGATACCGTTAAAAGAACAAAACGTGTTGCATCATTTCCGGTTGGTGATAAAATGCTGGGTAGAGTTGTTAATCCGCTTGGTGAACCAGTTGACGGTAAAGGAAATATTCAGTTTGATAAATACATGCCGATTGAACGTAAAGCACTTGGTGTAATTAATCGTCAACCGGTTAAAGAACCTTTACAAACTGGTATAACAGCAATTGATGCTATGATACCTATTGGAAGAGGTCAAAGAGAATTAATAATTGGCGACCGGCAAACTGGTAAAACTGCAATTGCTATAGATGCTATTATCAATCAAAAATATACACATACAGATGCAGCCCAAAAGAATGGTATAAAACCGGTGTATTGTGTTTATGTTGCTGTTGGGCAAAAAAATTCTACGATTGCGCAAGTAGTTGCTAAGCTTGAAGAAAATGGTGCAATGGAATACACCACTGTTGTAGCTGCTCCAGCTTCATCTCCAGCGCCGTTACAATATATTGCACCTTATTCAGGTGCTACACTTGGAGAATTTTTTAGAGATTCAGGAAGACATTCACTTGTAATTTATGACGACCTTTCAAAACAAGCAGCAGCTTATAGAGAACTTTCATTATTATTGAGAAGACCACCCGGACGTGAAGCGTATCCAGGAGATGTATTTTATTTACATTCAAGATTACTCGAGCGAGCTTCAAAATTAAATGATGAGTTAGGAGGAGGCAGCTTAACAGCACTACCAATCATCGAAACTCAACAAGGTGACGTATCTGCTTATATTCCTACTAACGTTATATCTATTACTGATGGTCAAATATATCTTGAACCAAACTTATTTAATTCAGGTGTTAGACCCGCTATTAACGTAGGAATATCTGTATCCCGTGTTGGTGGAAATGCTCAAATAAAAGCGATGAAAAAAGTTGCTGGTTCATTAAAACTGGATCTTGCACAGTACCGAGAACTAGAAGCTTTTGCAAAGTTTGGCTCTGATCTTGATAAAACAACATTACGTACTCTTTCAAAAGGTGCAAGATTGGTTGAATTATTGAAACAAGGTCAGTATCAACCTTCAGCAATTGAAAAACAAGTTGTAAGTGTTTTTATAGGAACTAATAATTATTTAGAAAATATTGATGTAAAAGATGTTAAAAGGTTCGAAAAAGAATTTCATGAATATGCTGAATTAAAATATCCACAACTATATGAAAGCATACTCACAACAAAAGAATTAAAAGATGATACTATTCAAATCTTGAAGCAAGCAATTGATGATTTCTTAACTAAATTCAAAAAAAATTAATAAGTAGTAAATTTAAATCATGGCAACCTTACGGGATATAAAAAGAAGAATTAAAGGTGTGAAAAACACACAGCAGATTACCAGAGCTATGAAAATGGTTGCTGCTGCCCGTTTACGACGTGCCCAAGAAAATATTATTAACACACGTCCTTATTCCCATAAGATTGCTGATGTACTTAATCATTTATTAAAAATAGAAACTAAAATTAACAATCCTTTACTTACCGAAAGAACAATTAATAAAATTGCACTTGTAGTTGTTACATCGGATCGTGGTTTGTGCGGCGGGTTTAATATGAATATTATTAGATCCGTTGAAGAACTTGTGAATAATGATTTAAGTGAATTTTATAAAAATGGAAATATCGAATTGCACTGTGTCGGTAAGAAAGGGAATGACTACTTCACAAAAAGACCTTTCAATGTAGTAGGTTCTCACACTGGAATCTTCTCACACTTAAAATTTGAATTTGCTTCCGGATTAGTAAGAGATTTAACTCAAAAATATTTATCCGGTGATATTGATAAAGTTTATATTGTATTCAATGAATTTAGATCTGTTATTCAGCAAAAGACTGTGGTAGAGCAATTTCTACCTATCCAGCCATTTAGAAAAGATGATGAGCAACCAGAAAATGCTGAATATATTTATGAACCGGATAAATTAGGAATTATTAATAGTCTGTTACCTAAGCATTTAGCTGCTCAAATGTGGAGAGTTCTACTCGAATCTTATGCTGCTGAACTTGGAGCTAGAATGACAGCTATGGATATGGCGACAGAAAATGCTAAAGAATTGATACGTTCTATGCAGCTTACTTATAACAAAGAAAGACAAGCTGCTATTACGAAAGAAATCATTGAAATTGTTTCCGGAGCAAATGCCCTTAAAGAAAGTTAAACTATTCTTTTTTTGAAATGAATACCCTTTTTATTATCTTTTAATTGGATTGAAAGGCAATGCTCGAAGAATTAACCGAAAAGCTTGAACGAGCTCTAAAAAAAATTACCGGTCAAGGTAAACTTACCGAGACTAATATTGCTGATACACTTCGTGATATCAGACGTGTTCTTTTAGATGCTGATGTTAATTATAAAGTTGCTAAACAATTTATTGAAGATGTTAAACTGAAAGCTCTTGGCAAAGAAGTTTTAACATCCGTTACCCCGGGTCAGCTTATTACAAAAATTATTTATGATGAGCTGGTTAAATTACTTGGCAGCAGTGGTGCTGAATTAAGTATTAATCCATCCGGATTAACAACAATAATGTTGATTGGTCTACAAGGATGCGGTAAAACAACTTTTAGCGCAAAACTTGCAAAATATTTAAAAAATAAAAAACGAAATGTTCTTTTAGTTGCTGCTGACGTATACCGGCCGGCTGCTAGACAACAATTGAAAATTCTTGGATCACAAATTGATGTTCCGGTTTTTTCTATTGATGAAAGCACTGATCCGGTTGCGATTGCTTCCGATGCAATTTTGTTTGCTAAAGAAAAAGGTTTAAACACGGTCATTATTGATACTGCCGGAAGGCTTCATATTGATGATGAAATGATGAATGAAGCTGCTGCTATAAAAGCTAAAGTTAATCCGACTGAAACTTTATTTGTTGTTGATTCTATGACCGGGCAAGATGCTGTTAATTCTGCAAAAGCATTTCATGAAATAGTTGATTTCGACGGAGTTGTTGCAACAAAACTTGACGGCGACGCAAAAGGCGGTTGTATTCTTTCTATACGTGCTGTAGTTGATCGTCCCGTTAAGTTTACAAGCTTAGGAGAAAAATTAGATTCAATTGAAATGTTTTATCCTGAAAGACTAGCTTCCAGAATATTGGGTAAAGGCGATATTGTTAGTCTAGTAGAAAAAGCTCAACAGCAATTTGATGAAAAAGAAACTGATGAACTTGAGAAGAAATTTCTTGCTAATAAGTTCGACTTTGATGATTTTCTTAAGCAAATTAAAATGATTAAAAAAATGGGTTCTTTAAAATCTCTAATTTCAATGATACCGGGTGTAAGTTCTTCTATTAAGAATGCAGATGTTGATGATAAACAATTGGTTAAAGTTGAATCGATCATTCAATCAATGACTATACGAGAGAGAGAAAACCCGAAAATTTTGAACGGAAGCAGAAGAAAAAGAATTGCTCGCGGAAGCGGTAATTCTATTCAAGATGTTAATCGCTTGATTAAGCAGTTTGAAGAGATGCAGAAGATGGTAAAAATGTTAAATTCTAAAAGCGGTAAACAAGGTTTGATGAACTTAAAAAACATGAAATTCAATTAAACATAATATATTAAAAATAGGAGTACTAAATTGGCAGTTAAGTTAAGACTGAGAAAAATGGGAAAGAAGAAGCAGCCCGTATATAAAGTAGTAGCTGCAGATTCTCGTTCACCGAGAGATGGTAAATTTATCGAAGCGATAGGTTTATATAATCCTAAAGTTGATCCGGCATTAGTAGAATTAAAAGAGGATCGTGCTTTGTATTGGCTTGGTGTTGGTGCACAACCAACAGATACAGTTAAAAATATTCTTACTAATCATGGAATACTTTTAAGGAAAGAGCTAAAGAAAAAAGGTTTATCGGAAGAACAAATAGCAGAAAAATTATCTGATTGGAAAAAAATTAAAGAAGCAAATCTTGTTGCTGCTTTAAAAAAGAAAGCTGAGAAATCAAAAACAAAGAAACAAAAATCTGCTGAAAAGGAAGAAACAAAATCTGATAGTGCGGCGGAAGTATAGGGTACTGCTTCCGATATAGCTTAAACCGGTAGGGGGCGGCTGCACTTTAATTACGTACCCTTTTCACTAATTATAGGTACTAATATGAAGGAATTTATTGAGTTCATCGCTAAACACCTCGTCGATAGTCCCGATGGTGTTTCTATCGAAGAAGCTACTCCCGATGAAAAAACTATCGAGCTTACTTTGAAAGTCGGTGCTGAAGATGTTGGTAAAGTAATCGGCAAACAAGGTAAAACTGCTCAAGCTATGAGAACCTTGCTGACTGCTATTGCTGCAAAAGACGGCAAACGTGCGATTTTAAAGATATTAGACTAATTGAATGATTAGTGGATCAATACTTTCTTATTGCAAAAGTAAAAGCTGTTCAAGGTTCACAAGGTTATGTTTCTATTGAATCTTTTTCCGATTTCAGCGATCGTTTCTTTCGCTTAAAGAGGGTCTTTATTGATTTTTTCAGCAATAAAAAAGAATTTATTGTTGAAGATGTAAAAGGGTTCGAGGGCAAAGTAGAAATTAAACTTAGAGGTTTTGATAATCCGCAAGATGCAAAACTTCTTTTAGGCAAAAATATTTTTGTTGATCAGACTGACTCTGTTGGTTTGGATAGAGATACTTTTTTCATTCATGATCTATTTGGTTGTGAAGTTTTTAGAAATGATCTGTTATTAGGTCATATTGTGGATGTGTATATTCTTCCGGCCAATGATGTTTATGTTGTTAATGATTTGAACAATAAAAAAATACTAATTCCGGCAATAAAAGATTTTATTATTGAGTTTGATCCGGTTAAAAAGAGATTGATATTAATTAACGATTGTGATCTGCTTTATGATGAGGATTGATGTAATCTCTTCTGTTCCTGATTCTCTTTATAGCCCTCTCAATACAAGTATAT
>CAYXKL010000151.1:0-5118 GCA_964464825.1 uncultured Melioribacter sp. | reverse complement strand
ATCCAGAACATTTAACAAGCCGTTAATATTAATATCTACACATTCTTGCGGTTTTTCTATCGATTCCGGAACTGAAACTAAAGCAGCAAGATGATGAACATAATCAGCATTTTTCAGTACATCAAAAACTAAGTTTCTGTTAGTTACACTTCCTCTATGAAATATTACTTCAGGAAATATTTCTACATTTGAAATAAAACCGGAACGCAAATTATCAATTACATGCACTTCTGCACGTTTGCTAATCCAATGTTCTACAATATGACTACCAATAAATCCGGCACCGCCGGTAACTACAACTTTTAATTTTTTCATACTTTTTTCTTAATCTGCTTGTTACAAAATAACTAAAGTTAATTTACTATTCGGTTAGTTTTTTTAATTCAATAGATTTTGTATAAAATTCATTTAAATTCAATTCAAGTAAATAAACTATACCATGGGCAGCACGAACACGTGGTATCTTGTGTTTCATAAAAAAGTCCTTACCTAAACATAAACGCACGGTTTGATATTGTTCAGTTTGTATTTTTTGTGCTAATCTGAAAAAAGGTCCGTCAAGTTCATAACTCGGGAAGCTGGCATTCTTCTGTGATTCATAGCTGTTCACGAAAATATTTTCAAGAATGGCAAACGAATTTAAACTTACCGGAACAAAAAGATTTGCTTCAGCCGGATGGAAACGATACCATACATTTCTGTAACACCATATTTTTAATCCGGATAGATCAGCTTCCTTTTCAAAAATTTTCAGAGCTTCTGTAATTACTTGTAAAACTTTATAATGTGTGTCGGGACCGCTCCCTTCCGGATCAAGGGCAACAGTGATAATTGTTGGTTTAACTTTTCTTAAAAGCTGAACAAACGGTATTACATCTCTTTCAATTTCTGGATTTTCAGTAAATATTTCACCTTGATAAAATCCAAGTCTTAAATGTGATACACTATCGCCACTGAAACCGAAATAAGACCAAACGATTTCTTCTTCAAACTCACGCAGCATCCCTTTTAATTTTTGAACTTGAGGAATATCTTTTTTACCCGGATACTGAGAAGCGAAATATTCTATTAATTCACCAATTTTAATTTGAATATCATCATAATTTTTAATTTCATAAATATCAATTATATCTCTTAATAATCGTCTTGATGAGGCTTCATTTTTCATCGTACGGCTGTGTGCCGCTAATCCATCTAGAAATAGATTAACATCTTTATTTCTTCCGTACTGATTTAGAGGATTGAAATAATTTTCTGAAAAAAGATTTATAAAATTTGAATCGTGAATAAATTCTTTTAAAGTTTTAACTAAACTTAACATATAAGAATTTGTAACAGCAGTAAATCCGCTTGTAAGAGTAGTAAAATGATGGTTGTTCGTTGGATTTCTTACAAGATGAACAATGTAAGGTAGATAACCAAGCATAATATCATCGTGGTGCGGTGCGGTGTGCAGAATTGTTTGATTCTCTACATTAACTATTCCTTTGTTGAATTTTTTCAGCGTTTCATCATAAATATAATTATTAATTTCAGTAAAACTTTTTCCGGTTCTTTCTAAAATCAACTTTCCAAATTTGTCACTCAAATAATCATTATTTGATAAATCCAAAACCTCTTTTTGTTTTTCTACTGCAAGATTAATTATTGCTCTTGATATTGATTGTCCGGTAATTGGTGATTCACTTTTCAAATCATCATATCTTCTTTCTAAGAGTCGGAGAGCTGCTCCATTGGTTAAATAGAAACGTGCATTTTTTAATTTTTGTAAAACTGTTGCCGGATATTTATTAGTAAAATTATTTTCAATTGAATCTCTCACAATATTTGCTTTTGCCTCACCGGCAGCAATTATAATAGCAGTTGCATCTTGGTTATATGTAATTGTATCCAATCCAATTGTAATAGCAAGCATTGTACGAGCAATCTCAATACCACCTAAATCTACCGCAGATGCAGCCTGTGTTTCATAATTCGTTTGTATTAATCTAGTTGTCGAAAAGTGATCGCTCCCTTTTACATTAAAACCAATATGTCCATCCGGACCAATACCACCAAGGAAAAACCCGATACCGCCAAGTTCACGTATTTTACGTTCATAGTTGGTACAGAATTCATCAACAATTTCAATGGTCTCTTTTTGAAGCCGCTCTAATCTTGTTTTGGCCCATCTGGTTCTCAAACTTAAATCAACAATGTTATCAGGAAATATTAGTTTTAAAGGTATATTCTCAGCTGTCTTAATTTCGTTAACATTTATTAATAATGCCTTTTGATAATCTAATTGAAATTTTTCAAAATAATATTTTTTTATAAAATGGATTAGACTATTTTGCTGATTAGAATCCATCGGATAAAATTCATCAATCTGAATGAAATATAAACTTTTCATATCTGGTTTTATTGATGTATTTATACCGGTTTCCTCAAGTTCAATTTTTACTTTTTTATCTTCCCAATTATTTAAATAAAGAGCAGTTTTTTTTATAAAGTATTCAGGTGTTTTTCCAGTTGGAAGCGATACTACACCGCCGGGATTCTGCTGAACCCATTCTATAAAACGAAGTGCTGTAAGTTTTCCCAATTCTTGAAAGTTGGATGTTTGAATTACTGGAATTTTTTCGGTCGGTTCATAAATGAATTTTTTACCGGATTTTTTTTGAAAATATTGTTCGACGGGAGAAGTCAAATTAAAATTACTTGCAGATTCCATTTCTAAAATTCCAAATATAAGATTGTTATTTATCACTCAAATTTAATATTTGCAAATTCTTTACTTATATATTCTTGCACAACTGAAATATCATTTTTGCTCGATAAATCGGGTACATATTCTTTTACACGGTATGCATACATAGATTTTGGGAATTGATTGATTAAAATTTTCACAGCTGTAGGAATTTCTTTTTCATCGCGCTCTTTATTAACCGGTACATTTTTTAGTATTGGCATTATCATATCATAATTAAATTTAAATATATTCATACTGACCCCAACATATCCGTCATTTATTTTTAAATTTTCTATTATATCTATTGAAGGTTTTTCAATTATATCAATTAAATAATTCTCATTATCTTTTTTTGTAATTGCAAATTTACCGATTCTTTCTTTTTCAAAACCCAATCCTTCTAGCTCATAATCAATCATTGCATTTAAGTATGGAGAATCTAACAGTATTTTAATACTAACAATTGAATACAAATTATCACTGTTGCACATTAAAAAATTCTCACCCTTCCAATCAGGACGCGACAACAAACCTACATAAAGTGCATCTGCTGTACCTAGTGGTTTTAATCTTCCTTCTGGTATTCTCTGAACAGCATAAGAAATATTTACACCGCAGAAATTATTTGAATATTTATTTTCATAGTAATAATTAATCGAATCATCTTTCTCACCAATAACTATAACAGCTTCATTAATCCCGGCTTCTGCTGCATTATAAAGTAGATAATCTAAAAACGGGCGATCATTCAAACCTACTCTTATCATTGATTTAGCTTTCTTTTGAACATCTTTTATTAATTTATCTTCCATAGATATATGAATAGCAGTTTCTTTCATACGTGAAGAAATTCCCCCGGCTAAAATTATTAATCTTCCGCTCAAATTGATTCCTTATTAATTTCTTCTTTTACACCAACATCTGAATATACAATAAAAGATTCCGGGCTGACTTTTGAAATAGCTTCAAAAACACGTTCAGTATTTTCAGGTGCATAAGCGAACATACACCCACCGCCACCGGAACCATTTATTTTAGCTCCAAATGCTCCGGCTTTCAATGCTGCATCTATCATAGTATCAATTTTTTTTGTAGATATTTTCAACACATCCCGAAGTATATGATGATGCTGATTAATTAAATCACCAAAATATCTGTGATCAAATGGAAATTTTTCCAAAACACTTTCTGCAATTTTTGTTATATCTTTATTCCTAACTGTGCCGTAAAGCAAATGATATTCATCAATAGAAATATCATTATGGAATTTTTCTAATTCTTCTATTGTAACATTTTGAAGATTAAAATCCGGATATTTTTTAATCAATGTATTGCAAATATTTAAAACACCATTCTTGACTCTTGATAAAATCGATTTAGTCTCTTTTGGCTCGTTAGAATTCCCGAGAATCATTGGGCCTAAATGAGAACTGAAATTTTTAAGTTTAATATTTGGTGAAGATGAGAGATGAATAATTCCACCGAAAGCGGAAGAATAATGATCCATCATTCCTCCGGGTTCATTAAATTCTAATACTTCGGCAGAATGTGCAAGCTCAGCATTTTTTTCTGCATTCATAATTATTTTTTGATCACTAATTCTTGCTAAGAAATTTATGAATGCAACAACAAGTGCAGAAGAAGATGATGTTCCGGAATTAATAGGAATGTTACCATGTATTGTGCAGTCAAAACCTGATGAAAATGAAAAATTATTTTTGATAAGTACATTTACAGCACTTTTAAAATAATCTCTCTCCTTTGTGTAAATAAGTTTTTCACCAAGTTGAAATGTTTCAAAACCGCCAATATCAGTAAGATCAATATTCACCGTTGAATCATTTCTTTGTTTACCTTCAATATAAATCCGTTTTGAAATTGCAGAGGCAATTACCGGAAGACCGAGATAATCCTGATGTTCTCCAAAAAGACAAACTCTACCGGGTGCAGAAATAACTATTTTAGAATCAACATTAGTCATTCAAATTAATCCGTATAAGCTCTTAATAATCCGCCGATGAAATAAATCACCATACCACCCACCGCAATATATGAAGCAGCACCGGCTCCAGTGCTTCCGAAAAGTACTCCAGCAATAAAAATTAATAAACCGGAAACAAAAACAGTAAAACTCACTCTGCCTTTATACGTTTTAGGAAAAATATTGTATATATCTTTATTTAAAAGCTCTTCATCACTAACAAATTTTGCTCTCCATATTTTTTCAAGTTTAGGATTTTCAGAAATATCAGTTAAAGAAAAACTAAAAACCGGTGTAGAAAATAAAGTAACCGCTGCAGTAATAAATGTTGTTGTATTAAAATCATAATTAAAGATAAACTGACAAACGACGCCAGAAATTGCCCCGAGTGCATAACCGCCAATTG
>CAYXKL010000150.1:0-5159 GCA_964464825.1 uncultured Melioribacter sp. | reverse complement strand
GGTTATCGTAGCGCTGTCTTCGCTCGTTCATCACGACTTCTTTTTGGTTATCGAGTTTTTCTTGAGTGAGCGAAGGAAGTAAAAATCCCATCCGGTCGGATTCGAGCCAGAGAATTAGTTCTAAATAATTAGCGGGAACAGTTTCATAATAATTTGTTCTGTCGATCGAAGTAGAGCCGTTTAACGAACCACCGGCTTCCTGAATAAATTTGAAATGACCTTCCTTAGGAATGTTTTGCGAACCCTGGAACATCATATGCTCAAACAGATGTGCAAAACCGGTCTTACCCGGTTTCTCATTTGCCGAACCAACCTTATACCAAATATTTATTGAAACTGTGGGCAGTGATAAATCCTGATAGAGAATTACATCCAAACCATTCTCTAATTTAAATTTTTCGTAAGTTATTTTTAATAAGTTTTTTTTCATCAATTATCTTTCAACAAAAATTCTATTCTTTCCAATTCACCATCAATATTTGTACGCGGATAGATATTAAATATTTTACAGAGCAACGGATAGATATCAATATTCCACACAGTGCCAGTTTTGTAACCATCTTTAAAACTTGGTCCATCTGCAATAAAAATCCCGTGCATATCAAGATAGTTGTTATCATATCCATGATTACCTTTTGCTCGATCAAGCCAATCGGATTTTCTATTGGTTATTAATGACCAACCGATATCAGCAACAACTATTATCGAAAAGATGAATGGATTTTTGTTATAGTGATAATAATCAGGAAGTTCTTTCTTCAGATAGACTTTATAATTTGATTCGTTCTTTTTCAGTATCTCATACACATCATTAATTTTATCAACTGGTGGTTCAATCTGCAAAAACGGACCATCATCCATATAACGACATTTATATTCTGCGATCATATTTTCAATATTGATCGATTTTTCTTTGGATATGTTTGTCATACCGTGATCGGATACAAATATTACATCGACGCTGTCTTTCATTCCAATCTCAGCTAAACTTTTCATCAATAGTCCGGTTATGTTATCTAATCTTTTTATCGATTCATTTATTTCAGGAGAGTCTGTTCCAAAGTCATGTCCATAAGAATCAGTATCATGAAAATATAAAGTGATAAAATGAGGTCTATCTTTAGGTGGTAATTTCAGCCAATTGATAACACCTTCAACACGTAATACGTAAGGTTTATTGTGATCGTATAATTCCCGGTAAGTTGGTCTTCGATAACTGAGTGGTAATTCCGATCCGGGCCAAAAATAACTTGCTGTTTTTATTCCTTGCCGTTCGGCAGTTTCCCAAAATGCTTCACCAAGATACCATTTAGGATTTCTGATTTTAGTTGTATCGCTCATTCCGTACCAATCGTTTTTATCATAGTTCATAAAATAATTGCTGATGATACCATGATTTTCTGTGTACATTCCGGTGATAATTGAAATATGATTGGGAAAAGTTTTTGAAGGAAATGCCGGACGCAAAGACAATGCAGATATTCCTTCAGTCCGTATTTTATCAAGATTGGGTGTAATTCCACGGTTTAAATAATCCCATCTGAATCCATCATAGGAAACAAGAATTACATAAGGCTGGTTTTGTGAAAAAATAATCTGTCCAAAAATCCATAAAAAGAAAAGAATAATTGCTAGCCGTTTCATAACAATTTCCATTAAAATTTAAAATTTTCAATAATTAATAAACAATATTACAGAAAAGGACTTAAAAACGCTCTTTATTGTAATTTTAAATTAAAGTCAATAGAGCGTTGAAGAAAAAAGAGATTAAAAAATTTTAAAATCCTTTTGAGATTTTACGGATTTTTCTATCTTCTGAGTGTAAAAATAAATACCTATGTAAGAAACCCAAACTTACTTAATGTTACTAAATAATTAAGTTTCAGTTAAAAAGTTGAATATGAATATTCATCCGATGATATTTAGTTCTCAAAAAAATAAAATAACAAACTCATCAAGTAATAAGACATTTCTAAATAATAAAATTCATAACCTAAGAGGAGTTGTGTATGATAAGAGTTAAACAGTTGCTTTCTTTTTTGATGTTCATGGTTGTAATGTTTAGCTATCAGTCAATTTTTTCCCAGGGTACTACCACTGCTGCACTCAATGGAAAAATAACTGATCAAAATGGTGGTGCATTACCCGGTGCTAACATTATTGCATTACATATGCCAACCGGAACACAATATGGAACAACATCTCGTGAAGACGGAAGATATAATCTTCTCGGTTTACAAGTTGGAGGTCCATATAAAGTTACAGTATCATTTGTAGGTTACACTACGCAAGTTGAAGAGGGATTTTCACTTGCATTAAGTCAAAACTTAAAAATTGATTTTGTTTTGCCAGAGCAAGCAGTTGAACTTTCTGGTGTCACAGTTACTGCTGAAAAAGGAGCTATCCTTAGTCAAGCAAGAACCGGTGCTGCATACAACGTTTCATCAAAAGCAATTTCTGAAGTACCTACAATTAGTAGAAGTTTCCAAAACTTTGCAAAATTATCACCACTTTTTTCAGGTGAAGGATTGCAAGCCGCTGGTCGCAGCAACAGATACAACAATATTCAAATTGATGGTACACAATACAATGATTTGTTTGGTTTAGGTTCATCTGGAACGCCAGGCGGACAAACCGGAACAAATCCAATTTCATTAGATGCTATCAGCGAGTTTCAAGTTGTTGTTGCACCTTATGATGTTAGATTAAGCGGTTTCACTGGTGGTGGAATTAATGCTATCACAAAAAGCGGTACAAATAAATTATCTGCATCAGCTTATTTTTATGGAAGAAATGAAAGTTTAATCGGAAAAAATGTTGTTACCAAACAAGATGATTATCCTGAATTTACTGAAGCTCAATATGGTTTTAGAATAGGCGGACCAATTATTCACGATGAATTATTTTTCTTTGTTAACGGTGAAATGACTATTAATGACCGTCCATTACAAAATGCTTCTTTGATCAGCGGTTTTAGTACTACTGTTGGCCCTGATAAAGTAAGAGAATATGCTAATAGGATGAAAGAATTATTAGCTGCAAAAGGAATGGATGCTGGTTCTATCGAATCTTTCACACGCGAACAACCAAGTACAAAATTATTTGTAAAATTAGATTATAATTTATCTGATAATCATAAATTGTCTTTAAGAAATAATTTTGTTAATGCTTACAATGATATTCTTAATGGAAGAACCAGTAATAGACAACTTTCATTTGATACTTATGCATACAGAATTGAAAATACAACTAATGCAACTATCCTACAATTGAACAGCTCTTTCGGCAATAATATGTCTAATGAGTTAATTTTAGGTTTCACATCAATACGTGATAGAAGAGCTGGTATTTCCGAAGATAGACCAGAAGTTGAAATTCGTGAAGGTGGACTTGCAATGTTTGCTGGACCAGATCGTTTTTCATCTGCAAACGAACTCGATCAAGATATTTTTGAAGTTACTAATAACTTCTCATATTTTGCTGGTGATCATACTTTCACTATTGGTACACATAACGAATTTTTCTCATTCAGAAATCTATTTGTTAGATCATTTTTTGGTTATTATCAATATAACAGCTTAAATGATTTCCAGAATGATAAAGTTGCATTTTATCAGCATAACTTTTCAAGAACAGACGATCCTAATCAAGCTGCTGAATTTGATGTAATGCAATTTGGATTTTATGTTCAGGATGAATGGACTATTTCTCCCAAATTAAAATTAACAGTCGGTATGCGTGTAGATATTCCTACATTCCCAGAAGCTCCGGCACGTAACGATTCTATTTCAAAATATTTCCCGCAATATTCAACAGAAGATGTACCAAGTGGTAATTTATTGTTATCACCAAGATTTGGATTCAATCTTGATTTATCTGATGACCGTTCTACTCAATTACGCGGCGGATTGGGAATCTTTACCGGTCGTGTTCCGTACGTTTGGATTTCTAACAATTATGGAAATACCGGAACCTTGTATGCAGAAGTTCGTAATCAAGGTACTGGTTTAAAATTTACTGCTGATCCTTACAATCAATGGCTCCCAGGCGATCCAGGCACAGGTTCTCCAAGAACACAATCTGAAGTTGATATTGCTGATCCTAATTTGAAACTACCACAAGTTCTTAGATTTAACCTTGGATTAGATCAACAACTTCCACTTGGTTTTATTGGTACTGTTGAATTATTATATACAAAAACTATTAATGATATGTTGTACCGCTTAGGAAATCTTAAACCAGCAACCGGCTCTATTCCAATAATTGGTACCGGTCATGATGGTCGTCCTATTTATGGAAATAGAAACAGCGGAAACAATAATTTCTTCGAAATTATGGAGCTCTATAATACCAGTGGCGGATATCAATATAATTTATCATTCCAGGTTCAAAGAAATGTTGCAAGAGGATTATCTGTTAATGCTGCTTACACATACGGACAAGCAAAAGATAAAAACTCAGTAACGTCGTCACAAGCAAATTCACAAATGCGTTATAATCCTATTGATCTAGATCCAAACGCACCAAAATTAACTACATCAAATTACCAGATCGAACATAGAATTTTTGCATCTTTATCATATGCCCATGAATTCTTTGAAAACGCTCCAACAACTTTCTCATTGTTCTATAACGGACAAAGCGGAAGACCTTTCTCTTTCATAGTTCTTGGTGATTT
Source organism: uncultured Melioribacter sp. (assembly GCA_964464825.1). Taxonomy (GTDB): domain Bacteria; phylum Bacteroidota; class Ignavibacteria; order Ignavibacteriales; family Melioribacteraceae; genus DYJK01. The sequence goes on along the minus strand of CAYXKL010000150.1, from coordinate 481 downwards.
GAATAATGACGGTTTTGATCAGAATGATTTATTCTATATTCCAAGAAATGAATCTGAAATATTGCTTGGAACAATCAGCAGCGGACAATATGTACCGGCTACAGAAAAAACTTATAGTGATTTAATGTCTTTCATTAATGGAAATGAATACTTAAATGAAAATAGGGGAAAAATTGCAGAAAGAAACGGTGCTGAAAATCCATGGAGTGAATATGTTGATGTTAGAATAACTCAAGATATTCCAGATTTCTGGGGAATGGGACATTTCCAAATATCATTAGATATTCAAAATGTTCTTAATTTGTTGAATGTTGATTGGGGTAAACAAGAAAGTGTTGCTTTTGATTATGCTGCAGTCACTTTGCAAGGCAGAATAACACATAATGGAAAAGCAAATACTCCAGTTTATAGTTTTTCAAAACCAGCTAACAATACGCCATTTACTGTTAGTGATATTTCATCGCGCTGGTCAATGCAATTT
>CAYXKL010000149.1:0-5236 GCA_964464825.1 uncultured Melioribacter sp. | reverse complement strand
TTATGTACTTAGCGGAGCGGCAATGGCAATTGCAACTGATGATTACGAGCTTATAAAATTTTTACAGAAAGCTGTTGATATTTCTCCCGAACATCCGGTTGTGATAAGTAAATTTTTAGTGAATGCAAAAGAACTTGAGTTTGATGCTGTAGCACAAAATGGAAAAATTGTCTGCTCGGCAATTTCTGAGCATGTTGAAAATGCCGGCGTTCATTCGGGTGATGCAACTTTGGTTCTTCCTCCGCAACGTACTTATCTTGAAACTATGCGTCAGATAAAACAGTTCTCTGCAGATATTGCAAAGTCGCTTCATATAAACGGACCGTTCAACATTCAGTTCCTCGCAAAAGACAATAAAGTAAAGGTAATCGAATGTAATTTGCGCGCTTCGAGAAGTTTTCCGTTCGTATCAAAAACTTTAAAAACAAATTTTATAGAAATTGCATCAAAAGTTATTACCGGAAAAAAAGTTGATATACTACCTGATAACATTTTCAGTTACGATTATGTAGGAGTAAAAGCACCGGAGTTTTCATTTACCCGTTTGGAAGGTGCCGACCCAACAACCGGCGTTGAAATGGCTTCGACCGGCGAGGTTGCTTGTTTAGGCCAGGATTTTGATGAAGCATTTTTAAAAGCATTGACCGCCGTTGGGTATAAATTTCCAATAAAATCAATATTAGTTTCATCAGGTTCAATTGAATCAAAATCGGAATTACTCGAACCGACACGCCAGTTGTTAAAACTTGGAATTAAATTCTATGCAACAAAAGGGACCGCAAGTTTTATGGAGGATCATGATATTCCGGTTGAAACACTTGAGTGGCCCCTCAGCGGAAAAAGTCCGAACGTTACAGAATTAATAAAAGCTAAGAAAATCGATCTTGTAATTAATATACCGAAGAATTTTCAGGAAGAAGAATTGACGAACGATTATATTATCAGAAGAACAGCAGTTGATTATAAAGTTCCATTAATTACAAACCGGCAGCTTGCAATGAGGTTAGCTGAAGCTTTATTAAATAAAGATCCGTTTAATTTGGAAATAAAAAGCTGGGATGAATATTAATTAAATTATATAATGTAGATCACATCTCCGATTTACAAATTTATTTTAGAATGATAAATCGTTATTTTGAACACAAAAATATTAAACCAATCGAAGAGTAAATAATGGGAACCTCGGTAAATAGAAGACCTTCCGTTTTGATTGTTGAAGATGATTTTGAAAATCAAAAATTTCTGCAGCTCTTTTTAAGAAAAAAATTTGAAGTAGATATTTGCGATTCATCAGATACTTTTTACGAAAAGATGGGTCAGAAGGATTTTGATTTAATTCTTATGGATATTTCCCTACGCGGAAAAAAAGATGGTCTGCAGTTGACAGAAGAATTGAGAAACTCTACAAAATATAAAAACATACCTATCGTAGGTTTATCAGCACATGCTTTTCAAAAAGATAAAGATAATGCATACAAAGCCGGTATAGATATTTTTATTACCAAACCGGTTCAAAATGATGTATTAATGAATGCAATTATTAAAACCCTTGAACAAAAAACCGGGATTAAAGTAGAATAACAGAATTATTGATTTATCTATTTTAGTAATGTAACATTTCTAATATTTTTTTCGTCTAAAGTTCAGAAAAACTATTTATAAGGAATAGCCATGTTTAAAAAATCACTCCTTTACTTTCTCTTATTATCATTCATAATAACATTACAACTAGCAGCACAAAATGAAGATGACGAAAACAATGAAGATGGAGAATGGGATAGTGAATGGAATTGGGATTGGGATGATGACTGGTGGGAATGGGAGCGCGGTAAACCTTTCATAGAGTTTTATTATGGATTGGGTGAACCCAAACATGATAAGCTTATATATAATCTTGCAAAAGTCGGCTTGGCAGAATTAAAACTTGGATATGCTTCGTTTTATAATTTCGAAGAAGATGAATATGTAATTGATTTTAACGAAAGATTCTTTTTTGTAACAAAAATCGGTACAAAACTGCAATCTGAAAAAACAAAAGTAAATGAACTGGCAAATGAAATGTGGCGGTTCGGGTTCGGAAGAAGAAGCGGTTACGGTTACAATTTTGACAATTTCAAAATTTTACCCTACGCACAAAACGCCGCTGTTTGGTCGCAACTCGAAATGAAAGAGTTTCCAGTATCAATTCAAATTCCAGAAGAATATTTAGCAGATACAGAAATTTTAAACAGATTTAACAAAAGTTTCCGCTTTGGAACATTAACTGAGGGCGGAGTTAGATTTGAAATCGGTTCGTTTCTATCGCTTAATGCCGGTTACGAAACGGCGGTTGTATTTCCACGTCACATGGTTTGGAAACATCTTGGTAGTATGATTATCGAGACAGCCGGATTAGAAGCACTTGATAAATTTATTGATGAGGTAATTGATTCTTCACCAGCAGCCGGACCAATTGTTAACTTCTTTTTAAAGAACGGGTTCTCGTATGCATTTTACGTGTTAAAGAAAGAGAAAATGAATTGGCCTTTCAATACGGAAACACCACTAACTTATGAAACTTTTAAGTTTGGTGTTACATTTACATTTTAATTCTAGATGCGGCACAGATTAATAATCTGTGCTACATTTTAAAGATATGTGCTTGCCAGGGTTTTAACTCAATATATAATCCTTCGTGAAATACTTCCTCAGATGAACGAATGTAAGTTTGATCATTTAATAAATCAGTAATCTCAAAATTCTCTTCGTAACCCCGTGTATCTAATTTTAGTCTGCATGTAGACAGTAGATCGGAATAATTTACAATAACAATCCGTTTTTCTGAATTATACGTCCACATCCAAGCTAAAATATTTTTGAATGTGTTGTTATTAATCCACGATGAGAGCGGTTCGAGCAGTTCCCAATTCCCTATCTTAAATATATCTTCTTTTGTAATACTTAAAAGTTTATCGTAAAAAATATTAATCCCGTTTAAAGGATTTTCAACCGGTTCCCTACCAAGCTGTACCGGTAATTTTATTCTTTTACCTTCAAACTGTCCATCATAAAAAAACCGCATACCTGGAATAGTACTAATAACAATTGCGGCAGCTTTTGATTTTTCTTTTCCAAGAATTGATGCTGCTCTTTCTTCATCGTGATTTTCTAAAAATCTTACAGACTTTTTTTGGTATTCATAATCTGCTTTAAAATGATCATAAATATCGTAAGCGTTAGAAAATTTCAATTTATCAGTTAATTTTTTGTCATAAGTAAAATCAAACCCGAGCTGTTGAAGATACCATTCCATATCCCAATAAGATTCAGCAATGAATAAGAATTCATCATTTATTTTTTTTATTTCAGATATTGCATCATACCAAAATTCATTCTTGGGAAGTGTTAAATTATTTTTTTCAAATAATCCGATCCATGTATTTTTGAAAACATTGTTCAATACAAGCATTGCCATATCGCATCTTAATCCATCGCAGTATTGAGTAATATTTTTAATCGTATTTATCATAAACTGTCTGGTGACAGGATCACAATAATTAATTTGTACTGTATCTTGCCATGCCGGAAAGAACGGATCTCTGCCATGCGCAAAATATTTGTCTTCTTTTTCAAATGGCTGGTAATATGTATGAGGATCAGAATAAAACATTTTTTTATCAACACTAATAAATAGTTCCGGTTTTTGTGTAAGTAGTATAGAATCCGCACTGAAGTGATTCGGTACAAAATCAAGAATTAGTTTTAAGCCAACATTATTAAGAGTTTCCTTAAAAGCCAGTAATGTACTTTCGTTTCCAAGTTCTGGATGAATTTCATAAACATCTATTGCAAATGGCGATCCGATAACATCTTCCTTTTTCCAATCTTTAAGTGCTCGTTTATAATTGTTAACCAATACTTCTTCAAAACAGTATTTTTCTATTGTAGAACTGCAAGTTTTCCAAATTCCCATGAGCCAAACATAATCGATTCCCTTTTGTTTGAGATTAATCCAATAATCAATAGGAATATCGGTGAGTTTAGTTTTATTGCCGAACCGTTTTACAAAAACACGCGTATTAATCTCAAATAAGATTGGATTATAATTCATAATAAATACTATTAATTATTTTCTTGGGGCTTGCAATTCTTTCTTTTCTTCTTGCAGTTCTTTATTACGTGTAAGCAGCTCTATATAAAGCCGTTCGTCTTTAGATTCGCTAATAAGCTGATTGTTGATTTTAATCTGCTGCTCTATTTGATATATTAAAAAATTCTTTACAGAATCCATTGCATGTTCTATTGTATCTTTTTCGATCTTACCGTTATAAGAAATTTCATCCCATTTTTTACTTATTGTCTCATCGGTTAAAGCTATTTTAAAAATAAATTTTCTCAGCTCTTCATCCTCTATCTTATCAATCAGATATGCCGGGGAATATTGATTGGTATTTACCGCTTCATGAACAATTTCAGCTAGCTTTTTAAATCGTGCATTTGAAAAAAGTTCTAAACTTACTTTATCAAAAATGTAATTAATAATCTTCTCGTTGCCGCCATATAGCAGTCTTACAAGTTCTTTTTCATATGGATTATCATTTTTTGTTAATCCGACAGATTGTAAATCTTCTGTAACTCTTATCGAACGGAGATTCTGTCTTTCAGCAATATTAGTTTTTTGATTTTGTTCATTAAGAAAACTATTCAGCTCGGATTCAATTAATTTTTCTCTTAGATTGAATTTTTTGGCAATAGTTTTTAAGAGCAGATTTCTTTTAAGTTCATCATTAAGCAGAGCAAGAGTTCTTACCAATTCTCTTATGGCAGAAGCAGCTTTTGCAGAATCTTCGAATAAACCCTGTGCTTCAAACTGTGCTGTTTGATATTCAAGAAAATTTTTAGCTGAAGAGATAAGTCCTTCGAATTCATCTTTCCCGTATTTACGAATATATGAATCTGGATCTTCGCCCGATGGTAATGATATAACCTTAACTTCAAAATTCTGCTTAAGTAATATTTCGATACTTCTTAATGCTGCTTTTTGACCGGCAGTATCAGCATCGAATAGAATAATAATATTTTTTGTGAATCTCGATAGGAGCTGCACTTGCTCATCAGTCAAAGATGTTCCTGAAGAAGCAACTACATTTTTAATACCGTTCTGGTAAAGGGAAACTAAATCCATGTATCCTTCTACCAAAATTGCACGGTCAAATTTTCTTATCTCATCTTTCGAGTGGAACAATCCGTACAGCGA
>CAYXKL010000148.1:0-5273 GCA_964464825.1 uncultured Melioribacter sp. | reverse complement strand
ACTTTTCAATCTATGTACGGTAAAAGATCGCGAAGCATTAATATTACAATTATGGCTTATGATACTGAATCGTACAACGATCTTATTGAAATATCTATTGGATATTTTAGAACAATTAGAAAAGTTGCACCAACAGAAGAAGCTGATTTTGATATCAGATCAAATGAAAATGTACTTGCACAAATAAATGATATTACTTCCGGCGTTCGAATTGGTTCTATTGTAGTTGGTGCTATTGCACTTCTTGCTGCCGGAGTAGGAATTATGAATATTATGTTAGTTTCCGTTACTGAAAGGACTAGAGAAATTGGTATTAGAAAAGCAATCGGTGCAAAAAAAATAAATATACTCATACAATTTATTATTGAAGCAATAACACTCAGTTTGATTGGCGGAATAGTAGGTATTATTTTAGGTGTATCAATCGGTAACCTTGCCGGATCATTCTTAAATGCTACTGCTGTCATTCCTATTGATTGGGTATTAATAGGTGTATTATTATGTGTTATGATAGGTGTAAGCTTTGGAACTTATCCGGCTTACAAAGCTGCTAATCTTGATCCTATAGACGCATTACGTTACGAATAAAAACTAACATTTCTCAGAAAGATGTAATTTTTTTAAATGAGTTACAGCTTTTTTTATTTTCAAACCATATATTGCAATCCGATTTTCGACGATAATTAATGAAAAACTTTTTTATAGAATTTCTAGAAATTTTTGCAATATCTTTTAATGCAATCCGCGTTAACAAATTACGCTCAGCACTAACCACTTTAGGAATTATTATTGGAATTGTAGCAGTTACAACAATGTCCACTGCTATAGTCGGTTTACGTGAAGCATTCCTTACTTCTATCTCATCATTCGGCAGCGATGTTCTTTATGTAAGTAAAACCCCGTGGTTTGCTATGGGCGATTGGAGCACCTACCGGAACCGGAAAGATATTACTTTGGATCAATATGAGCGCCTCAAAGAAATGATTTCGACGTATGAAGCTATTTCACCTACAGCAACTACTTTTGGTTTAACAGTTAAAAGAAAAGAGCGCTCGGTTATTTCTTCTGTTGTGTATGGTACTACAGAAGAATTTCAAAAAACCGGTCAAACAGAACTTGATGAATGTAGATTTATGTCGGAGATGGATGTGAGAGCTTCAAGAAAAGTTTGTATTGTTGGTCAAGATATTGTTAATGAATTATTCCCTTCTGAATCGCCTCTCAATAAAGAAATTAAAATAAATAACGTACCATTCAAAGTTATTGGCGTAATGGCTAAACAAGGTAGTGGATTTCTTGGTTCGTTTAGCAGAGATGGTATGATTATAATGCCTTTAAAAACTCTTGAAACAATTTCCGGTGATGTTAGAGGAAGGTTAAGAATTGATATCAAAGTCGGTGATGTTGATAAGCTTGAAGATGCTAAGCAAGAAATTATATCTGCTATGCGTATCATAAGAAAAGTACCATTCAATAAACCGGATGATTTTGCTGTGAACCAGCAAGAAGCTTTTAAGGAAATGTATGATCAAACTGTTGGTATTATAGCTTATGCCGGTATAGTTATCACAGCACTATCGCTATTTGTTGGTGCTATCGGAATTATGAACATTATGTTCGTATCGGTAACAGAGAGGACAAAAGAAATTGGAATAAGAAAAGCTATTGGTGCAAAAACATGGTCAATACTTATTCAATTCTTAACTGAATCAGCTTTGATTTGTTTGCTTGGAGGAATAATTGGTATTATGATTTCATTTCCTCTCAGCTTAATTATAAATCAATTTTTGCCAACTACTATGCCAATAGATATTGTTGTTTTGGCACTATTTATTTCAGCGATTGTTGGATTAATTTCTGGAATCCTACCGGCTTGGAAAGCTTCGCGTATGAATCCGGTTGATGCATTGAGGTATGAATAATGCAAGTATTTGAAAGTGTAAAATTAGCTTATAGTTCAATTACTGGAAGTAAACTTAGATCAATTCTTACACTTTTGGGGATTGCGGTCGGACTCTTTTCAATAATTATTGTTATGACAGCTATAAGTGCAATTCAGCAGAGTGTAGAGGATACATTTAATAGTATCGGTACTAATAATTTTATTGTTCAAAAATGGCCCGCAATTCAAATGGGAGATCCTCACCGTAACAGAGAAATGCGTAATAGAAAGGATTTAGAAGTAAAAGAAGGTGAAAAACTGAGAGAGATGACCTCGCTACCGGTTGCTATTGGAATCAGCTTAGCAACTGGCGGAAGAACAATTAAATATGGGAATGAAAAAACTAATCCTAATGTTTTTATAGCTGGTGTTAATTTCGATTATTTCATCGCACTTGACCTAAAAATTGCCGAAGGAAGAAATTTTTCGAAATCTGATAATGACTATTCAAAGCCAGTGGCTGTTGTGGGTACTGATGTTGTTGATAAACTCTTTAAAAATATTGATCCAATAGGTAAAACTATTAGGATTGACAAATTTAGTTACGAAATCATTGGTGTATTTGAAAAACGCGGAAGTATTTTAGGGCAATCTCAAGATAATTTTGTTTGTGTTCCTTTGTCAGTTTTTGAAAAACATTTTGGAAGCGAAAGAAGTGCTTCTTTTGCTGTGATGGCATTAAATAAAGATTTAATTGATGAAACTATGGACGAAGTAATCGGTGCGATGAGAAAAATTAGAAAAGTGAAATTTGGTGAGGAAAATGATTTTGAAATTGTTACTAACGATCAATTGATTGAGCAATTCAATGATATAACAAAATATTTTAAACTTGGTGCCGGTGTAGTTGCATTCATTGCATTACTTGCTGCCGGTATTGGAATTATGAATATAATGCTTGTTAGCGTTACAGAACGGACAAGAGAAATTGGCGTTCGTAAAGCTATTGGTGCTAAGAAAAAAAATATTCTTACTCAATTTATGATTGAAGCAGTTGCTCTTAGCTGGTTTGGCGGATTAATTGGAATACTTCTCGGTGTTATTGGTGGTAATCTTGTTGCTCTTGCACTTGGTGTTTCAGTTGTTCTTCCGATTGAATGGATTATTATTGGACTTATTGTAACATCTTTTGTCGGAATTGTTTTTGGTGTTTATCCCGCTTATAAAGCTGCAAATTTAGATCCTATCGAAGCTCTACGATACGAGTAGTTTGTATTTAAAATTTATTAGTTTTTTTTTGATTTTATTTCAAGTTATATAGTTTTACATTTGATTCACTTAATAAGCATATAAGGTATAATATCCTATTTTATATAAGAATTTTTTATTTAATGTAATTATTTTCTTGTATAATACTGTCCAATTTAGTTATTTCCAGAAAAGATACAGATTTTTTTTACACATTGGGATTATCAGGAATGGTATTTATGAAAAATCTGTCGATTGGATTGCTCTCAAAAAAAAACCATGTCTTTTATCTCTCTCTATTCATTAGTCTTTTGTTAATCATTGGTGGTTATTTCTTTTACGACTACATGTCAAGTAATCTAAAAAAAGAAAAAGAAAAAGATCTTACAGCAATTGGTCAGTTAAAGATTAATCAACTTAGTAGATGGTATAAAGAACGTATTACTGATATAAACGTCCTATCAAAATCTACATTTTTTATAAATGCATTTGAAAATTGGTTACTAAATGAAGATGATATTAATCTAAAAGATGAGATAAGAACTTTTTTATCAACAATTGTAAAAGAATACGGTTATGAATCAATCTTTCTTATCAACAACAAAGGACAATTACAATTATCTGTTGGTTCAGATTTATCAAAATTTGATACAACAACTCTAACAAAAATTTACGAGTCATTAAAAAAGCAAAAAACCATTATTTCCGATTTTTATTATTGTAATATGGAAAACAAAATTCACTACGATATAATTGTCCCGATTATTAGTAATAAAAAGGAAATTGCGATTTTAGTTTTTAGAATTGATCCGAATGATTATCTATATCCATTTATTCAGTTGTGGCCTACCCCAAGTAAAACTGCAGAAACTTTGCTTATCAGAAAGGAAGGAAACGCAGTACTTTTTCTAAATGAATTAAGACACCAAAAAAATACTGCGCTCAAACTGAAAATCCCTTTAACAGAAAAAGAAGTAGCAGCTGTTGAAGCAGTTTTGGGATTCAAAGGTATTTGGGAGGGAAAGGATTATCGTGATGAAAATGTAATATCATATCTGGATAACGTCCCCGGTACTAACTGGTATGTGGTTGCAAAAATTGATACTGATGAAGTACTCTCAGAATTAAAATTTATTAGTTATGCAATTGCTCTCTTTGTTTTTATTCTAATCTTTTCTCTTTCAGTCGGTTTAGCATGGATCTATCATTACCGGCAAAGAAATATTTATAGAGAACTTTATAAAACTCAAGAGGAATTTAAAACTGTACTTCACAGTATTGGTGATGCTGTAATTACAACGGATAAAAATGGTAACGTGAAATATTTAAATCCGGTTGCAGAAGAATTAACCGGATGGAATATTAAAGATGCTCTAGATAAAAAATTGAATATTGTCTTTAATATAATAAACGAAGAAACTCGGGCAGATGTAGCAAATCCGGTTGAAAAAGTTTTAACGGAAGGTGTTGTTGTTGGACTTGCAAAACACACAATATTAATTTCTAAAGATGGTAAAGAAACGCCAATAGCAGATAGCGGTGCACCCATAAAAGACAACAAGGGAAATATTATTGGTGTTGTACTTGTTTTTAGAGATCAAACAATAGAAAGAGAAAACAGAAAGAAACTTACCGATTCTGAAAAAAAATATAGAAGATTATTTGAAGCAACTCAAGATGGAATTCTAATTCTTGAGTTTGAGACTGGAAAAATTGTTGATGTGAATCCATTTTTAATCAAACTGCTTGGTTATCCCCATAAAGCATTAACCGGAAAAACTCTTTGGGAAATAGGATTATTCAAAGATATTATTGCCAACAATGATAATTTTATTGAATTACAGCAAAAAGAATATATCCGTTATGATAACTTACCACTTGTTACTGCTAATGGAAATAAAATCAATGTTGAATTTGTAAGTAATGTATATTTAGTTGATAATCATAAAGTAATCCAATGTAATATCCGCGATATAACTGAACGAAAAATAGCTGAACAAAAACTTCACTTTTTAACTTCGCGACAAACCGCAATTTTGGAATCTGTACCAGACATAATAATGGAAGTGGACAGTAATAAAATTTATACTTGGGCAAATAAAGCCGGTTATGATTTTTTTGGAGATGATGTAATTGGTAAATC
>CAYXKL010000147.1:0-5299 GCA_964464825.1 uncultured Melioribacter sp. | reverse complement strand
CTTTATAAAAGTGAAATTCTGCAGATAAAAGATGCAGCGTTTCGTTAATTAGTGAGACGTCTGCATTCATCTCATGAGCTTAAATTAAAACTGATTAAAAAAAAATATGATAAATCAATAATTGATAATGTTATCCAATCATTGAAAGAACAGAATTATCTTAATGATGCTCAATTTGCTAAATTACTTGTCGAAGAAAAATCCATAAAAAAGAAATTTGGTAGTAATAAAATTAGGTCAGAATTATATAAGAAAGGAATTGATAAATCTATTATTGATTCAGTTTTAAATAGTGAAAATGATGAATTAAATTTTGATAACGCAATTTTTTTGGCAAAGAAGAAATTAAAATTATTGATTGAAAAGAACACCGATAAAAGGAAATTAAAAGAGAAATTATATTCTTTTCTTTCGAGTAAAGGATATGATTCTGAATTAATAATGAAAGTTATTAATAATATGAATTTTAATAGTTCTGATACAGAAATTTGTTAGACCAATCCTTTTTCTTATTTTAGCAACCAAATTTTAGAAAGAAACAATGCGAAAATTTACCGGAATAGATTATTATAATATCGAAAGTCTTCTTTCAGAAGAGGAAATAATGGTCCGTAATACTGTAAGGGATTTTGTTGATCAAGAAATAATTCCGGTAATAGAAAAACATTATCAAAATTCAATATTTCCAATCGGGATAATTCCAAAACTTGCTGAATTGAATCTATTCGGGATTACACTTCCTCAAAAATACGGATGTGCAGAAATGAATAATGTAATCTACGGATTGGTAATGCAAGAATTAGAAAGAGGCGATAGTGGTATTCGCAGTTTTGTTTCGGTACAATCGTCACTTGTAATGTATCCTATATTTACATTCGGCAGTGAAGATCAAAAAAAATATTGGTTACCCAAACTTGCATCCTGTGAAAAAATTGGGTGCTTCGGTTTGACTGAACCTGATTACGGCTCTAATCCGGCCGGAATGGTAACTCGTGCTGAAAAAATAAAGGATGGCTATCTTGTTAACGGTGCTAAAATGTGGATTACAAATGGTACTTTAGCCGATGTCGCTGTAGTCTGGGCAAAACTTGATGGAGTAATAAGAGGTTTTCTTATAGAAAAAGATACAAAAGGATTTTCTGCACCTGAAATGAAAGGTAAGCATTCTTTACGTGCTTCAGTAACTTCAGAATTAATTTTTGAAGATGTGATAATCCCTGAAGAAAATATTTTACCTGGAAGCAACGGATTGAAATCACCTTTAATGTGTCTTAATCAAGCACGATACAGTATTGCATGGGGAGTTGTAGGATCGATGATGGCTTGCTACGATTCTGCCTTAAACTATGCAAAATCAAGAATACAATTCAATAAGCCGATTGCTGCTTATCAGTTGACACAACAGAAATTAGTTAACATGCTTACTGAAATTACCAAGTCTCAATTACTTAATTTACATCTTGGAAGATTAAAAGATAAAGGTGAAGTAAAACATACCCAGATTTCAATGGCTAAAAGAAACAATTGTGAAGCAGCACTTGAAATTGCAAGAACATCACGTGAAATTTTAGGTGCAAATGGAATTTTAGATGAATACCCTGTAATGCGTCATTCAGCAAATCTTGAATCTGTTAAAACTTACGAAGGGACTCATGAAATGCACACATTAATTATAGGTGAGGATATAACGGGCTATTCTGCCTTCGAATAAATTTGAGACCACTTTGTGTGGTCTTTTTTGTAATAATTTAGAGGTCGAGATGAAAAATTCAAAAATTGGTTTTGAAGGATTAACATTTGATGATATTCTGCTGCTTCCGGCACGTTCAAAAGTTTTACCAAGAGATGTTGATGTGACATCTAATCTAACCCGGGATATTAAATTAAACATACCGTTTCTTTCTGCTGCAATGGATACTGTTACTGAATCTCAAATGGCTATTGCTATGGCTGCTCAAGGCGGTATTGGAATTATTCATAAAAATATGTCAATCGAAAAACAAGCTGATGAAGTGGATAAAGTTAAAAGATCTGAAAGCGGTATGATTGTAAAACCAATTACTTTAACTCCCGATAGAACTGTTTTAGAAGCTGAAGAACTAATGTCTAAATATCACATATCAGGTATTCCTATAGTTGATAATATTGGTAAATTTATTGGTATTCTTACAAACCGCGATCTCAGATTTGAGCCGAACAGAAAACTTCTCATTAGTCAATTGATGACAAAAGAAAATTTAATTACTGCACCAGTCGGTACTAATTTAGAAGTTGCAGAAAAAATTCTTCACCAACATAGAATTGAAAAACTTCCGGTTGTTGATAAGAAAGGAATATTAAAAGGATTAATCACTTATAAAGATATAATGAAGAAAAAGAAATTTCCAAACGCTTGTAAAGATGAATTAGGAAGATTGCGCGTAGGCGCGGCTGTTGGTGTTACTAAAGATACTTTATCACGCGTAGAAGCATTAGTTGCGGCCCATGTAGATGTAATAACAATTGATACTGCACATGGTCATTCTGAAGGAGTTTTAAAAACTATTAAAAAAATTAGAAGCACATTTAAAGATGTACAAATTATTGCCGGTAATATAGTTACAAAAGAAGCAGCATTAGAATTAGTTGAGTGTGGTGTTGATGCTGTAAAAGTTGGAATCGGTGCCGGATCAATTTGTACTACAAGAGTAATCGCCGGTGTTGGAGTTCCGCAAATCACATCAATCTTAAATGTTGCTCAATCATTAAAAGGGAAAAAAATACCGGTTATTGCAGATGGTGGAATAAAACAAACTGGAGATGTTCCAAAAGCTATTGCATCGGGTGCGGATACTGTTATGATGGGCGGTATGTTTGCCGGGTGTGATGAAGCTCCCGGTGAAAAAGTTCTATTTGAAGGAAGAAGTTTTAAAGTTTATAGAGGAATGGGTTCACTAGGTGCAATGAAGCATGGAAGCAGCGATAGGTATTTTCAGGATATGGAAGATGATATTAAAAAATTAGTACCCGAAGGTGTTGAGGGAAGGGTTCCTTACAAAGGTCCTTTGTCCGATACAATTTATCAATTTATAGGCGGACTTAGAGCAGCTATGGGCTATTGTGGTGCTAAGAATATCTATGAGTTAAAAACAAAATCGAAATTTGTAAAAATTTCTTCTGCCGGTTTACGTGAAAGTCATCCACATGATATTATGCTGACTGAAGAAGCACCAAATTATCAGGTTACACAAAAATTATAGAGAAATATCACTAATATCTAATAAACTACTTATGTTCAAAGTTTTAGTTCTATCTTATTATTATCCGCCAATGGGATTAAGCGGAGTTCAACGGACTCTCAAATTCACAAAATATATGACTCGATTCAATTGGCAACCCACAGTAATCACTGCTGGAAATGTTGCGTATTTTGCACATGATTTGGGAATGTTGAAAGAAGCAGAATCTGCCGGTGTGAATATCGTTCGAACAGAATCATATGATCTTAATTCTATGATTGGTAAAAAATACGGCACTGTAAATATGCCAAAAGAATTTGTGAGAAAACTTTATTCAAAATTCACAAAAGCATTTTTCATACCTGATAATAAAAAAGTATGGGCTAAGCGTGCTTACCATACTGCTCAAGAAATATTAAAAAAAGAAAAATTTGATATTCTATATGTTACGATACCTCCTTATTCAAGCTTTCATTACGCTGCCTTACTAAAAAAAGAATTTGATATACCATTATTTGTGGATTACAGAGATTTATGGTTTGGTAATCAATTTGCATTTTATCCAACACCATATCATAAACAGAAACATAAAAAATTAGAATATGCAGCACTAAAAGCATCAAATAAAATAATTGTTATTAATAGAAGAATTAAAGAAAAATTATTAGTTACATATCCCTTCTTAAGTTTTGATGAGATTATTATTATTCCACATGGATTTGATCCACACGATTTTGAAATTGAAGAATATCCAAGAACATCATCCAAAATGAAACTAACTTATTCAGGGATTTTCTACGAGAATATCACCCCAGAGTTTTTAATCCGAGCTTTTAAGGATTTATCCATAGAAAGACCGGACATAGCAGCAAATATTGAGTTGGAATTTATCGGGCATTTAAGAGATGAAAATAAAAAATTAATAAGTGATCTTGGTTTAAATGAATTTGTTCATGATTATGGTTATTTGGAACATAGTTTTGCTGTAAAAAGATTGAAATCGAGTGATATCCTTTGGATGATGGTTGGTTATACAAATAATGCCGATACAATATCTACAAGTAAATTATTCGAATATTTTGGATCACGTAAACCAATACTTGGCTGTGTTCCAGATGGTGCAGCAAAAATAGCATTAAATGAATACGGTGCTTCATTTATAACATCACCTGATAATATTGATGAAATTAAAAATACACTAATAGAAATTCATACCGCATTTATTAATAACAAATTACCTATTCCAAATGAAGAATTTATTCTAAAACATGATAGAATTTCTTTAACAGAACAATTAATAACTCAATTCCAATTTTATTTAAGAGATTAAAATGAATGTACTAATTATCGGTTCTGGTGGAAGGGAACATGCACTTGCAAGTAAAATATTTCAAAGTCCATCTCTCACTAAATTATTTGTTTATCCCGGAAATCCTGGCACTAAAGAATTTGGAATTAACGTTGAATTAGAAAAGAATGATGAAACTTCATTAATTAATTTCTGCCACAATAATAAAATTGAACTTGTAATTGTTGGACCGGAAAAACCTTTAATAGAAGGTTTAGCTGATAAACTTATACTTAATGGAATAAAAGTATTTGGACCAAGTAAACAAGCTGCAAGAATTGAAGGTGAAAAATCTTTTGCTAAAAACTTAATGAAAGAATATGGAATTCCTACCGCTGACTATGTTGTATTTACAAAAGACGAATATTTTGATGCACTCGATTATCTGAAAACATCTAAACTGCCGGTAGTAATTAAAGCAGATGGTATTGCCGCCGGTAAAGGTGTTGTTGTTGCAGATACTTTCGAAGATGCTAAAAATGCATTAGAAGATTGTTTGGTTAATTCAACATTCGGATTATCTGGTAATAAAGTTGTTATTGAAGAATTTATGACGGGTCAAGAAGCATCTATTTTTGCTATTACAGATGGAAGGGATTATGTATTATTACCAGCTGCTCAAGATCATAAAAGAATTGGTAATGGCGATACCGGTAAAAACACCGGCGGTATGGGAGCTTATGCGCCTACTCCATTTGTTACTAATGTTGTTTTAGATCAAGTAGCTTTACGT
>CAYXKL010000146.1:0-5462 GCA_964464825.1 uncultured Melioribacter sp. | reverse complement strand
GCAAGAATATTTGCTTAGATATGCTGAACAAGAAAAAGATGCTGATAAAAAACATGAAATTGCAGAGGGATCGAAAAGATATCTAAGTCTCTATCCGTTAACTGCTAAAGTGGTTGCAATAGGCATGATGAATACTGATTCGGAAAAAGTTATGGTTTTATACGAAGGTGAATCTAATGATGATATGATTATTGAGGAAAAGAATACAAAGTATAAACGGATGAATGAGACAGAGATGTTAAGATCTTTCTGGCAGTATGTTAGCAAATCTGAGAAACTAATAAGCTTTAACGGAAGAAATTTTGATCTACCGTTTTTAATGATCCGTTCTGCAATTAACAAAATTAAACCGAGTAAAAATTTATTGAAGACCAGGTATGATTCAAAAGACCATATCGATTTACTTGAACAATTTACTTTCTTTGGTATTACACGAAAATTCAACCTGGATTTTTATTGTCGTGCCTTCGGAATTGAATCGCCCAAGTCGAAAGGTATTTCCGGTATGGAAGTAAAAGAACTTTACAAAGCCGGAAGAGTAAAAGAAATTGCGGTTTATTGCGGAGAGGATGTTAGAGCAACTTATGATCTGTATAAAATTTGGAATCTGTATTTAAATATTACTTAATCAGTTTTTTAAACATTATATGCTGCAAAGACCCGAGTTAAAAAAATATGATCTTAATATAAAATTAGGGTTAATTATTAGTTTATTATTATTAATTAGTTTGTTCATTTTTTCACCGCAAATAGTTAATAAAAAAAAAGAAATTCCATACTTCCCCGAACCCTTGATAACAGTTTTAGATATTCCACAGACGAATCAATTAGAAGAATCTTCACCTCCGCGTCCGGAGACTCCAACTTTATCATCCTTAATTGAACCGCTCGATGAACCTGAACCTCTTGGTGATTTTGAAATTAAAGAATCCTCAAAAGAGCCAACAAATCAAACCGGTTTAAAACAAACTAGTGTTAATAAAAAAATTTATGAAGCGACATCATTCCCATTTATACCTCGCCAGATTGTTGAAGTAATTCCGGAAAAAGTAGGGGATGTTGAAGGAGAGGTTAAATTAAAATTACTAATAAATCGTGATGGATTAGTAAAATCTCATAATACTCTTATAAATACGCTGAAAGATCAAAAACAATATAAAAACGTTATAGATGCTGTTTATAAATCAAAATGGCAGCCCATTTCTTTTGATGGGGAAAAGGTAGAATACTGGATAGAAAAAACTTATTCTTTTAATTAATACATTTTGATTGAACTGATAATAGAAAAAGATTATCTTTTAACTGTAGTAAGATTATGTTTCTAAATTTTTGTCTATTTCTCCTTTAGAAAAAATAACTAATTATTAACTAATTGGAGGTTCATTTATGAACACCAAGAAATTATTAATTGCATTTTTTGTTGTTTTTATTCTCCTGGAGGTGACAAATTATTTAGTCCACTCAGTATTACTTGCATCTACTTATGCTGCTGAAGAGATCTCTAAAATATTCAGAACTATGGAAGAGATGGAAAGCAAAATGTGGGTAATGTGGGCTGTAGATCTTATCTGGGCATTCTTCTTTGTTTTCATTTTTGCCAAAGGATGCGAAAACAAAGGATGGATGGAAGGACTCCGATACGGAATTTATATGGGGTTGTTTATTAATCTTCCGGCTGCGTATTATCAATATGCAGTTTATCCGCTCCCTTATAGTTTGACTTTTCAATGGTTCATATATGGATTTATCCAATATTTAGTTTTAGGTGTTGTAGTTTCTTTAATCTATAAACCTGAAGTTAAAGCCGCTTAAATATTTTTAATAAATTATAACGGGGACATCATTAAGATGTCCCTTTTTTATTTTTGAAATAATATTTTTATGATAAACAAAATTTCAAATAAAGAAATTTGCGGAGTGATACTAAGCGGCGGAAAGAGCAGCCGTATGGGTACAAACAAAGCTTTACTTAAAATTGATGATAAAATTATAATTGAAAAAATATTTGATTTAATGAAAGAAATTTTTGATGAAGTAGTAATCAGCACAAATGAACCTGAACTCTATGATAATATCAATACACTAAAAATTAAAGATCGATTTCCAGGGCTTGGTCCCCTTGCCGGAATTCATGCAGCTCTAACAGAATTACAAACCCAAAAAATATTTATTACAACTTGCGATCTCCCATTTATAAACCGCATACTGATTAATTTTTTACTCAAAATTGAGACAGAGGAAATGATTGTTGTACCTAAAGCAGAATATAAAGTTCAATATCACTGTGGAATTTATGATAAAAAAATCTTACCTCTTTTAGAGAAAATATTAACTAATGTATTTGATGCTAAGAATAATAATCAAGAAGTTAAGAATAGTGCATTAAGTCTGTGGAATTTTGCCGAACGAGTTGGAGTAGAAATTGTTGATGTGGAAGATAAAATCTTTTATACCAAAGATCTCTTTTACAATATAAATACACCCGAAGAATATGAATATGTGCGTGAACGATTGATATAATTAGACGAAAAATCTTTTATCTCACCTTTAATTCGCCATTATCTCTTGTTTATCAATTCTAAAAAATTATTCCTCACTTTTTCTAAAAAATGAAATTTAATAGCTAATCCGATACAATTTCTAAACAATTAACAAGATTTATTTCTGGCAAGAAAGTTGACATATATAAATATCAACTTAATTGAAGACAATATGACTGAAATAAATATTTCGCAAACTGAACCGATCTTTCCGATAAGTACTGCAGCCAGATTATTAAACATTTCTGTTCACACTTTACGAATGTATGAACGGGAAGGACTATTCATCCCTTATAAAAAAGATTCAAACCAAAGATCTTATTCAAAAGCAGATTTGGAAAGAATTAATTGTATCCGTAATGCAATCAATGAATCAAAAATATCGATCAATGGAATAAAAACAATCTATTCATTAATTCCATGCTGGCAAGTTATAAAATGTTCAGAAGAAGATCGTAAAAAATGTGAAGGGTATAATGGGCACGGTAAACCATGCTGGAGTTACAGTCATCCAAATACAGTTTGCGAAAATAAAAATTGTAGAGATTGTGATGTGTACAATAATTTTTCCGAATGCGGAAAAGTAAAAGAATTAATTAAATCCATTTCGAGGTAACAGAATGAATTCAATTTCCCGGAGAAAGTTCTTAAAGATAACCGGATTTACAGTCGGCGCCACCACAGCAGTTTCGGCACTAAGTCCGATTATTAAAGGAGCTGAAAAAGTTAATAAGGAAAAAGTTAAAGGGATACAGAAAATTCCTACTTATTGCGATATCTGTTTTTGGAAATGTGGAGCGATTGCTTATTTGAAAGATGGTAAGTTGTGGAAGATTGAAGGACACCCCAATGATCCATTGAGCAGAGGAAGATTATGTCCACGCGGAACTGGAGGTGTTGGTTCACATTACGATCCCGATAGATTACGTTCACCGTTAATACGAACACGTGAACGTGGTGAAGAAAAATGGAAAGAAGTTACATGGGATGAAGCACTCGAATATATCGCTTCAAAAATGAACAAAATTAAGAATGAATACGGTCCAGAATCTGTTGCATTTTTTTCACATGGTATAGGTGGAAATTTTCTGAAGCATACACTTAAAGCATATGGTGTAAATAATATTTCTGCTCCATCGTATGCACAGTGCCGCGGTCCGCGTGATGTTGGATTTGAATTAACTTTCGGTGAGGGAATAGGATCGCCGGAAAGAACTGATATTGAAAATGCAAAATGTGTTGTCCTTATCGGATCGCACATAGGTGAAAATATGCACAACTCGCAAGCTCAGGAATTTGCAAATGCTATTCAGAAGGATTCAACAATAATTGTTGTAGATCCTAGATTTTCAGTTGCAGCCTCTAAAGCAAAATATTATCTGCCTATAAAACCAGGGACAGATATAGCGCTCCTCCTTGCATGGATGAATGTAATTGTAAAAGAAAAATTATTTGATGTTGATTATGTAACTAAATATGGATTTGGTTTTGAACAGTTCGCAGTAGAAATTTCTCAATACACACCTGAATGGGCATACACTGAAACCGGAATTGATGCTGAATTGATTAAGACAACAGCACGTGTAATGGCGATGAATAAACCGGCTACACTAATTCATCCCGGCAGACATGTTACGTGGTATGGTGATGATGCACAGCGGAGCCGTGCGATTGCTTTGTTAAATGCATTGCTCGGTTCGTGGGGACGTAAAGGAGGATTTTATTTTCCATCGAGTTATTCAGTCCCTCCATATCCATATCCGGAATATCCAGAACCGAAAAAAGAAAAAGTTGATAATCCCAACAATAAATATCCTTTTGCAATAGAAGAAATTACAACCGGAATACGTGAAGCAACAATCTCCGGTAAACCATATCCAATTAAAGGATGGTTTGTATATGCTACAAATTTGATTCATGCACTACCTAATGAAGAAGAAACAATCAAAGCAATTCAAAATTTAGATTTGATGGTTGTTATTGATGTAATACCAAGCGAGATTGCCGGGTGGGCAGATGTTGTTTTACCGGAATCGGTTTACCTTGAACGATATGATGATCTTCACGCTTCAACCTTCAAAGAAACATTTGTTGGTATCCGTCAACCGGTAGTTGAAGCACCGGCAGATCAAAAACCAAATTGGTGGATTGCAAAAAAACTTGCGGAAAAACTTGGACTCGGCCATTACTTTCCATGGAAACATGTTGAAGAATATCTTGATTATAGATTGAAAGGAGCCGGATTAAGTTTAGAGCAATTGAAGAAGGAAGGTATAGTCCGCGGTGAAAAACAACCTCTTTACATTGAAGATGGAATTGAACCGGAGTTTGCTACTCCATCGGGTAAAATTGAATTTTATTCTTTGCAATTAGCGGAAGCCGGATTCGATGCAGTTCCAAAATATAATCGTCCCGAACAGCCGCCGGCTGGTTATTTCAGATTACTATTTGGAAGGTCTCCCGTTCATTCTTTCAGTCGTACTCAATCAAATAGAATTCTTATGGATATGTTTAATGAAAATGAAGTTTGGGTTAATAATGATATTGCTCAAAGATACGCATTAACAAATGGTCAATTTGTAAGATTGAAAAATCAGGATGGAGTGCTTAGCAATAAAATAAAAGTGAAAGTAACGGAGAGAATAAGAACCGATTGTGTCTACATGGTTCACGGTTTTGGTCACAATTCAAAAATGCTTAAAGGTGCTTATGGAAAAGGTGCAAGCGATGCACAGCTTATTACTAAATTTGCAACAGATCCAATCATGGGAGGAACCGGTATGAATGTGAACTTTGTAACTTTTGAGATGGAGGTGTAACGTGGCACGATTCGGAATGGTAATTGATACTAAAAAATGTGTCGGTTGTATGGATTGTGTAGTTGCATGCAAAACTGAGAATAATGTACCCGAAGGTTATAAC
>CAYXKL010000145.1:0-5469 GCA_964464825.1 uncultured Melioribacter sp. | reverse complement strand
GACTATATTCATATTTGACTCTACCAATTGATGCCTTTCCGGATGTAACAAACATACAAGTAGAAGTTGTAATCCATGCGAATGGACTCTCGGCAATAGAAATTGAGAGAAATGTAACTTATCCAATTGAAATGGCAATGCGCGGACTGCCGGATGTTGAACAAATGCGTTCGGTAACAAAGTTTGGGCTTTCAATAGTAACGATTGTTTTCAATGATAATGTTGATATTTATTTTGCACGGCAGTTGGTATTTGAGCGTTTGGGTGAAGCAAGAGAAAGCGTTCCAAAAGGTGTTGAGGTTGCCATGGGACCAATAGCAACAGCAATGGGAGAGATATATCAATATTCTCTCGAAGGTAAAATGCCAAGCGATTCACTTGCCAAAGTTTCTTATTTGACAAATTTGAGAACGATCCAAGAATGGATTATTACGCCGCAATTAAAAAGTGTTGCCGGTGTAAACGAGATAAATTCTTTCGGCGGATATTTTAAGCAGTATCAAGTGATTGTATCACCGGAAAAATTGTTGAAGTATGCTGTAACAGCGGATGAAGTTTATTCTGCAATCGAGAATAACAACCAGAATGTGGGAGGAAATATTCTTGAAAGAAATTCCGATCAATATATCGTTCGAGGAGTAGGATTAATTAAAAATGTTGACGATATAGAAAACATTGTTCTGAAATCTCACGAAGGAACACCGACCTACATTAGAAACGTTGCAGAAGTAAAGATCGGCGAAGCCGTGCGGATGGGCGCTTCGATGAAAAACGGAATTGATGAATCCGTTGGAGGAATTGTAATGATGCTTCGCGGTGAAAACAGCCGTGAAGTAGTCGAACGAGTAAAAGAGAAAGTTAGAGAAATAAATGAGAACAACATCCTTCCGGATGGAATAAAGATGGTTCCATATTACGATAGAAGCGATATAGTAAACGCAAGCGTTAATACTGTAAACAAAGCTTTGATTGAAGGCGCTCTTCTTGTTCTGATAGTATTGTATTTATTGTTAAGAAGTTTTAGAGGCAGTTTCGTCGTGTTGATTGCATTACCTCTTTCGCTGCTTGTTACATTTGTCGTGATGAAGCTTGTGGGATTAAGCGCAAACCTAATGTCGCTCGGTGGACTTGCAATCTCAATTGGAATGATAATAGATGCAACGATAATTCAAGTAGAAAATGTGCAGAGGCATTTAAGCGAAGATGGAAATGAACATCCTAAGTTATTAACAGTTCTTAAAGCGGTTCTGGAAGTTAGAAAACCCAGCATCTTTGGTGAATTGATTATTGCAATTACATTTATTCCAATTCTTTCATTGGAAGGAATTGAAGGAAAGATGTTTGGTCCACTTGCAAAAACTGTCGCCATAGCTCTACTTTCATCATTGTTCCTTTCAATATTTGTTATACCGGTTCTTTGTTCAATGTTCTTGAAGTCTCAACCGGAAAAAGAAAGTATAATAATGAAGTATGCTGCTAAAATATATTTACCGCTTTTAGAATACGTGATGAAGAAAAAAATAATGATTTTGAGTATTGCTGGAGTTTTCTTGATAGCCGCTTTGTTTCTCTTTACAAGATTAGGAACTGAGTTTATACCAACAATGGACGAAGGCGCATTTGATATGGATGTTGCATTGCTTCCGGGAGTATCACTTTCGAAGGCAATGGAAGTAAATCAACTTGCCGCACAAAAGATGAAAGAATTTGAGGAACTGGATGTAGTTGTATCGCGAATTGGACAAACCGGCGTTGCAATGGATACAAGAGGAGTGGATAAAACCGGTTATGTTGGAATATTAAAACCAAAAAATGAATGGAAACGTGATATAACCAGAGAAGAATTAACAAATGAAATGCGTGCTTCTTTGGAAACAATACCGGGAATTGGTTTTGGATTCAGTCAGCCAATACAGTGCAGAATAGATGAGCTAGTTGCTGGAACAAAGGCGCAATTGATTCTAAAACTATTTGGTGAAGATATAAACTTGCTAAAAAGTAAGGCGGATGAAATTGCAAAAATTCTATCTTCGATTGAAGGAGGGACAGATTTGATGACAGAAAAGGTTTCGGGACAGCCGTATTTAACTATAAATATTGATCGATCTAAAATAGCACGGTATGGACTGAATATTAATGATGTTCAGAATGTAATTGAAATAGCTGTTGCCGGAAAAGCGGCATCTAAGTTTTATGAAGAGAACCGAAGTTTTGATATTACCGTCCGAATGCCGGAAGAGAAAAGAAATTCGATTGAAGCTATAGAAAATATATTAGTTCCTACAAAAAAAGGAATGAATATTCCACTGGCGCAATTAGCAGAAATAAAAATGATTGAAGGACCAGTTCAGATAAGCCGGCAAGATGGAATTAGAAGAATCGGTATTGAGATGAATATAAGCGGTAGAGATATCGGCAGTTTTGTAGCTGAAGCAAAGCAAAAAATAAAGGAGAATGTTGAACTACCGGCTGGTTATTATTTAACGTGGGGCGGTCAGTTTGAAAACCAGCTAAGAGCAATGAACAAGCTAATGATCATTGGGCCAATTGCAATCGGTTTAATTCTACTTCTCTTATTCGTTACGTTCAAGTCTGTCCGTTTGGCATTTCTGGTAATATCCAATCTACCATTTGCCTTAATTGGTGGAATTTTCTCGCTCTACATCTCAGGCTTGTATTTATCGGTTCCGGCTTCAGTTGGATTCATAGTTTTATTTGGTGTTGCCGTGTTGAATGGAGTTGTGCTGGTGTCGCAAATTTCACAATTACGGGAAGAAGGGATGGAATTACAAGAGGCAATTAGAAAAGGAAGTCTGAACAGATTACGTCCGGTATTAATGACCGCCTCGATAGCAATATTCAGTTTAATGCCGATGTTGTTTGCAAGCGGAGCGGGTTCGGAGATACAAAAACCGCTGGCAACCGTTGTTGTAGGTGGATTGATCACTTCAACTCTGTTAACGTTGTTAATCATTCCATCGGTTTATAGTTGGTTTGAAAAGAGAAAAGTCGAAACAGAAATGTAGATAATGTTATCCGGCTTATTACTTGTGTAGTAAGCCGGTTTTTATAAATTATGAGGAAAACAAAATGAAAGAGATAAAAGCAATAATAAGACCGTTTAAATTGCTGGATTTAACTGAAGCTCTTCAAAATATTGAAGGACTTCCAGGTGTTACCGTTTCTGAAATAAAAGGATTTGGTAAAAGCAGAGCTAAGAATGCAAAAGATAAAGTAACTTATGAACTTGTGGAATTTATTCCACGAATAAAATTGGAAATTGTTGTAGCTGATGAAATGGCTGAAGAAGTTATAAACGTTATCCAGAATTATGCGCATACCGGAAATACGGGCGACGGGAAAATATTTGTTTTGGATGTAGAGAATGTTGTAAAGATTAGAACAAATGAAAGAGGAATTGCTGCTGTTTAGTTGAGAGGAATTGATCAACAGATTTATTACAAGGAAGGCTGAAATGAAAATAAAAACCGAAAGGAAGATTTGCGATAACGATTAAGATAACGGAAATAGAAGGAAAAGAATTGGATAAAAATATTCAAGTGTCGTTCGAACAGGAAGTAAAATTATAAATTTTCTTATACAAGATTAATACATATAAACTAATTTTTGGAATAAATATGAAAAATGTATCAAAATTGATTTTACCGTTAATTGCTATTGTGGTCCTTACAGTCATTTATTTTATCTACTTTGCGCCAACAAGTGAATTGGGTTCGTTCATTAAGTTTGAAGGGGGCAGCGAAATTAACCAGGAAATAAATGTAGGTGTTGTGAAAGAAAATGGATTTGAACGTGATTCTAACGGAAGAATTATTTCCTTTTATGCTAAGGATAAAAATAATTTGATAGTAAAAATAGCTCTACACAATCCAGTATCTGATAATATTGTTAATGCGGAAGTTGTTGAACTTATGGGGCACATGCACGGCGGGAATTTTACTGCGGCTAGTGTTAATCTTATTAAATAATGTTGCAAAGAAAGTAATTATGAAAAAATATGAGTTAAGGAATATTGACTGTGCTTCTTGCGCGGCTAAGATAGAAGAAGGCGTTGCAAAAATAGAACATGTAAAGTTTGTCTCTGTGAACTTTGCAAACTTAACATTGCAGATAGATACGCCGGACATTGAAGAAGTAAAGAAAAAAATAAAAGAGATTGAACCAGAAGTTGAAGTAGTAGAACCAACTGAAGAACTCAAACCTTACGTAAAAGTATCGGCAATAAAAGATGAATTGGCTGAAAATAAAATCGAACTATTCAGAATCGGTTTTGTGATTACCCTTTTAATTTTTGGAATTGCTTATGAGGATTTAATTCATTACACACCTTTCAGATGGGCTGAATATTTAGTATTTCTCTCAGCATACTTTATCAGTGGATGGGTAGTATTAAGTGGAGCCGTGAGGAATATTGTAAAAGGAAAAGTATTCAACGAGCATTTTCTTATGACAGTTGCAACACTCGGTGCATTTGCTATTGATGAAATGCCGGAAGCAGTAACGGTAATGTTATTTTATGTTGTTGGAGAACTGTTCCAGGATATAGCTGTTAACCGTTCGAGAAGATCAATTAAAACGCTGTTAGAAATAAAACCAGATTATGCCAACTTGAAGGTAAATGGTGAAGTAAAAAAGGTTTCCCCGGAAAGTGTTAAAGTCGGCGATTATATTATTATTAAAGCTGGTGAGAAAATTCCTTTGGATGGAGAAATTACTGAAGGTAATTCTTTTGTAGATACATCTGCATTAACCGGGGAGAGCATTCCTAGAAAAGTCAAAGAAAAAGATATTGTCTTAGCAGGGATGGTTAATCAATCCGGTTTGCTTACAATAAGAGTTACCAAATTATTCAATGAATCATCCATTTCAAGAATACTTGAACTTGTTGAGAATGCCGTTTCTAAAAAAGCTGAGACTGAGAAGTTTATTACAACATTTGCAAAATACTATACTCCAGTTGTCGTTTTCGGAGCTCTGTTATTGGCTGTTTTACCCCCGCTTTTATTTACCGGGCAAATTTTTTCGGAGTGGATATACCGAGCATTGGTAGTGTTGGTAATTTCTTGTCCTTGCGCATTAGTGATAAGTATTCCTTTGGGATACTTTGGCGGAATCGGAGGTGCATCACGAAAAGG
This sequence comes from uncultured Melioribacter sp., assembly GCA_964464825.1. GTDB lineage: Bacteria > Bacteroidota > Ignavibacteria > Ignavibacteriales > Melioribacteraceae > DYJK01. The sequence goes on along the minus strand of CAYXKL010000145.1, from coordinate 313 downwards.
AATTTTGGTAAAAGGTTCTAATTATTTAGATGCTCTCACAAAAGTTAAAACTGTTGTGTTCGATAAAACCGGAACGCTTACTAAAGGAAATTTTGTAGTAACTCAAATTGTTACTGCAAATGGTTATACTGAAAAAGATATTCTAAGATATGCAGCTTATGCGGAATCAAACTCAAATCATCCGATAGCTAAATCAATAATCGATGCATACGATACAAAAATTCAACAAAGCGAAATAACAGAATTAAAAGAAATATCGGGTAAAGGGATAAAAGCAAGAGTAAATAAAGATGAGATAATAGTTGGGAACGAT
>CAYXKL010000144.1:0-5473 GCA_964464825.1 uncultured Melioribacter sp. | reverse complement strand
GGATTACTGAGAATTGAAATCAATCTCTCTATGTCTTGAAAAATAAGAGTAGCGCGTTTATAGGTAGCGAATCTACGAGCAAAACCAATTGTTAATGCTTGAGAATCAAGAACTTCTTTAGCTGCTGAAATTTCGGAAGCCGAGCCGCCTCTTTCTATAATTTGTTTTTTTAATCTTTTTCGAGCAAATGCAACGAGACGTTCTCTTCTCCGTTCATGAGTACGCCACAATTCTTCATCGGGCATTTCGTCAATCCGTTTCCATACTTCAGCATCAGACGGTGAACGCATAAATTTATCACCTAAATAACGGTAAAGTAATTCTTGCATGTCATTCGATAAATGCGAATGCGTGTGAATGCCATTTGTAATGTAATCGATAGGAATTTCATCAAACGGAATATCAGTAAAACCAGACTGCCACATTTTCTTTGATACCTTTCCGTGCAATTTGCTAACACCATTAACATAACCGGCCATATTCATTGCAAGATGAGCCATATTAAAATTAGTTGGAGCTTTATCTTTAATGATTGTGCCGAGAGCGTAAAAAGTTTTATCGGAGATACCAAGTTCATTACGGTAATAGTGACCAAAATATTTTTCAATTAGATCATTCGGAAAAATATCGATACCAGCCGGAACGGGTGTGTGAGTTGTAAATACGTTAGCATAAATATTTACATCACGAGCTTCTGAAAATGAAAGATTATGGAGCTTCATTAATAATCTGATCCGTTCTAAAGCGAGGAAAGCAGAATGCCCTTCATTCATATGGCATACAACGGGTTTTGTCCCAATGGTATGGAGAGCCCGAATTCCGCCAACACCAAGAACAATTTCTTGCTGTATTCTAGTTTCGCTATTGCCCCCATAAAGAGAACGAGTAATTTTTTTATCTTCATCATTATTTTCGGGAACATTTGTATCGAGTAAATAAAGAGGAACTCTGCCAATTTCAATTTTCCAAATCTGGAAATAGACTTTTCTACCAGGAAAATCGAGTTCAATTTTTATTGGTGAATTATCTTCCTTTGTAACGAGAGACATCGGTTGATTATAGAAATCTGTAATTTCATACCGTTCTTGCTGCCATCCATCATTATTCAAATACTGCTGGAAGTAACCTTCTTTATAACATAAGCCAACACCAACTAATGGGAGGCCAAGATCGCTAGCAGATTTTAGATGATCGCCTGATAATACACCGAGTCCGCCCGAATAAATTTGGAGACATTCAGTCAGACCGAATTCAGCAGAGAAATAAGCAATAACGTTTTCTTTTTCGATTTTATAATTTCTTTGATACCAGGTTTTTTCTTCGAGGTAAATATTGAGTTGCACATATACTCGGTTCATGTGAGAAATAAAACTATCGTCAACTGTAATTTCATTCAACCGTTCCTGACTAATCTTACCCAACATATATACTGGATTGTGGTGTGAATCTTCCCAAAGTTTTCCATCCATTCTTCTGAAAAGTTCTATTGCATCTTGATTCCAAGTCCAATAAAGATTTGATACAATATCTCTTAAGGGTTCAAGCTTTTCCGGTAAAGACGGGATAACATTAAATCGTCCAATATATTTAACCATTAGTACTCCACTAAGTGACATAATATACAATTATGGTTTCAAATTTAATATTTTTTTAAGAACTATAAAGGAAATGTTAAAAAAAGTTGATTGGGAATTTTTTTGAGGAACAAGTGTCAATTGAGTTTGGTAAGAAGTTGTGAGTCAGTGATCGGTTATCAGTTGTCGGTGGATCAGTTATAGATGTCGGTTGTCGGTGGGTTGGTGATGAGTTATCGGTGATCGGTTATTGTTGATTAGTGATTGGTTGTCAGTGAATCGGTGATTAGTTATCGGTGATTGGTGATTGTTAAAAGCTAATTGCTAATAAGTAAAATTAAACTGCAATGGTAAATTACGAAATAAGAAATCTATTTTAATGAGATACTAATTTTGCTAAATTTGAAAAGAGAATGGGATTAATATAGATGAATTACATTTTAAGTTTATTAATTGGAATTTTGATAGGATCATTCCCTACTGCATATATCATTCTAAAAAAATATAAGAATATTGATATTACAAAAAGCGGCTCATCTAATGTAGGGGCAATGAATTTTTATAAGGTTTCGAAATCAAAAGTTTTAGCTATAACAGTTTTTATAATAGATGCAGCGAAAGGAATTGCAAGTGTATTAATTGCAAAATATTTAATTGAGAATGAATTTTCTGTAATAATGTTAGGATTAATCGGTGCAGTATTGGGGCATTGTTTTTCATTCTGGTTAAAATTTAAAGGCGGAAGAGGATTAGCAACAGCAGCCGGCGGTGCAATATTTGTTTCTATACCTTTATTAGTAATATGGATTTTTTTATGGATTGTAAGTTATGCATTCAGAAAAAACGTACACTTTTCAAATTTCAGCGCTACACTTTTAACAGCGGCTCTTTCTTTTTCATTAGCTGATATTTTAAATAAATATTCAAATCTGCCAGCATCTACTGATTTAGAATTTTCTATTTTGGTTGTAATTGTGTTGGTAATAATTTTAATAAAACACATTGAACCAATAAAAGCATATATGTATTCAAAAACAAAAACTTCAGGTAACAGCAATGAATAAATTAAAACCAATTTTAATAACATCAGTTATTACGTTACTAATTGCATCTGCTGTATTCGCACTTTTTTTAAATAATTCTGGGAATAATCGATCAACATTAAGTACATTATTAAAGAATGATGATTTTCATTCATCACAAGCAGCTAACAGAAGTCAAATACAAGATGATATTACTAATTCAAGACAAACTATAATTACAAAGACTGTTGCAGAAGTTAGTCCGGCAGTAGTTGGAATAAACGTAACAGAAATCCGCCAATACAGAGATATATTTTCTTTGGATCCATTCTTCAGACAATTTTTTGGGGATCGGGTTTACAATCAGCAAATAAGAGGATTAGGATCAGGGGCAATCATATCACCTGATGGATATATATTAACAAACGACCACGTTGCCGGTAATGCTGTAGAGGCAGTTGTAACAATGACTGATGGAACACAACATGAAGCAAAAATAATTGGAAGTGATCAGGCGTCGGATATTTGTTTACTAAAAATTGATGCAGACGATTTACCTTATATAAAATTCGGAAATTCAGATGATATATTGATTGGAGAATGGGTAATTGCACTCGGCAATCCATTCGGATTATTTGATATAAATGATCAACCTACAGTAACAGTAGGTGTTGTAAGTGCAAAAGGTATGAATTTAGGTTCGGCAGAAAATCGATTTTATGTTGATATGCTGCAGACTGATGCTGCAATTAATTCCGGCAACAGTGGAGGACCATTAGTAAATGCTTTTGGTGAACTAATTGCAATGAATACATTAATTTATACAGCACAAGGTTCTACTGGAAATGTGGGTGTTGGATTTGCAATTCCAGTAAACAAAATAAAAAGAATAGTTGATGATTTAAAAAATAACGGTAAAGTTGATCGTGAATTTGTAACCGGATTGAGTATACAGACAATTGATCCAAATATTGCTAAAGCTTATAATTTAACCAGTACACACGGTGTAATCATAACACAAGTACAAAAAAATTCTCCAGCGGATAAAGCCGGACTTGAAGTTTATGATATTATATTAGGAATAAATAAATATAAAGTTACTAATGAGACAACATTGATTGGAATTTTAAAAGAATTTAGGGCTGGAGATGTTGTAGATGTAACAGTTCAGCGTGAGACTAAAAGAATTACTAAAAAAATGAAATTGGAGCGCAGATAATGATACCTCGTTATACCCGTCCAGAAATGGGTAAAATATGGGAAGACAAATTTAAATATGATACATGGCTAAAAATTGAAATTCTTGCGTGTGAAGCGAGAGAAAATTTTGGTGATATTCCCTCGGAAGATCTTAAACAAATAAAAGAAAAAGCAAATTTTAATATAGACCGAATACTTGAGATTGAAGAAACAACAAAGCATGATGTAATTGCATTCCTAACCAATGTAGCAGAGTATGTTGGACCAGCATCACGTCATATTCATTACGGAATGACTTCATCTGATATTTTGGATACATCTCTTGCATATCAATTAAAATCCGCCGGTAGAATAATTATAGAAGATTTAATTCAATTAAAAGATGTTTTGAAAAAGAGAGCACTTGAACATAAACGTACTATATGCGTTGGTAGAAGTCACGGAATTCATGCAGAAGCATATTCTATGGGATTGAAATTTGCTTTATGGTATGAAGAGACAAAAAGAAACATTGATAGATTAAAACATGCAATTGAATCAGTAAGTGTTGGAAAAATTTCAGGTGCAGTAGGAACATTTGAGCACCTTACACCTAAAGTTGAAGAATATGTTTGTGAAAAATTGGGTTTGAAACCAGAACCGGTAGCGACACAAGTTGTACAAAGGGATAGACATGCAGAATATTTATCAGTGATTGCGATAATTGGAGCTTCATTAGAAAAAATTGCTATTGAGATAAGACATCTTCAACGAACCGAAGTTCTAGAGGCAGAAGAATATTTTTCTAAGGGACAGAAAGGATCATCTGCAATGCCACATAAACGGAATCCGATTATAAGCGAAAGGATAACCGGCTTATCCAGAATTTTAAGAAGTAATGCTATGGCTGCTTTAGAAAATATAGCTTTATGGCATGAAAGGGATATATCACATTCTTCAGTTGAAAGGATAATTTTACCAGACAGCACAATAATGTTAGATTATATGTTAGGTTTAATGATTAAGCTGATTGATAATTTAATTATTTATCCGGAAAATATGTTAAAGAACTTAAATGGAACTAGAGGTCTAATTTTCTCTCAATCTGTATTATTAAAACTTACAGAAAAAGGGATGTCAAGAGAGGAATCGTATTCAATTGTTCAAAAAGCAGCTTTGGATGTTTGGTCAGATAAAAACCTAAACTTAAAAGACGAATTATTAAAGTCTGATATAATTCAAAAATATATAACAAAACAAGAATTAGAAGAAATTTTTGATCAAAAAAGAATGCTAAAGAATATTGATTACATTTTTTCTAGATCTGTAGAACTTTGAAAATAAATTTATAGCTGAATTATCACTTCTTAGTCTTTATTCCGCACCTTATAACAAACATTTTTTAAATTATTGATTTTTTTTTATCATATCATTATATTAGCACTCATAAATAAAGAGTGCTAACACACATTTTTATAAAAAAAGGAGGAAATATGGCTCAATTCAAAATCCAACCTTTACATGATAGAGTTATAGTTAAGCCGAAAGAGGCAGAAGAAACTACAAAAGGTGGACTATTTTTACCTGATACTGCCAAAGAAAAACCGATAGAAGGTACAATTGTAGCAGTTGGCGGTGGCAAAATTACTGATGACGGTAAAGTTTTACCATTAAATGTAAAAGTCGGCGATATAGTAT
>CAYXKL010000143.1:0-5529 GCA_964464825.1 uncultured Melioribacter sp. | reverse complement strand
ATCCATATATCATCAAAAATTCCTTCACGCAATAATTTCCCGTTACCAACACAATTTAAAGCAACACCACCGGCAAGACATAAATATTTTTCTCCAGTTTGATTTTTAATATTTCGTGCCATCCTTATCATAATTTCTTCAGTAACATCTTGTACTGATCTTGCAAGATCCATTTCCCGTTGTGTTAATTTAGTTTCAGGTTTCCTCGGCTCACCATCAAAAAGTTTACTAAACTTGTCATTCGTCATTGTTAATCCGGTATTATAATTAAAATATTCCATATTCATTTTAAATGAGCCATCTTCTTTCAAATCAATCAAATGATCATATATTTTTTGAACATATTTAGGTTCGCCATATGGGGCTAATCCCATAACTTTATATTCACCGGAATTAACTTTGAATCCGGTAAAATATGTAAATGCGGAATAGAGCAAGCCTAGTGAATGTGGCCAATGGAGTTCTGAATGGATTTCTACACGGTTTTCGTTTCCGATTCCCCAAGATGAAGTAGCCCATTCGCCAACACCGTCTATTGTTAAAAATGCGGCACGACTAAATGGCGAAGGGAAAAATGCAGAAGCTGCATGCGATTCGTGATGTTCCGGGAATAATATTTTCCCTTTATAGTTTAATTCTTTTGAGATTAAATCAGGTATCCACAGTTTTTCTTTAAGCCAGAGAGGCATTGCCATTATAAAAGATTTTATTCCTCTGCCCGGAAAACTTAAATATGTTTCTAAAATTCTATTGAATTTTATGATTGGTTTGTCATAAAAAGCTACGGCAGTAAGATCCTTAACTTCAATACCGGCATCTTTTAAACAAAATTTTACAGCATGATGAGGAAAATTGGAATCATGTTTAATTCTTGTAAACCGTTCTTCCTGAGCTGCTGCAATTATCTCGCCGTCTTGAAGCAGAGCTGCTGCTGAATCATGATAATATGCTGATATGCCTAGTATATAATTATTCATCTTTAAATATTTCAATTTCCCATTATTCCATAATCACAATTCTGAATTCCATTTAATTCATAAAAACCGTTTAGATTTAAATTGAGATGCCTCGCTTCTTTCAGCATTTAATTATCCGTGTTCCGCAATTTTCTTTTTCAATTTCTTCTTCATTAGTAATAATTGCTTCTTTGCCTGTCTGTTCTACAAAATTTATTGCAGCTAAAATTTTCGGTCCCATACTTCCAGCCGGAAATTCCCCGGCATCATAATATTTTTTTGCTTCATCCACAGTCAATAGATCTAATGCTTTTTGTCCGGGTTTATTAAAATTTATACAAACTTTTGGAACATCAGTAATTATATAAAACCGGTCAGCATTAATTTTTTGAGCTAATAGCGATGATGCAAGATCTTTATCAATCACTGCTTCAATTGCTTCAAGATATTTAGTATCTTCATGATAATAAACTGGGATTCCACCTCCTCCGGCAGCTATAACAATATGACCCTTGTCAACCAAATCTGCAACTATACGTTGGTTGATAATTTCCTTTGGTACTGGTGAGGCAACTACCTTTCTCCATCCTCTTTTGCGAGGATCTTCTTTAAATACCCAATTGTTAGATTTCGCTAAAAGTTCAGCTTCTTCTTTTATGTAGAAGGGACCGATCGGTTTAGTTGGATTGTTAAATGCCGGGTCATTTATATCAACTAAAACTTCAGTAATTAATGCAACAACATTTTTGGAAAGTTCAGTTTTGCTTAATGCATTTCGCATTTGGCGGTCAATGATATAGCCGATTCCACCTTGCGAATCGGCTACACAAATATCTAATGGCATTTTGGGAATTTTATATTGATTATATCCAGCTTCATTTCTTAATAAAATATTCCCAACTTGCGGACCATTACCGTGAGTTATAACTAATTCATAACCTAGTCTTAATAATCCAATAAGTTTTTCACAAGTTTCTAAAGTATGCTGTTCTTGCTGTTCAATAGTACCAATTTCATTGCCTCTTTGAAGAGCATTCCCACCAAAGGCAATTACAGCAATTTTTTTCATAAAATTCCTTTTGATTTAAGCACCGATTCTAAAGTGTTTGTTCCAATTTCTTGCAGTTCATACATAACGCGTGTGCTTGGTTTGTTGATCTTTAAAATTCTTCCCAGATCGATTGGAGTTCCAATTACAACTGAATCACAATCTGTTTTATTTATAGTTTCTTCCAAATCATGTATTTGATCATCTCCATATCCCATTGCTGGTAAAAGTACACCAATGTTAGGATATTTTTTATAAGTCTCTGTTATAGATTTCACAGTGAAAGGTCTAGGATCAACAATTTCTTTTGCCCCAAGTTTTTTTGCAATAACAGTTCCAGCACCATATTTCATTTCACCGTGTGTAAGAGTTGGACCGTCTTCAACAACAAGTACTCGTTTATCTGTAATTAATTCTGGTTTGTCTACAGTAATAGGTGAAGCTGCTTCGATTACAATAGCATTAGGATTAACATGTTGTATATTGTTTCTAACAGTAACAATACCTTCAGCATCCGCAGAATCCACTTTGTTTATGATAACTGCATCAGCTAATCGTAAAGAAGTATTACCCGGATAGTAACGCATTTCATGTCCCGGTCTGTGTGGATCGGTAACGGTAAAAGTAACATCAGCATGATAAAAGGACATATCATTATTACCTCCATCCCATAAAATAACATCAGCTTCTTTTTCAGCTTCGCGGAGAATAGCTTCATAATCAACACCGGCATAAATAACTCCGCTGCGTGCTACGTGTGGTTCATATTCTTCCCTTTCCTCAATCGTGCATTCATATTTATCAAGATCAGAATAAGTTGCATATCGTTGTACTTTTTGTTTTACTAAATCACCATAAGGCATAGGATGACGAATGGCTACAACTTTTTTACCAGCATCTTGTAAAAGTTTAACAATCTTTCTGGAAGTTTGTGATTTACCGCATCCGGTGCGTACAGCTAAAACTGCTACAACTGGTTTAGTACTTTTTATCATTGTCTCTTCTGCACCCATTAATCTGAATGATGCGCCAGCTGCATTAACGACTGATGCTTTAGTCATTACATATTCAAACTGAACATCAGAATATGAAAAGACTACTTCATTTACTTTTAATTTGTGGATAAGGTCAACAAGATCAGCTTCTTCATAAATTTTAATACCATGTGGATAAAGTTTACCGGCAAGTTCCGGCGGATAAATTCTTCCATCAATATTTGGAATTTGTGTGGCAGTAAATGCAACAACATTATAATTCTCATTATCTCTGAAAAATACATTGAAATTATGGAAATCACGTCCGGCTGCACCCATAATAAGGACGTTTCTACGAGTCATAAATCACCTCTTTTTAGTTTTCTACTTTATTTATTCTACAGTAACGCTCTTAGCTAAATTTCTAGGTTGATCAACATTCAATCCCTTTTTAACTGCTATATGATATGCCAACAATTGTAAAGGAATTACACTCAATATTGGTTGAAGTATATCAATTGTTTTTGGAACACGAATTACATGATCAACTAATTTTTCTATCTGATCGTCTTCTTCATTAACAATAGCAAGAATTCTTCCCTTTCTAGCTTTTACTTCTTCAATATTGCTAATTACTTTTTCATAAACAGAATCTTTCATAGCAATAAAAACAACCGGCATGTTATCATCTATTAATGCTATGGGACCATGTTTCATTTCTGCTGCTGGATAACCTTCTGCATGTATATAGGAAATTTCTTTAAGCTTTAATGCACCTTCTAAAGCTACCGGGAAATTATACCCTCGACCAAGATATAAGAAATTCTTGGAGTCAACATATTTATCAGCAATTTTTTCAATCTCACCATTGTGGTTAAGTATTGTCTCTACCTTTTTTGTTAAACTTTGTAATTCATTTATAATTTCTTGTCCATCAAGCTGATTTAAATTTTTTCTTCGAGCTATTAGCAGAGTTATTAATGCAAGGACAAGTAGTTGAGATGTAAATGCTTTAGTAGAAGCAACACCAATTTCTGGTCCGGCGTGAATGTAAACACCGGCATGACTTTCACGTGCAATTGAGCTGCCAACAACGTTACATACACCAAGACATAGTGCCCCTTTCTTTTTTGCTTCTTTTAATGCAGCTAATGTATCGGCAGTTTCTCCACTTTGCGAAATAAAAATCACAGTATCTTTTGGTGAAATAATTGGGTGGCGGTAGCGAAACTCTGATGCGTATTCTACTTCCACCGGGATACCAGTAAGTTGTTCCATCATGTACTCACCAACAAGAGCGGCGTGCCATGATGTTCCGCAAGCAGAAATTATTATTCTATCAGATTCAGCTATTCTTTCTTCATAACCTTGCAAACCGCCAAGTTTGGATATCCCTTCTTTAAATAGTAATCTACCTCTCATAGAATTATAAAGTGATTCAGGTTGTTCCATAATTTCTTTAAGCATATAATGGGCATATCCGCCTTTGGTAATTTCATCAACACTCATATCAACTTCATGAATTTCCTTAATAATATTCTCATCAGAAATTGTTTTAGCATGAAAATGATCCTGAAATATTTCAGCAATTTCTCCATCCTCCAGATAAACTACTTGACTTGTGTGTGCAATTAAAGCATTAACATCGGAAGCAACAAAATTTTCATTCTTTCCAACACCTATAACTAATGGGGAACCCTTTTTAGCGGCAATTATTTTATCAGGTTCACCATTGTAAATAACAGCTATACCATACGTTCCTTCAACTTCATTTAGAGCATAACGGACTGCTTGAAATAAATTATTTTTTAACTTTAGATATCTATCAATTAAATGAGCTAAAACTTCTGTATCTGTTTCACTAACAAATTTGTATCCTTCGTTCAATAAACCTTTCTTTAAGGAAACGTAATTCTCAATTATTCCATTGTGTATTAAGAAAAGAGTTTTTTCTTCATTCATATGAGGATGTGCATTGATCATACTTGGTTCACCGTGAGTAGCCCAACGTGTGTGTCCAATACCAAGATTTGAGTGTAATGATTCTTTAAATACTATCTTCTCTAATTCAGAAACTTTACCTTTTGTTTTATAGACTTTACATTCTTTAGTATTGATCAAACCTACCCCAGCAGAATCATAACCTCTATATTCGAGTCGTTTCAATCCTTCAATTAAAATTGGTACACAATTCTTTGAGCCAATATAACCCACTATTCCGCACATAGTTTCTCCTATTAGTTATATAAATTAAAAATAAGTAAGATGTGGTTAAATTAAAAATTAGTGATCAGGACAAGGACGTAAAAGTAGTAGATTTGGCTCTTTATTTATTCTCGGTATTTTATTTTGTAATAAATTCATAATAAAATTGAAACCTCTATTACAAAGTTCAATATTTTTTTTTGTAATTGCAATAACAGATTTCAGTATCTCTTAACTCTATTTTGTAACTTGTTTTATTGAATGTTATATTTACGCGGAAAAATTATTTACTTGCACCCGTAGCTCAATTGGATAGAGCATCTGACTACGGATCAGAAGGTTTGGG
>CAYXKL010000142.1:0-5692 GCA_964464825.1 uncultured Melioribacter sp. | reverse complement strand
GGATCTATTGCTGAATTAAAAATGGGCTTTGTTGAAAGAGATAACAAAAAAATATTAGTCAAAGATTTACCAGAAAGTGAGATTGATCTACATAAACCATTTGTTGATGAAGTTAAGTTTGAACGAAATGGCAAAATCTTTAAAAGAACTTCGGAACTTATAGATGTTTGGTTTGATAGCGGCTCAATGCCGTTTGCTCAATATCACTATCCGTTTGAAAATCAGGAACTCTTCAAAGAAAATTATCCATGTGATTTTATTTGTGAAGGTATCGATCAAACTCGCGGTTGGTTTTATACATTACACGCTATTGGCACAATGCTGTTCGATAGTGTAACGTACAAAAATTTGATTGTGAATGAATTGATACTTGATAAAGATGGACAAAAAATGTCCAAATCGAAAGGGAATACTGTAGACCCGTTTGTTTTGTTTGATAAATATGGAGCTGATGCTACACGCTGGTATTTGGTCACTACCAGTCCGCCATGGAAACCAACATTATTTGATGAAGAAGGAATATTAGAAGTACAACGGAAATTTTTTGGTACACTTGTAAATTCTTATTCTTTCTTTGTTCTTTATGCAAACATAGATAAATTCAATCACAGTGAACCTTTAATTCCTTATAAAGAACGACCTGAAATTGATAGATGGATTATTTCAAAATTAAGTTCTTTAGTTGTTGAATATGAACAGTTAATGGATAATTACGATGTTACCAAAGCTGCAAGATCCGTCTCTAATTTTACAATAGATCATCTATCTAACTGGTATGTTAGAAGAAGCCGCCGTCGATTCTGGAAATCTGAAATTAATAGTAACAAACTTTCTGCTTATCAAACTTTATATGAATGTTTGGTTACAATCACAAAACTGACAGCACCATTTGCACCTTTTATTGCAGAGGAGATTTATCAGAATTTAAATAATGTAACTAAATTAGAAAATTTTGGTTCTGTTCATCTTGTTAATTATCCAAAACCAAGTTATCAAGAATTGGATCTTGAAGAAAAAATGGATGTTGCCCAGCGTGTAGTATTTCTAAGCAGATCTATGAGGGCAAAACATAATTTAAAAGTTCGCCAGCCTTTATTAAAAATGATGGTTGTAGTTGATAAAAATAAGAGAGATTCTTTAGTTCAAATGAAAGAAGTGATATTAGATGAGGTTAATATTAAAGATTTAATTGTTTTAGAAGATGATCACAATATTGTAAATAAAACTGCAAAACCTAATTTTAAGGTTGTAGGTCCTAAATACGGAAAACTCGTTAAAGCATTAACAAATGCAGTAAAAGAACTTGATAAAGAAGCTATCAATAAAATTGAAAAAACCGGAGAATTGGATTTAACTATTGATGGACAAAATATTACTATAAGCAGAGAAGATGTTGAAATTGTCAGTCACGAAATTGAAGGATGGCTTGTTGAAAGTGAAGAAGGGGTTACAGTAGCAATAGATACAGAGCTTACGGAAGATTTAATAGCTGAAGGATATGCAAGAGAATTTGTTAATCGTGTACAAAATATGAGAAAGGATGCCGGTTACGACGTAATTGACCGTGTTAATGTATCAATAAATGGCGATAAAAAAATGATTGAGTATGTTATTAAATTTTCTGATTATATTAGTAATGAAGTTCTCGCTGAAAATATTAAAGAGAGTTTAGATAATAAAGGATTTAAACAAGAATTTAAAATCGGGGATTATGATTGTTCAATAACTATATCTAAAGTTGTAAATTAAAAATTGATGTTATGGAGGCACCATGGCAAAAAAAGATGATAAAAAGAAAATTAAAAAGACTGCACCCAAACCAAAAAAAGTAACTAAAACTAAAAAAGCAGTCAAATCCAAATTAAAAGTGGTTAAATCAAAAACACCAGTTAAGAAAGCTGCAACTCCTAAAAGATCAACCACAAAGCAAGTTGAAGTTATTTCTCCAACCAAAAAAATCAGAAAGATTCACGGCTATGGGAAAAAAGATCTTGAAGATTTTAGAAAAGTAATTCTTGAAAAGCGGAATGAAATTATTGAACAACTTCAAGCACTTAAAGAACAGATGATGGATACTACAACCGGACAGTATGTAAATGAGAATTCACCATACTCGCTTCATATGGCAGAACAAGGTACAGATGCTATGGAGAGGGAGAAACTTTATCTATGGGCACAAAGAGAGAATAAATTTTTAGGTTATTTGGATGATGCTTTACAGAGAATAGAAAATGGTACCTATGGTATCTGCATTGAATGTATAGATGAACCGCAGAATTTATGTCCAACTTGCCCGTTGATTCCTAAAGAAAGATTAATGGCTGTTCCGCATACACAGCACTGTCTGCAAGTTAAACAAAAAATGAAATCAAATTAAATTGATTACAGAGAGAGCTTTATATTGAAAGTGGTTTATGTTTCTGTTTTAATTGTACTGTTAGATCAAATAACTAAATTTTTAGTTAAAGGTGGTACAATACCTTTGTTGAATATTAAAGTCGATGGTATGCATTATGGACAGAGTATAAATGTTATTGGCGATTTTTTCCAAATTACATTTGTTGAAAATCCAGGACTTGCATTTGGTATAGATGTAAATGAAACTTCAAAATTATTTTTATCGATATTCTCACTCTTAGCAAGCATAGGTATATTTTACTACCTCTACAAATCAAAAGACCAAAGATTAATTGTTCGATTGTCACTTGCATTTATTCTTGGCGGGGCAATAGGCAATCTTATTGACCGTACTTTTTATGGAATGATTTATGGTTATGCTCCAATTTTTTATGGTAAAGTTGTTGATTTTTTTAATGTAGATTTTTTTGATTTTACTATTTTTGACAGAACTTATGAACGGTGGCCGATTTTCAATATTGCAGATGCTTCTGTTACAATTGGGGTAATTTTGTTAATTATCTTTCATAAATCACCAGAAGAGAAAAAAGTTGAAGCAGATATACAAATTAATGAAGAGAGCCCACCAAATATGGTTCTCGAAAATTCCAATGAATCAATGACAGCGGATGTAGAATTAGAACAATTAAATGAGTCGGTTAGTGATGGCAAAGATAGTAACCGAAAAGAGATTTAACTTTTTAATACCCGATGGAAAAAAGAAAGAAAGAATAGATTTATTCCTCGCCAGCTCTGTAGAAAATGCTACCCGTACCAGAATCCAAAAATTAATAAAAGCTGATTGTGTAAAAGTTAACGGTGCATCTGTAAAACCTAATTATTTAGTTAATCCTGGTGATACAATTGAAGTAATAATACCAACATCACCTCGTCCTGATGAAACTGAACCAGAAAACATTCCACTAAATATTGTATTTGAAGATGATCATTTATTAGTAGTTAATAAACCGGCTGGAATGGTAGCGCATCCATCTTTAGGTAATTATACCGGAACTCTTGTGAATGCTCTGCTGCATTATACAAATAGGTTAAGTAATCTGAATGATCCGGGAAGACCCGGAATTGTTCATCGTATTGATAAAGATACGAGTGGTTTATTATTAGTTGCCAAAGATGAGTGGACACACGCACAACTTGCTAAACAATTTTCTTCACATACTGTAGAACGTGAATATTGGGCCGTATGTTGGGGTAAATTTAAAAACAGCAAAGGGGAAATAATAGGGAATATAGCACGCAGTAATAAAGATAGAAAGGTATTTACAGTCAGCAATCTCGAAGGGAAACATGCACACACATTTTATGAAGTTGTTGAAGAATTTGATTTTGCATCAGTTGTAAAATTAAAATTAAAAACCGGAAGAACACATCAGATCCGTGTACATATGTCTCATGTTCATCACCCTATTTTCGGAGATCCGGTTTATGGTGGTAGAAAAATTGTTTATGGTTCTGATCTTGCTAAAATGAAAAAACATGTCGAAAATCTTTTAGAAATAATGAAACGGCAAGCACTTCATGCAAAGACACTTGGTTTTATTCACCCTCATACAAAAGAGAAAATTCTTCTCGATTCTGATTTACCGGAGGATATGAAAATATTGATAGAAAATCTAAGAAGAGATTAATTTATCATTCTGCCATGCGGCAACAGCTTCTGGAAATGGAAGAATTGCGCGTGGTATGGCTCCATGCATATATGAAATTGCAAGTCCATAGTTTACAATAGGTACACCAATATACTTAGCTTGTTTAATTCTGCTATACATCATTTTCTTTGTTAATGTGCAGCCACCGCAGTGAACTATTAGTTTATATTCATGCAGATTAGAAGGGTAATCATGCCCGTTAACAATATCGATTTCAAGATTTTTTTTAGTGTGGAGTCTAAGCCATCTTGGAATTTTTACACTGCCAATATCATCCTCTTGAGCATGATGTGAACAAGCCTCTGCAATTAAAACTTTATCTCCATTAACAAGTTCTTCAATTCTTTTTAATCCTTTGACATACTCGCTAAGATCACCTTTATAACGTGCCATTAAAATTGAAAATGTAGTTAACGATATTTCATCCGGAACATCTGCGGCTACTCGCATTATTGCCTGACTATCTGTTACAACAAGTTTTGGTGATTGATTTAATTTGTTAAGTGCGGCTCGTAATTCTTTATCTTTTACAACAACAACAATAGCATCTTCATCTAATGATTCTCTGATAGTTTGAACTTGCGGCAGTATCAATCTACCTTTTGGCGCTCCTAAATCAATAGGTACAACTAACACAATAACATCGTGCTGTTTAATTAAATCACCTACAAGCGGTTGGTCTTCATTGTCAGGTAAAAGTTTTATAATCTTTTCTTTTAATTCGTAAATACCTTCATTTGTATTACAAGAAACGGTTTGGTAATCCAATTTTAGTTCTTGTAGTGAAGTAATTAACTCATAGTTTATTCCAAGATCGGATTTATTTATAACAATTAAAAAGGGGATATCGAGTGACTTTAAATTTTCTATCAGATTGTTTTCATCTAGAGATAATTTCGTTTGTGAATCAACAACAAGAATTGCAAAATCAGATTCAGAGATAATTTTTGTCGTTTTCCCAATTCTCTTTGTTCCAAGTTCGCCTTCATCATCTATTCCCGCAGTATCAATCAAAACAACCGGACCAAAAGGGAGTAGTTCCATTGCTTTTTTAACCGGATCGGTTGTAGTACCGGGTATATCGCTAACTATAGCTAAATCTTGACCGAGAAACTTATTCATCAAAGAAGATTTACCAACATTCCTTCTACCTACAAAGGATATATGTAATCTTTCTGATTGTGCAGTTTTATTCAATATTAATTCCTAAATCTTTTGATATTATGTTAAAAAGTTCTTTTTCAGTAAGCAATTTACTTTTCATCAATGCTTTTACAAATGATATTTTATGCTTCTGTGCATATTTTACTAAATCCTGGATTGTATCATAACCAAATGTTGTTATGAGTGAAGCGGCTATAGCAGAGCTGTTTATTAAATTTAATTTACATCTTTCTACATTAGCCGTAATTCCATCGATACAATTTTTAGTAAGATTATAATTTGAATCTTTTAACATCTCGAGAGATTTTAGAAAAAGATGTGCAAGAAGAGGTCCAAATGGATTTAATTCTAAATTGCCGCTTCCAGCTATATTAGATATTATTACGTCAAAACCTTTAATCAATTCACTTATTTGGATTGCATTTTCAAGAATTACTGGATTAACTTTCCCGGGCATAATG
>CAYXKL010000141.1:0-5743 GCA_964464825.1 uncultured Melioribacter sp. | reverse complement strand
AATGAGTGGAGGGTAAAGCTTTTCAAACAATTAAGCGGATGATGTTGGCTCATCATCCGCTTGATAACAAATCACACCTTAAGACTAGCAATCTTATGTTTCAAATTATATTGAAATCGGCGCGATTCTATTTTAAAAATAATCTTTTTTTACCAAAAGGAGAAGAAAATGAAAAAGTATTTATTGTTTACAATTTTTACTTTAATTATTTCCACAAAAATTATTTTAGGACAGAAAATAACAGAAACTGTTTTTATTACACCTGATGTAATTGCTGTAGAACAAGTTAAAGTAGGAACCAATAATCCAACTTATGATAGAAATACAAATTTCAATAATATTGGTATGTCTTCTATCAGCAATACAACATACATCTACCGGACAATATACAAATTTTCACTATCGGCCATAAATTATACTCCAACAAATCATACAGTAATTAAAACTGTTGTACTGGATTATACAACGGGTGGGATAGGATATACTTTTAAAATTACACAGCCTAATTCGCTTCCAGTTACTGATTCCGAAATATGGAATACTGTTGGAAATTCTACTACAAAATATACAGGTATAACTTATTCGGGAAGTTCAATAAATCCGGCCGCAAACCTTGTTTTACCAATACAAAGCTCTCTTTCTTCTGGCTATTTATATCTTGGAGTGGCATCTGAAAATGAATCAATTAACGGTTCGAATACCGGTATCTTCAGTTTCAATCTAACAGTTACATATGAGAGGGATAAAAAATCTATCAATATAACCGTTCAAAATGATCTGCATGGTTCTCACGCTGGTAAAATTTATGTAAATTCATCGCTTCTTGATAGCCCGGCACCTAAAACAGTTTATGAAAATTCTACAAACAATTTTGCGGTTTTTACACCTCAATCATATACAGAATCTAATATCACATACAACTATATTTGGCATCAAGGATCAGTAAATACTAGTAAATGGGAAAAAAATTATCTAATGGTACTATTACTGATTTAGACGGAGGAACATCCATAACATACCCCACCAATCTTGCTGAAAATGGAGCCATGTTTACTGCTTTTATGAAAAGAGAATGTAACCTAACGTTTATAAATAATTATTCTACTATTTATTATAACAGTGTAACATATTCTTCACCTAAATTGACAACTGTAATAGAAGAAAATTCAATAAATATTTTTGGTAATCCAACCACAACTAATTTTATTGATTATTCATTTGATAGCTGGAAGAAAGACGGGGTAACATATTCGTCAACAATTACTCCTAACTCTCACGGAACATATACAGCCGTTTATCGTGGCAAACCATCCAACTCCGGCGAATACTTACAAGTTACATCATCAGTAGGAGAACCAATTACTATAACATGGACTGATAATCCTAATACCAATGTTACACTTTATAAAATTTACAGAAAAGTTAAACACAATGGTGTTGTAGGTCCGGAAGTTCTTTTAACAACAGTTAACCGTGGAGTTCAAACATACACAGATTATGAGTACACAAAAACTCAAGGATATGTTGATCTTATCTGGTATGATGTAAGAGGATATTATAATTCAACCGATCCATATGTAATAGGAGATTATCAAGACCCATACTATATTGCTGTTTACGGACAAATGATGGCAAAATTAAATCAGGATCCATTAGTACAAGAAATTGCTGATGAGTTACCAACAGAATATTCAATAAGTAATTATCCTAACCCGTTCAACCCAACAACAACGATAAAATACCAATTACCTGAAGCCGGAACCGTAACAATAAAGGTTTACGATATCCTTGGTAAAGAAGTAGCAGAATTAGTAAACGAAACAAAAGCAGCCGGATATTACGAAGTAAATTTTGATGCAAGTAAGCTGACAAGCGGTGTGTATATTTATACTATCAGAGCGAACAAATATTTTGAATCGAAGAAGATGGTATTGACGAAGTAGATTTATCTCACCAAGCTTGGCGAGAGGGTAGTAGAAGAAAATATTAACCCACCCCTTTAATTCCCCTCCAAGGAGGGGATGAAGGGGTGGGTAAGTTTATGCGCTTGTGTAAGAAAGATTCGGGAAGTGACTTAACATTAAATCTTTTTTTGTTGCTTTAAGTAATTCGTACAAAGAACCTAAAAGTGTTCTAACATCAGAAGGCTTACTTAAATAAGCATCGCACCCGGCATCAAGAGCATTAATTCTATCGCTGTTAAATGCATGAGCAGTATAGCATATAACCGGAATATGCGAATAATTTGTATCCCCTTTAAGTTCTTTGGTTAATTCCAATCCGTTCTTTTCTCCTTTGATAGAGATATCCATAAGTATAATATCAAAGGATTCATTCTGTAAAACGCTGTAAAATGTATCGGATGAATCACAGACGTTCACCTGGAAATACCTTTTCAAATACAACTCTAAAAATTTTTGATTTTCATAATCATCTTCCACAATAAGGAGTTTGGGTTTACTTTCTGCGGATAAATTATTACTACTGTTAATTATTTCTGCATTCCCCATCTTTTTTCTCCATCTAATATTACTGTAAAAATTGAACCCTTACCCGGTTCACTATTAACTTTAATTTTTGCACGGTTCAGATCAATAAAACCTTTAACAAGGGCAAGACCCAAACCGGTTCCTTCGTATGGGCGTGTATAACCCATATCGGCTTGTGAAAATGGTGTAAATAATTTGTTCAGATAATCTTTTTTGATTCCAATACCGGTATCGGAAATATCAACACACAAATATGTACCTTCTTTATAAATTATAATATCGATCTTTCCTTTTTCTGTGTACTTGATTGCATTATCAATCAAGTTGACAAATATTTGAGCAACTGAATAATGATCAACGGTAATTATCGGTTCTTCATCCATCATGTTAATCAGATTCATCATAAGATTCTTTTCATTAGCAAATGTTTTTTGTTCGTTCATTATAGTTTTAAGCAAGGATAAAATATTCACGCGTTCGTAACGGGCTTCATACTGTCCGGTTTGAAGCTGCGACATATTAAGCATAAGATCGAATGTGCGGTACAACCTTTTACTGTTGTTTATGATTGATAGAAACATATCTTTTGAATCAGGATGTTCTTTGCTGTATTCATTTAAGAACATATCCGAGTAACCGATAATAACATTGAGCGGTGAGCGTATCTCGTGTGAAATTTGAGAGAGGAAATATTCTTTTAATTTTTTTCCTTCCTCAGCTTTTGTAAGAGCATCTTTTAATTCGCGTTCTTTAATCTTTAATTCTGTAATATCACGTCCATAAACCTGGCACACACTAAACTTTTTTACACCGGCAATGATAAATTGATAATAACTATCACCTAAAAGTGTTGTGTAATTTACAGACTTGCCGTTTGAAATAAGATCGTGAATATCAAATTCCTTCATAAAGGGGAGGATGTTTTCTACTTGTCCGCCAAGTAGAATTTTATAAGGAAAAAGGTGATGTGCTGAATTGTTTGCGAGAACAATCTTCCCGGTTTCATCAAATCTGAAAATCGGATCGGGGGAGAGTTCTGCAAATAGAGCCATAAGTTCGGCTTGCTGAAGTTTGAGATTCTCTTGCTCTTGAAGATGTTTCTTCCGCATCGGTATTATTACATAACGGTAAAAGATAAACATTACCGCTATAATGGTAACTGTTAGTATTAGAGAAAATAATAACGGATTCTCTACACTAAAGAACGAGTTTGGGGTTATCTTCTCTAAAGATTGAAAAGAAGAGTCCAAACGCGATTTGGAAGATACTTGTAATAATAAAGAAAGCTGTAGCATCAGCAAAACCAAGTAATAAGTTTAAGAATTTTGAAATAATAGTTAATTGATATATAACTAAAAAAAGTAAAAAGAGGTTATTTTTTTTAGTGACAAATTCAACAATATAATTTCTTAATAGGATGAATAATATTACTGAGTTTGTAAATAGCAATAATAATAATTGAGAGTTATTTGAAATATCTAAAAAGAAACCAATTATAGATAGAATAAATATTGTCAACCAAAAAAATTTAGCTTTTATGATGAAATTTTTATCTTGCAGACTAACTATCAATAAAAAACTAATAAATACATAAAAGTAATATGATGGATTGTATATAGAAAATTGTCTTAAAAAATGAGTTATTGGATCTGCAAGAGCTAAGATTAGGAAAAACCAGAAATACTTAGTTTTAAATTGTCTTATTGGTGGAAATAACCAGACAATAATACTGATAAAAAATATTGTCTTTAAAGTTTCTATCATATTAATAACATATTGGAGGACATGGTAATGACATTTCTAAAGTACTGTAACCATCACTTACTGTAAATAATTCACCTCTTGTTTCAAGCGATATATAATCTGCTGATGATGTGTTAAGAAATTCTTCAACAACAGTTTTGCTTAAAAGAAATGCTTTATCAGTAGCTTTTAATGCTTCAGCATTTGCAGTTAGCGGTAAAGTTCTGCTGCTTAATACCATAGCTCTGTTATTTTTTATTGCGAAGTAAACATATTTTTTTGCTTTAGCTACAGCAGCTTTTAATTCTGCTTTGCTGATCTGCACAGAAGAAGTAACCGTGCCGAATAATTCATTAGCTTCTTTAGCAGTAAATTTCTTTCCAATTTTTACTTCTTTGGATTGAGCATTAGAAATTGTAGATAATGATGCCACAATAATTGCAGCCAGAACGAAAAATGAAAAAACCCTTTTCATAATTTGATCCTTGTTGTTAGTGGTTTATAATTAAGTAATTAATTTTTTGTTTTTTTAATAGGACTATATTGCCTGTAAATAAATATATTCAGAATATTCAAAAAAAAACAATAAATTTTTTATAAAAATTAAAAAAATCTTCCGGAAATATTATAACCGCATTTGTTGCATTTTCCATCTAAAATTGAAGATTTTAAAACAGAGTGCCAATCCCGTATAATCAAACTCTCTCCGCATGAAGGACAAAAGGTAGTTTGACCCTCTAAATGATGAACATTTCCGGTATAGCAGTATTTAATACCTAATTTTAATGCAATATTCCTTGCCGTAGTCAATATAGAGAAGGGTGTTGCTATTTTATTTGTCATCTTAAAATCGGGATGAAATGCTGTGAAATGTAAAGGTACATCATCACCAAGATTTTTAAGGATCCAATCACACATCTGTTTAATTTCTTCGGCATTATCATTTTCATCGGGTATTAATAAGTTGGTTATTTCAAACCAAATATCCGTCTCGTGTTTTAGCCAGCATAATGTATCAAGAACATCCTTTAGGTGAGAAAAAGTAATTTTATGATAGAATGTTTCGGTGAAAGCTTTTAAATCTACATTAGCAGCATCAATAAATTTAAAAACATCTTTACGTGCATTTTTATCGATATAACCGGCAGTTACCATTACATTTTTAATATTTTCTTCACGCGCAATTTTTGAAATATCAATCACATACTCGCCGAAAATAACCGGATCGTTATAAGTGTAAGCGATAGATGGGAGGTGATGTTTTTTTGCGAGCGCAACCACATCTTCGGGAGAAGCATAAAAAGAATTATTGGAATCCAATTTTGCTTTACTGATAGACCAATTTTGGCAGAACTTACATCCGAGGTTGCAGCCGGCAGTTCCAAAACTTAAAATATCTGTACCGGGATAAAAATGGTTGAGTGGTTTTTTTTCGATCGGATCAATTGCAAATCCGGTTGGTCTGCCGTAGCCGATTGAATATAATTTCCCGCCGATGTTCTGTCTTATAA
>CAYXKL010000140.1:0-5756 GCA_964464825.1 uncultured Melioribacter sp. | reverse complement strand
TAACTACCCAGATCAGTAATCAAATAATAATAGCTGCAGAAAAGATAAGACCATCAAAGAAGATAAGCAACATTGAAGTTCGATATGTTAAAAGTGCTTGCAGTATTGAAGGAAAGAATATTCGACTGCTTCAAATATTGGATGCCATGAAAGATATAAAGGACATTCCAGATACAAATATTGCATCTTCTGTAGCGGTATTCCGATATCTAATAAAAAATTTATCCAATAAGGAACAGAAGGAATTAGCATCCTACTCTTTATATCACCGACCATGCGTAAGAGCACTATTAGCTGCACTATTGAAAGATGTCGGATCATTGAAAATTGCTAATGATTTAAAGAAACATATCAATCCATTTTCTGTTTTTATTTACGGAATTGATAAAAAAACATTGCCAACCATAGAACATTACAATATCAAATGAAACTACATTTAGACAAGAATTCCTTTCCTGAGATTATTAGCATTACTGCACAGAATAAAGGTATTCGTGGAGTTATTGTTGAGAAAGATTACTTGGGTGACTTATGTGCTGAAGATCTAAGGTAAGGTCACTTGTTTCAAAAAAAATTATTCCCTCAAAAGAGAAACAAGGTAGGATTGGATGATTTTACAAAAAAAAATACACTTTACTTTTTATTAATCAGTAACTTACAAAGTTTATTTTCAAAATATATAAAAGTGAAACTAAAGTCGATGGTTTTTCTCTATATTTGAAATACGTTTCACCAAGTTATATTTATGATAACCGATCAACAAACAAATTTTCTTTATCTATCAGCTTTGTTAAAAAGTATGTATAGACCTTTCTTTGAGGAATTCTCTAACCTTCTCAATAAAAATAAAGTTGAGTTTGAAATCCTTAATAACACTAATGATATATGGTGTAGAGATTATATGCCTATTCAAATTAATGAAGATAAATTTATCCAGTTTACATATGATCCAGATTATTTAAAGGGAAAATGGAGAAAAACAATAAGCGAAAGTAATATCATCACTGAAAGTATTGGCATCAAAACTATAAAGACTAAAATAAAGATAGATGGTGGTAATGTTGTGAAATCTGCAACTAAGGCAATACTGACGGATAAAATATTTAAAGATAATCCAGATTATAAAACTAAAGAATCGCTTATTCAGGAAATCCAGAAGCTACTCGAAGTTGAGCAAATAATTATTATACCTAAGCAACCTGATGATTTTTATGGTCATTCAGACGGTATGCTAAGGTTCGTTGATGAAGATTCAGTTCTGATAAATGACTATTCAACTGAGAGTAAATCTTTTCAAAAAGCTTTTCATACTGCAATTGAGAAGAGTAATTTGAATGCTCTCGAAATACCTTATGTAACATCTGATGAAAGGAATGCCGATGGCGACTTTACTGCAAAGGGTATTTATATTAACTATTTACAGATCGGTGATTTAATAGTTTTACCGTTTTTTGGAATAAAGGAAGATGAATTAGCCTTGAAGAAATTCTCTGAAGTATTCCCTAATCATCGGATTGAAACAATCAACTCAAACCCGATTGCACTTGAAGGTGGCATTCTTAACTGCATCAGTTGGAATATTTATAGGAAGAATAAGCCAGCAGTGGCAAAAGAAATTGTAGAGACCGAGTTTAAACCAAAGAAGGAGTTAATAGAAATAAAACAGTCTGATTTGCCAGCAACTAATAACTGGGAAAGGATCGTCAATTTTTCTTTAACATATGATGGTATCAAACATTTAGAAGGTGAACAAAATCTAATTGTCCATTCCAATAAGATCGAGAAAGAGTACTGGGATACTGGAACTTTCAGCGATTTTATTGACATATATGAGTTACGTGCAGCATTATTCGGATATGCATATCAAAAGAAATTCACAGTTTTCAATGCACCGAATTTTAAAGATATGCAATATCTGAATGCTATAATTATGAAGTTAAATCAATTATTATATCAAAAAATCTGGGAGGAATAATTTATGAATTGCGATGGCTATTGTCCTTATTGTCAAATTGAAGGCAAAAATATTGAACTAAAAATGAATACCAGTGATTTATGGGAATGCCCAAGTTGTAATCTACAATTTTCGCATCCTGATGGCTTCACAATGGTTATAATAAAAGAAAAAGGCAAGGGAGTATTTAGAAAGAATTCAGCAAAAGCCACCGAAGAAATTTGTGGTGCATTGTTCTTTGAAGCAGACAAAGATATAGAAGTATTACCCAGTAAAGACGTAATAGAAGATTCCTCACAATTATTGATCTATATTCAGAAGTATATTGATAATAACATAAAACCTCAGATAATAAATCCAACCGAAAAAAGTAAATACAATTCTAAAGCATTAGATAGTTCCAAAACAAGGTTAGACCTTTTTCTATTTAATGCAGCAATAACTAATCCTACATTAAATGAAATAAATATTAATCTTAAAACTTTTAAAGAATTCACTCCATCTGATGACTTAATAAACTTATATTCAACTGTTTATTGGCAATATCCTTTAGAACATAAAATAAAAGATATTACGATAAATAAAATATATGATGGAATTAACCAGTGGAATAAAACACAAAGCAATATTAGGAAAGAATTGCAGAAGTATTACGTTGAAAATATTTTCCCCAAATTATTTCCCTATCCAGATTTTGTTGCTTTTATTACGGAAAATAAAGAATGCCACTATTGTGGAATCTCTGTAGATAAAATCAACGATTTAATTGAAAAGAAAAAAATATACAAAAAGCATATTACACGTGGTTGGACACTTGAGATAGATCGCAAAGAAGCAAATAAAGAATATTTAAAAGAAAATTCAGTGATGTGTTGCTATTGGTGCAACAATGCAAAAACTGATGAATTTTCTGAGGGTGAGTTTTTGAAAGTTGGAAAGGTGATAAAGGAAATTTGGGCTGAAAGAATTAAGAATGTTTGAAACCTTCAAACCCTTTCAAATCGGAATAATCATTAGGACTAAAATACTAAAAAAAGGAAGTAGTTGATTAAGGTGGTCGTGTCTTAGACCCCCAAATAACTGTGAAAGCTTCCCCCTAATTAGTAGCATTTAAAATTAAACAATTCCAATCAAATGGTCTGAAATTGAATATTCCGGTGAAAGTATACATCCAATCCGGAGTAATGTATACAACTTAAAAAGTTGTTAATTTGTAAAAGCAAAATTAATCATTTTTTCTTTCTTAACGAGTCACCTTGTAATTCAAATCGATGTGCATTAACTGACAATCTGTCCATAATTGCATCAGCGATAGTAGAGTCTCCGATGTAGTCATACCATTTTAAGATTGGCAGCTGTGAGGTTATAATCATTGATTTTTTACCATACCGGTCTTCAAGTATTTGAAGTAATGCAAGCCGGGTATTTGTGTCCAACGGATGCAACCCAAAGTCATCCAATATAATCAAAGATGTTTTTTCAAACTGGTTTAGTATTTTTATAAAAGACCCATCAAGCCTTGATAATGATATTCTTTCAAGTAACCTATTGATGCCTAAATACAGCACTTTGTAACCCATTGAACAGGCCTGGCGTCCAATAGCACAAGCTAGATAACTTTTACCGCAACCAGTAGAGCCTGTTATTAATAGATTCTCAGCTCGATTGATAAAACTACAATCAGCAACCATCATTAGCTTTTCTTTTGACAGGTT
Organism: uncultured Melioribacter sp.; assembly: GCA_964464825.1. Lineage (GTDB taxonomy): Bacteria > Bacteroidota > Ignavibacteria > Ignavibacteriales > Melioribacteraceae > DYJK01. The sequence goes on along the minus strand of CAYXKL010000140.1, from coordinate 2,087 downwards.
GCGTTTATCATTGCAATACACATTTTCTAGTACAGCATTGTAACGCAATTTACTCAACTTAAGAAGCATATCAGTTTTCTTTGTATTTCTGTTCTGCATCTCTGCTTCAACAAGCCTGGCCATAAATTGATTTAAGTCAGGTTGATCTTGTACGGGCATTGATAATACAGCTTGATATGCCATTGACATACCTTTTAGCTTTAAATGATCTAATTGATCAATAGTGATTTGTGTGTTCATTTGCTTTGTTTTTTTATGTGATTAATTAAAAATTGTATGCATCGGCACCACGGATATTATCATGTTTGGGTGTGGTAAACAGATTCAGATAATTTGATTCTTGCCGGTCAAGATTATTCTTTAAAATATTTTTGATTAATCGGAAGTTAATCCTGCTGGCATTAGCAGCTCGTTTGCAGGCTGCTTCAAAACGATCATTGCCATATTTTTCCGATAACCTTATCAAACCAATACAGGCAGTATAGCTTTGCTCAATAAAATCTCTTGAAGCAAGCATCCGTGTAAATACATCTTTAGCATTGGGGCCGATAGTCTTTGCAAATGACAGAAAATAGTCTGCGTTCCAACCTAAAGTTTCACTGTATTTTTTATGGCTTTCAGGCATATGATCAGCAATGGTCGAATGACCTGATGAGCTGTGGCTTCGTTTATGACAGGCTATCCGTTCTAACCCAATAAATATTTCCACCGTTTTTTCATCATAAATAAGATGTGTTTGTTGTCCAATATATTTATATGGTACACTGTATTGATATTTATCTTCACCCAATACAACGTGATAATTCTTTTGAACTTTCCCTTTTGTCTTGTGCTTAATAATAAATGGGGCGGCTGGCAAGGAGACTAAACATTCTTTTTCCTCTTGTTCAAATCGCATTTGCCGTGTTAGTTGAAGCTTCTGAAAAGGCGTATTATTATGGATGTTTAAGAGCTCTAAAATTCTTTTATTCAACTCTTCCAATGAGTAAAATTCTTCATTGCGGAGCTTTGCATAAATCCTTAAGTATGACATACGAACGCCATTTTCAACAGTGGGTTTATCTTTCGGTTTGTATGGTCTAGTAGCAGTTAGATTGGTATTATAATGAACGCCCCACTGTTCTGCCAATTCGGTAAAGGCATATTCATATCGTTCATTTTTTACCATATACTGTCGCATATTATCGCTTTTTATGTTGCGTGGAACACCACCCATATATGAAAGACAGCGGCTTAGTGCATTAAATAATGGCTCTTGTTTAGCTGAAGATAAGGCCTCCACATAGGTTCTGCCACTAAATGGCAATACGCAAACCAATACAGGACATTTAATAATTTCCCCGGTAAATCGATCAATGTACTCTAATTGTGTACCAGCAAAATCAGCTTGTAAATATTCTCCAGGATTATGAGACAGGATCATTGTCGCATCCTTAGCCTGTCTAAATCGTGCAAAATGCTCACAGAATTGTGTGTAGCTATACCCTTCCGGATATGCTTCGTTATACTCTTCCCATAATAATTTACGGGTTACTCCCGTTTTTTTGAGTTCTTGATTAAAATAATCAAACTGTTCTTTAAGGTTCAAATACCTGTCGTCAGGTTGATTAGTGTGTGAAACCTGATATATCAGATTTGATATATCAACATCAGTCAATGATAATAATTCATCAAAGCTTTTCCCAGTAAGTTCAATTTTAGTTAGGTAGCGATCTAATGTAATCCGGTTGATACCAACGGATCGTGAGATCACAGATTTCTTTTCGCCTGCCTTGAGCAGTTGAATGATTCTTTTGATTTTAGTCATGTTGATCGGTTTGTTTGCCATACGCCTCCTTTTTTTAAGGCGTAAAAATCACAAATCAATCAACTTTTTAAGGTAATACTTGTATACTATATGCCGGAATGTCAGTTCCGATGGGTGCTCCGCTTCGCTCCGCCGCCCCCTTTTTTTATTAAAATTGTATACTTTGCTCCGGAATCGATGTATACTTTAGTCCGGAATCAGTTGTATACTATACTCCGGAATATTCAGGTGCCCAAAAAGGAATACATCATTGCCGCACGGTTCGCTCCTTCGTGTGAAC
>CAYXKL010000139.1:0-5782 GCA_964464825.1 uncultured Melioribacter sp. | reverse complement strand
TTATTATGACTTCTTTGAGAACTCAATTTAATATCTACTTTAAACATACGCTCTTTCCGATAAGCGGCAGCCCAGAACGACAATGCCAATTAACCGTAACAACTTTTATTTATAAAAAATACTTCTTAGAACATACTACCATAAAGAGCAACTTGGTTTTGTAAACGCAACTTTATAATTACACAAATGCCGCACTGAAAAACGCTGTCCGTGTTGAGCGGCGGGTTATAGCGCTAATCTAAGTAAAACATAAATAGATATATTCCAAAATCATCTTGAATCCAGCAATCTATGTTTATTGGCAACTCATCAATTGTCAGTTTTTCCGAATTACCATTCTTAAATTCTTCAAGTGATTTACAAATGGTCTGATTGGGTGAAAGAAGTTCAACATAACCGGAGTAAGCATCAGCATATGACCACTGGTTTCTCTTTTCCTTGCTTTTAAACAAGCCAATTTTGATAGATTTAATAACATCGTCACTTAGGTTTTCTATTGTAATAGATTCTTCAGACACACCAACACTCAAGTGAATTTTATGATGTTTCATCTTGGCTGGTGTTAAAGACAAAATTGGTCGCGCATCTATTGTAAAATTGGATTCGATAACATTTTTGGGAGGAGATTTCAATTCAAAACGTTTTCTTTGCTCATCAAGTAATTCTCGAACTTTATCATTAGTATCCTTATGAACTTTCTTCTTAATTCGATTTTTTAAATCGACGAGACCATCTACAATTTTTGGTAATTCGGAAATTCCTTTAAGAATAATGTAAGTAGAACCTATTGTTGTAGCCATAACGATAGAAGCGTCAATAATCCAAGAGCCAGCATAATGTTCGTTAATTTTGACAATTGGTAAATTATTTTCGCTAAGTCCTAATGATAGGAAGTATTCTTTGACTTCATATTGAGTATTATCAATTAGGATTCTATCCCAAGTTCGAGAATATTCACCAAAGAACGGAGTTCCTTCACTTGACGCAAACCATACATTTGAATTATCTAAATATTTTGATAACCATTTTTGCGTCTCTTCACTGTAATTAAAAGAAAATTTAATATTCGCTAAAACAGTTTCCTTTTCCATAATTTCACCAATATTTTATTGCGCTATAACGGCGTTGCCGCTAACCGGCAGCCCAGAACAGCAATACCAATTAACCGCAACAATTTTTTATTTGTAAAAATATTTCTTAGAACGAACTACCTTTAAGAGAAACTTTATTTTGCAAACGCAACTTTACAATTACACAAACGCCGCACTGAAAAACGCTGTCCGTGTTGAGCGGCTTGTTATGTTGCGTTACACATCTTTTTTTTCAAATATTCCGTCAATCAACTGTTTCTTAACTTCTAACACTAAATCCAATTCTTGAGATACTTCAGTATAATTACTTTGTAGAACAACTGTGCCGTCATTAACTAGCATTATTGGATGCATAATATTGTTATAGTCAAAATGAAAAGACAAAGTCGATATTTCACCTTCCGTATTATATTTTTTAAAGTCATTTGTAACTTCAATATTAGCGCCCATCAATGCTGATGCTCTAATAAGACCATTTTGAAAGCTAAACCATACACCTTTTACGTGAGGTAGTTTTTCTAATAAACTACCCATATTAATCTGGATTGTTTTTATTAAAAGATAATTCCAGTCCTTTGTTTTCTTGCAGAAATCTAAAACAAATTTCTTTTTCCCATTTAGAATTAGCAATTGAAGTGTAGAACTCTGAAACGAATGGATATATTCACGACGAATATATTTGTTAAATACTTCCTCATTAAATCTCCCATAGGCACATTCTTCCATCTCGTGTTCAATCAAATATTTAACGAAATCATCTTTGGCTACTTTATCTCGCGACTTATAAATCTTCGATTGTGGATATGGAGGTTTGTTGTCTGTAGTGTATTGTGAATTTAGAAGAACGGGTTGTTCTTGAATATTCGTGGCATCGAATTTATCGATGTAAGTTATTTTAAATGATTTAGGCATTGTTAGCGACCTTTAAATAATGTTTTACGTTCGTGGACAAAAAAATGAAATCGTTTGCTAATTCTTTTAAGCTGTGCAAATCATTTGCGCTAACAATTATATTTTCTTTATTGATTGTAACTATATCTTTGCAAGAATTTTTTGAATAAGCGTCAATATGCAGATTGATATTGAATGAATTTATTTGTGTAGGGTCAAGATGTGATATAAATAATGTAAAAAATGGATTGTCTTTTATGAATGAAATATTTAGGACATATGAAGTATTATCGGGTTTTAGAAAGTTCTGAAGGTTAGATAAAAATGGTATTATTTGACTTTCGAGTTTACGTTTAGAACTGTTGCTTCCAATTTCAAATGGACTTAACGAAATATCTATTGTATCATAATTCAGGCTATTTATATGTTTTGGCTGGAAATCCAAATAAAAATTGAGTGTAGAGAATATTGAAAAGTTGATTGAGTTCTTTGTCTTGTGAAAAACTTTAGAATTATCGTAAATGTTTTGATTTGATTGAATAAAACCATCGAGTTTCTTCACAATGTCATCATCAAAATTTCCATCAAATCTGATATTCAATTCCCACTTTGATGGATAATTTCGAAACCAGTTTTTAAATTTTATCCAATATAAATAGAATGAAAGATTACTTTGATATAAGTGTTTAAGCAGAGAAGCTAATAAGCCAAAAAAACCCGTAATAATGATAACCAGGTCTGTATTCTTAAAATCTGGAGATTTAATTTGAATCAGAGAAAATATTGCATAAAGGATACAGACAACAAACCATATAATTGTCCAAATCATAAAATCCTCACTTTACTTTTCTGCAACATAACGGCGTGGCGGGTAACTTGCCGCCTCGCACTACAATGTTTATTTATTTGAAAATAATTATAATTACAAAACAACTACACTTATGGAACTACTATTAAAAGCAATGCATTCTAAATAGAACAAACTTTATAATAAAATAATGTTGTAATGAAAAAGCGGTCAATGTTGACCCGCTTGTTATACTTACGCCCTTAAAAACAAAAGACGGAAATAAAATAATTATGTCCTTATTTGATCATTAACATTTTACATGTTTGTCGAAATTTACCAGCAGTAAAAGTATAAAAATAAACTCCACTTGAAAGTTTAGAACCGTCAAAACTAACAGAATAATTCCCAGGTGATTTCATTCCATCAACAAGTGTAAATATTTCACAACCAAGCAAATCATATACTTTCAGAGAAATGTGCTCGGTAAGAGGAACGGAGTATTTTATTGTTGTTATTGGGTTGAATGGATTAGGGTAGTTTTGATAAAGTGTGTATTTATCGGGTAATGTTCCATAATCATTTATTCCGGTAGTAATATTGAAAATATAACATTTGTTTGTCGGCCAAGAATATGGCATTCCATCAGAAGAAATTTCAAATTCTTCCCCACCAATTAAGACAATACTTCCATCTCCACGTTGTAAAGAATTCTTAGTGTAGATTAGTTTTATTGGGAAAATACCTTTTGAGATCGGTTTCATACTAGTCAAGTCGTAGTATTCCCACGTATCTTCGTATGAGCTTTGCATTATGGCGCCGCCAAAGATTAAAAGTCTGTTGGAATCTGGTAGTAAATAAATCTGGTGTCCTCCACGGAAATCAAGCATATCGTCAACGTATGTCCATTTTTCAGTTGTAACATCATAAACTTCGCAACTTTTTTTCCAAGGAATGATATTAACTCCTATTGAATCACCGCCGCTAATAAAAACATTACCATTTGGTAATAAAATTGATGACAATGAAGATCTCGGTTCATTCATCGAAGCAGTAATTATCCAGGTATTCTCAATAGGATCATATATTTCACAGGAACGCATTTCTTCACTTACTCCACCCATAACTAAAACTCTGCCATCGTTTAATAATACCGACGAATGCATCCATCGTGGAATATTTAAATTTGCAACGGAGCTCCATTTTTCAGTAACTGGATCATAAATGTCACATTCAGGAAGTATCTTCGTCACTAATATCGAATCTCCAATTGCTCCACTATTTCCACCGCTTACAAGTATTCTCCCGTCTTTCAATTCAGTTACAGTTTGCCCGAGTAACCGGTAATTTGGGACAGAATCAGTCATTACCCATGTTTCTGTATTTGGATCGAATAATTCACAACTTCTTTCCTTATAACCGCCAACAGCTAAAACTTTGCCGCTTTCTAACAAGATTAAATTGTGACTTACACGAGGCACATTCATAGAATGTGTGAATCTCCATTTACCTGTACTAACCTCATATACTTCGGCACTTGACTTTATGCTATTTTCATAGCCCCCTTCGCCGCCACTAACAAGTATATTTCCGTTAGACAAAACAACCATTGCATGACCTATTCTTGCTTCCTTTAACGAATTGATTTGTATAAAATTCTGGGCTAATGTTATACATGAAAAAAGATTAAATAATAGTAATAAATAATTAATTCTCATTTTTAATCTCCCGTTTTTTAGCTTAGCGTTAAAGAATGGGAAGACAGCGCGTTATGACTGTCTTCCCCGACAAAGCAATGTTACTTCATCAACAACATCTTACGGGAGACAATACCCATATTTGTACTTAACTGATAAATATACAAACCACTTGATAAATTATTTCCGTCAAAATTAAAGCTATAATTTCCTTCTGAAAGTAAGTCATTTACTAGTACTTTTACTTCTTTTCCCAAGATATCAAATACCTTTAAGGATGTAAAACTCTTTTGGGGAAGTGAAAAAGAAATGCTTGTGTTTGGATTAAACGGATTTGGATAATTCTGATCAAGGGCAAATACAAAATTTTCTATTGCCATTTTTTCTTTTTCATTTTTATCCGAAGCGACAATATTTGGGTCTGCCATAATCCCCGTGGTCTCAATCATATTACTATATACAGAATATTGTAAGGAACTATTCACTGCTTTTACTCTATACCTAACAGTTTTTGCCCAAATAGGTTTTGTATAATCAACCACATAATCGATAAACGTTGTTGTTGGATGACTTACGTAACCTGCAGAACTCCAAGTTCCGCTTTTATCATACTCGCGGTAAATTCTATAACCGCTTATATTTGATTCTGTGTTTGCGTCCCAACCGAGTGAAGGATGCTCAGAATTAGAATAAGTAAAATGAAGATTTTTAGGTTTCGCTGGGGCACCTGACGCAGCATTAACAGCATCTTCAGCATCAATCCTACCATAGCCGAGATAACGATTCCAACCATTTGTATCATATGAATACTGTCCAATTTTTTCTGAAGTTCTTTGTAATATATCATATATCTGATTAGGAGTTAATGAACTATTGACTGATAACATTAAACCTACTAAAGCACTGACAAAAGGAGCTGAGATAGATGTTCCAGCCCAAATATGGATATAGCCAGTTGAACTAACATCACTAAGTGCTCTATAATTTGAACCGGGTGCAGCAAAATCAATAAAAGCATTTGTTGGATCACTTATGGGGTTAGTGCCTGGGCTATAATTAAATCCAGTAATAAATTGCTCAACTCCACTTGTCAACTGTGTCCCACTAACGGCTATTACTTGTCCATCTGTTCCAAAATTATAAGCTGCAGGGTATCTTGTTCCAGGGATTGTCCATTCATCATTTCCAGCTGCCGCGACGCAAACGACTCCATTTTGTAAAGCATATTGAATGACGTTTGCAAGTTGAGAAGAATAACTCGATACCCAGCTAAAATTAATTACATCAGCTCCTCTATCATCTACTAACTCTTGTAC